>JAZUCH010000079.1:0-78015 GCA_045639025.1 Bacteroidales bacterium
AACACCGCAAGGAGCTAAGAATGAGGCAATGCAAGTTTTATGTGCATGTCTTCTTACTGAAGAAAAAGTTACCATCACCAATTTGCCAGATATTTCTGACATCAACAATCTAATCGACATACTTGGCGATATGGGCGTTTGCGTAAATAGAATATCTTCTGACGTTGTGGAACTTCAAGCCAAAGACATTGATTTCTCATATTTTGAATCAGAAAAGTTTACAGAAAAAGCAACTCGTCTGAGAGGTAGCGTCATGATATTAGGTCCGATGCTCGCCCGTTTCGGCAAAGGTTACTTACCTAAGCCAGGAGGCGACAAGATAGGACGCCGCCGTCTCGACACTCATATCATAGGATTACAGAAATTAGGAGCCACATTCGAAGATGGCAACAAATGCCAAGTCGCCACAGCTCCTTCCGACGGATTAAAAGGAACATATATGCTTCTTAACGAAGCCTCGGTGACAGGAACTGCCAACATCATCATGGCAGCCGTCATGGCACAAGGCGAGACAACAATCTTCAACGCTGCCTGCGAACCTTATATCGTACAGTTGTGCCGTATGCTTGTCTCTATGGGAGCGCAAATCAGCGGCATCGGCTCAAACTTATTAATTATTAAAGGTGTAACAAAATTAGGCGGAACAACACATCGTCTGCTCGCCGACATGATTGAAGTAGGCAGCTTCATCGGAATGGCAGCCATGACAGGCTCTGAACTCACAATAAAAAATGCCGGAATCAAAGACCTAGGCTTGATTCCAGATGTTTTCAAGAGTTTAGGAATAAAGATGGAATTCAGAGACGATGACATTTATATTCCGGAACAAGAACATTACGAAGTTGAAACGTTCATGGACGGCAGCATCCTAACTGTAGCCGACGCTCCTTGGCCTGGATTCACTCCCGACTTGATAAGTATCGTTTTAGTCGTTGCAACACAGGCAAAAGGAACAGTCCTCATCCATCAGAAAATGTTCGAAAGCCGCCTCTTCTTCGTTGACAAACTTATCGACATGGGCGCACAGATTATCTTATGCGACCCGCATAGAGCCACCGTCATCGGTCTCGACCGCACACAGCAATTACACGCAGTCAAAATGGCGTCGCCTGACATCAGAGCCGGTGTCGCTCTCCTCATAGCAGCATTGTCAGCTAAAGGAACAAGCATCATCGAAAATATTGAACAAATCGACAGAGGCTACCAAAACATAGATGGTCGTCTCAGAGAATTAGGCGTTGAGATTGAGAGGATATAAAAGACTACAAGACTACAAGACCACAAGACTACAAGATATATACAACACAAAAGACTTGTTGTCTTGTTGTCTTGTTGACTTGTTGACTTAACAATATGACATTTTGTCAAATATTTTTATCCTTAAAAAACGGCAAATTATTTGATTGTGCCGGAACGAAATTCTATTTAGTTAATAAATAAAAAAATATATATCATGGAAGAAAAAATGGAAGAAGGCAAAGTTAACATCAATGAGAATGAAGATGTTAATAAAAACGAAGTTCATGAAGAATCAAAAGGCAAAAAATTCAGAAAGAACAAAAACGATAAGCAGCTCGAAGAGTTGAATGAAAAATATGACAAATTGAACGACGAATATCTACGTCTTTTTGCCGAATTTGACAATTATCGCAAGCGTACTGCCAAAGAAAAAATAGAGTTATCAAAAACCGCTTCAGAAAGCATCATGGTAGATTTACTGCCAATCCTCGATGATTTCGAACGCGCTCTCCAAACAATGGAAAACAAGGAAACCGACGCTAATTACGAAGGCGTATTGTTGATATACAATAAATTCAAACGTACTCTCGAACAAAAAGGTCTTGAAGAAATCAACGCTAAAGACACTATGTTCAACACCGACGAGCACGAAGCTCTTACAAACGTCCCTGTTGCTGACGAATCACAAAAAGGAAAAGTCATAGACGTAATTCAAAAAGGTTACAAACTCAACGGCAAAGTCATTCGCTACGCACGCGTAGTTGTTGGCGGTTGATATTAAAATAAAAAAACAATGGAGAAAAGAGATTACTACGAAGTGCTTGAGGTGCCTAAGAACGCCACAGCCGATGAGATAAAGAAAGCCTATCGCAAGATGGCTATCAAATATCACCCTGACAAAAACCCTGACAACAAAGACGCCGAAGAGAAATTCAAGGAAGCAGCCGAAGCATACGAAGTGTTAAGCAATCCTGACAAACGCTCCCGTTACGACCAATTCGGTCATGCCGGCTTGCACGGACAACAAGGATTCAGCGGAATGGACGATATCTTCAGTCATTTCGGTGACATCTTTGGAGACTTGTTCGGCGGTGGCGGATTTAGTTTCGGAGGCTTTGGCGGCGGTGGCGGTCGTCAAGCGCAACGTCATGTCAACAGAGGCAGCAACCTTCGTCTTCGCGTAAAACTCAACCTCAGCGAAATAAACGAAGGCGTCAAGAAAAAAGTAAAAGTAAACAAATATGTTCCTTGCCAGCACTGCGGTGGCAGCGGCGCACAGGACAACAGCTTCGAGACTTGTCCTACTTGTAATGGAAGAGGTCAGACCGTCAAGATTCAAAACTCCATCTTCGGTCAGATGCAAACCGTCTCAACATGTCCTAACTGCGGAGGCGAAGGAAAAATCATAAAGAACAAATGTCCGGAATGTCAAGGTAACGGCATCGTCAAGAGTGAGGAAATCATTGAACTCAACATCCCAGCCGGCGTTGCAGAAGGAATGCAACTTTCGGTAAGAGGCAAAGGCAACGCCGGAGCTCGCAACGGTATAGCAGGCGACCTCATCATTCTCATCGAAGAGGAAAAAGACAAAGAACTCGAACGCGACGGCGACAACCTCATCTACAACTTGTTCATCAGCTTCCCTCAAGCAGCTCTTGGAACAACAGTGGAAGTCCCTACAATAAATGGCAAGACAGAAGTCAAGATTCCTGCAGGAACACAAAGCGGCGAAGTCATCAAGTTAAGAGGCAAAGGCCTCCCAGAACTGAACGGCTACGGCAAAGGTGACCTTCTCGTCAACGTGACAGTATGGACACCTAAGAACCTCAACAAAGAAGAAGAGAAAATAATGAAGTCGCTTCTCGAAAGCGAAAACATGGACCCAGCATCAGACAAAGACAAAAGTCCATTCAAGAAATTCAAGAAATTTTTTAGCTAATGTAATAAAGTTTATAGTTAATAGTTTATAGTTCAAAGTAGTTCTATAGTTTATAGTTGAGAGTTTTAGGTCCATATTTTACAATAAACTTTTAAACCAAACAACTTTCAACTTTTCAACTACTATAAACTATTAACTCTAAACTCTAAACTTAAAAATCATGAACAACTTCATTGAGATTAACAACGTCAGCAAGACGTACGGCAACTACAAAGCCCTGAACAATATCAGTATCAGAGTGCCGAGACAAAGCATCTACGGACTTCTCGGTCCTAACGGCGCAGGTAAAACTACATTGATAAGAATGTTAAACCAAATAACCGCTCCCGATGAAGGAGAGATAATCTTCAATGGAGAAAAACTGAACCGAAGCCACATCACACAAATAGGATATCTTCCAGAAGAACGCGGATTGTATAGATCGATGAAAGTCGGCGAGCAAGCGGTATATCTCGCACAACTCAAAGGCGTCAGCCAGAAAGATGCTGAGAAAAGACTTAAAGCATGGTTCAACAAATTCGGTATCTTGAACTGGTGGGACAGAAAAGTCGAGGAACTTAGCAAAGGAATGCAACAGAAGATACAATTCATCGTGACAGTAATACATAATCCTCAATTACTTATCTTCGACGAACCATTCTCAGGATTCGACCCTATCAACGTAAACCTTCTCAAAAAAGAAATACTCGAACTCCGCGACAAAGGCGCAACGATAATTTTCTCTACTCACAACATGTCATCTGTCGAAGAATTATGCGACAATATCATGCTTATTAATAAAGGTCAGAAAATCCTCGAAGGCAGCGTCTATCAGATAAAGCAAGATAATAAAGATAATAAGTTTGAAGTTGTTTTAAGAAATTCAGAATCTCTGAATCTCAGAATCTCAGAGTCTCTTCCTAATGACTTTACATTAATTTCAGAAAAAACAGACTCCAACGGAGAGATAACATTGAACATCAAAGCCGAGAACAACACCAATCCAAATATCTTGATTAATTATCTGTCAGAGAAAGGAACCATCGTCTCTTATAGAGAGCTGCTCCCTTCTATGAATGATATTTTTATTAATAAAGTTAATAGTTTATAGTTTAAGGTTTAGAGTTTAGAGTTCAGAGTTCAGAGTATAATAATTGGACAGAGTCTGTTGACCGTTGACCGTTGTCTGTTGACTTTAAAAAAAAGAATCGCATGAATAACTTAAGTATAATATTAAAGAGAGAATATCTCACCCGTGTAAAGAAACGTAGTTTCATTATATTAACATTTTTAGGACCTTTATTCTTCGCTGCATTGATAATTGCTCCTTCCCTGCTTATGGTCAATTCTGACAAGATGGAGAGCAAGAAAGCCATAGCTGTTTTAGATGAGACAGCATGGTTTAATGGCAAATTTGAAAACACCGATGCAAACACTTTCGTTTATTATGATGAGAGCGAAGATATCGACAGCTTGAAGAAATTAGTCTTCGAAGGAATTTACGATGCAGTATTATATGTACCGATGACTTCATTAAACGTACCTGTCAATGCCAAGCTATACAGCAACAAGCAGATACCTATGACGTTAAGCAGTCATATCAAGAACACTATGAAACAAGAAGTGGAACATAAAAAACTGCTAGCATCAGGAATAGACCCTAATATTGTAAAATCAGTTCAGACCAACATCAATGTTGCTACAATACGTATGGATGAAGAAGAAGGCGAGAAAACCAGTTATGCCGAGTTGGAATCAATATTAGGTCTGACACTCGCAGTAATAATTTATTTCGTGATATTCCTTTTCAGCAACCAGGTATTGCGAGGTGTCATCGAAGAGAAAAGCAACCGTATAGTGGAAGTCATCATCAGTTCAGTAAAGCCATTTGAGTTGATGATGGGAAAAATCTTAGGCATCGCATCAGTAGGTCTAACACAGTTTTTATTATGGATTGTCATGACGATAGGAATATATTTCGTGGCAAACGGAATCATCTTAGGACCGGAAATAATGTCACCGACAGGAACAATCATGACTGAAGAGATTAGTCAGATTGTAGAGACAAGTAAAGGACAAGACATCATGCTTGAAGTTGTAAATATGATAGAAACAATCAACTTCAAGGCTATCTTGACAAGTTTCCTATTCTACTTCGTATTCGGATTCTTGTTATACGCAGCACTCTTCGCAGCAGTAGGCGGCATGGTTGACAGCGAGACCGACAGCAACCAATTTGTGACAATACTCTCAATGCCATTGATAGTCGCCATCGTATGTTCAACAACAATGATAAACAATCCTGACAGCGGCTTAGGAATCTGGCTCTCTATGATACCATTCACCTCGCCAGTCTCCATGATGATAAGAATACCATTCGGCGTACCATATTGGCAAATAATAGTCTCTATACTGATACTTATAATAACATTCATCTTCATCACATGGATTGCTGCCAAGATTTATAGAACCGGCATCTTGATGTACGGCAAGAAACCAAGCTGGAAAGAAATCTGGAAGTGGTTGAGGTATTGATGGCTAAAGGCTAAGGGCTAAAGGCTAAAGGGCAAAGAGCGAATATTAATAAGAGTGCCGAAGGTACGACAGAAAAATCAATCACGATTCTGTCGCGCCTTCAGCGCTTTGATTTTTATAAACATTGTGTTACAGGAATTCTTTTTTAAAGAAGCCACATTTTAGAATTTTAGAACTCTAGAATTTTAGAACTCTAGAAATTTCTAAGGTTCTAGAATTCTAGAGTTCTAGAATTCTCCAGTGCGTTAGGGATTGGAGCGGCATCCTTTTGGAGCGCAGCGGAAAAAGATATAGCGGAAAGCTCGACGGCGGAGTGGTCTTGTAGTCTTCCTCAACTCCTAACTAAAAAATTCTGTTGTCCGTTGACTGTTGTCTGTTGTCTAAAATTTCCTCTTTTCATATTTTTCAAGTTTTTATAAAAAGCACTTGTTTATAAGATAAAAAAATCGTACTTTTGCACCCCAAAAATTGTATTTTCATAAAATAGAAATAAAATAATTAATTATAAAAAACAGATTTACAATGCAAAACAAAGGAGTTATCAAACTTTTAGCAGTTATCTTGGCTGTGTTCTCATTGTATCAATTGTCATTCTCATTTGTGACAAGAAACGTTGAGAAAAAAGCAGCTGAATATGCTACAAGTGCAGAGGCAGTAAAAATGGCAGAAGTCCTTGCCAAAGGTAATCAAAATGCTTACGATTACTATTTAGATTCAATTCAAAGTGCTAGAGAAACTTATTACTTAGACTCAATGAGCACAGTGAAAGTTTATCCATTAGGACAAACTTATCGTCAAGCAAAAGAAATGGAAATCAACTTAGGTCTCGACCTCAAAGGTGGTATGAACGTTATGATGGAAGTTTCAGTTCCAGACATCATCAATGTTCTCTCAGGTCACAGCACAGACCCAGTTTTCGTTCAAGCTATCCAAATGGCTAACGAACAACACCTCAACTCACAAAGAGATTATGTTGACTTGTTCGGCGATGCTTTCCAACAATTAGATCCTAATGCAAAATTAGCTCCTATCTTCTTGTTCGAATTCAAAGACAAAGGCATAACAGTCAATTCAACAAATGAAGAAGTATTGAATGTTATCAAAGAAGAAACAAACAGCGCTATCGACCGTTCTTACCAAATCTTAAGAACTCGTATCGACCGTTTCGGCGTTGCTCAACCAAACATCCAAAAATTAGAAAACTCAGGACGTATCCTTGTTGAACTCCCAGGCATCAAAGACCCTAAACGTGTTCGCAAACTCTTACAAGGTACAGCTCAACTCGAATTCTGGGAAACATACAACTTCACAGAAATCTATGAATATTTCGACGAGGCTAACAAACGTCTTGCAGAAATCAACAAAGCTAACGAAGCTTTAGCAGAAGAAAAAGTTGAAGAAGAAAACAATGGCGACGAACCAGCTCTCTTGGCTAACGACTCATTAAAAGCTCAAGAAGAAGCAATGGAAGAAATGAAAGCCAACTTCCCACTTTACAACTATTTGACACCTTCTTACTTCCAAAATGAAATGGGTCAAACATACCCAGCACAAACAGCACGCGTTGGTATGGCTTTAGTTAAAGATACAGCTAACATCAACAGAATGCTCAAACAAGTTAAAAACGTATTCCCACGTAACGTCAGATTCGCATGGTGCGTAAAACCTAACACAATGGGTGATGGCGTTGAATATATCGACCTCGTTGCATTAAAAACATCACGCGACAACAAAGCTGCTCTCGGCGGTGAAGTTATCGTTGACGCTCGTCAAGACTACGACCAAAACGGTCGCGTTGAAGTTACAATCCAAATGAACAGCGAAGGCGCTAAAGCATGGAAACGCTTGACAGGCGAAAGCATTGGCAGACAAGTTGCTATCGTTCTCGACAACTACGTATATTCATATCCTGTTGTTAACGACGAAATCCCAAGCGGCCGTTCATCAATCTCTGGTGGCGACATGACACTTGAAGAAGCACAAGACTTGGCTAACATCTTGAAAGCAGGTAAATTGCCAGCTCCAGCTAGAATCCTTGAAGAAAACGTTGTTGGTCCATCATTGGGTCAAGAAGCTATCCAATCAGGTCTCTGGTCACTTATCATTGCTTTCGTTCTCGTTCTTATTTATATGATGTTCTTCTACAACAAAGCTGGTGTTGCATCAGACATCGCATTGTTAGTTAACATCTTCTTCATGTTCGGTGTATTAGCATCATTCGGAACAGTTTTGACATTGCCAGGTCTCGCCGGTATCGTCTTGACACTCGGTATGGCTGTTGACTCTAACGTCATCATCTTCGAACGTATCAAAGAAGAATTACGCGCAGGTAAAGGCATCAGAACAGCTATCGCTGACGGTTACAAAGCAGCTTACTCAGCTATCCTCGACGGTAACATCACAACATTCTTGACAGCATTCGTATTGTTCGAATTCGGTACAGGTCCTGTTCAAGGCTTCGCTACAACATTGATGATTGGTATCGCTACATCATTGTTCACATCAATCTTCATCTCACGTTTAGTATTTGAAGGCTGGTTGAAGAAAGACAAGAACATCAGCTTCTCAAATAACGCTACACGCGAATTCTTGAAAAACACAGCATTCGACTTCATCGGCTTCGGTAAGAAAGCAGCTATCATCGCAGGTATCTTCATCGTTATCAGCGTTGGTTCATTAGCAGTTCGCGGATTAAACCTCGGTATCGACTTCAAAGGTGGACGTAACTATGTTGTCCGCTTCGACAAAGACGTTACAGTTAACGAAGTACGTAGCGCATTATCAAACGTTAAAGAATTTGAAAGCGTTCCAGAAGTTAAGACATACGGTCCAAGCCGTCAAGTCAAGATAACAACAGACTATAAGATTAACGACAACGCACAAGACGTTGACGCTGAAATCCAAGGTCTCATCTACAACGCACTTAAAGGCTTGTACGAAACAAACATGACATACGAAGAATTCACAACAGACTCAGACAAGAGCAACGTATTACTCGGCATCTTAAGCTCACAAAAAGTTGGTGCTACAGTTGCTGACGACGTAACACGTAAAGCTTTCATCGCTGTTATCGTATCACTCGTTGTTATGTTCGTTTACATCGCTATCCGATTCAGAAGATGGCAATATGGTTTGTCAAGCATCGTTTGTTTGGCTCACGACACATTGATTGTTATCGGTATGTACTCATTGCTCAACAATGTATTACCATTCACAATGGAAGTCAACCAATCATTCATCGCTGCAGTTTTGACAATCATCGGTTACTCAATCAACAACACAGTGGTTATCTTCGACCGTGTACGTGAAAACGTTACATTATTCCCTAAGAAAGGTTGGAGAGAACTCTTCAATAGCGCAAACAACAGCACATTATTACGTTCAATCAACACATCAGGTACAACAATCGTCGTATTGTTAGCAATCTTCATCTTCGGTGGTGAAACAATCCGCGGTTTCGTATTCGCATTGTTAGTTGGTATGATCGCTGGTACATTCTCATCAATGTTCATCGCAACACCTTTGGCATACAGACTTTTCAAAGGTAAAGAATACGATGCAGAATTAGAAGCAGCTAATACAAAGAAAAAATAATAGGCTAAAGACGAAAGTCTAATGACTAAAGTTGAAAGAGCTCCTAAGAAATTAGGGGCTCCTTTTTTTTTGAATTTTGAATATTATATCAGGGATTAGAGGAACTGAGGGTCTAACCTCAATCCCCTTTAATCACTCTAATTACTCTAAACCTTTAGTTCCTCTACTCCCTCTAAAAAAATCTTTCATCTTTTGTCGTTTGTCTTTCAACAATAGTGTTTTTTTTTATAATTTTGTAACATTAATTACGTTACACCTTAATAAAAGGTTTTTATATGTTAAAGAAATTATTTCTCATACTCATAGTCATCATTTTAGGCGCTGCAGAACCTGTTTGCGCTCAACGCAGAAACCCAAGCAAATCTGCTGACATCGCTTTCGAACGCAAACAATATAATGTTGCAATAGAAAGATATAAAAAAGCTTACAAAAAAACTAGCAAGAAAAAATACGAAGAAGAACGTATCCACATCACTTACCGACTTGCAGAATGTTACCGACTCACAGAAGCTACAAAACTAGCCGAATCACAATACAAGAGATTGCTCCGCACCGAATTTCCTAAAGAGAATCCTATAGTTTATCTCAACTATGCAGACGTATTGAAGAGAAACCAAAAATATGAATTGGCAGCAGAATATTATGCCATTTACAATGAATTAGTTCCAGACGACCCTCGTGGTTTCGCTGCATTGGAAGATATGCAATATATTCAAGAATGGCTTGAATACCCTTCAAAGTATGAAGTCACTCGCCTTAAAAAATTGAATTCTAAAGCTGCAGAATTCGGTGTTTCCTGGATATCAAACAATTATAATGAAGTTATCTTCTCTTCTGCAAGAGAAGACGGCGTGTCTAAAGAAAAAGACGCTATCACAGGACAAAACTTCCCTGACTTTTACATCGCACGCCAAAACAAACAAGGCGAATGGGAAACTCCAACATTAGCAGATGAAGATATTATCAACTCTGCCGGCAGCGAGGGAACTCCTTTCATGAACAGAAACTTCTCTACATTATATTTCACACGTTGTCCTAACCATAAGAAAAGAGAATCAGGATGCCAGATAATGAAATCTTCACGCTCAGGAAGTTCATGGAGCGACCCTGTCACAGTAGAGATTACAACAATAGACAGTCTTGACGTTGTTGGCCACCCTACCCTTTCAAGCGACGAATTGAAATTGTTCTTCGCATCTGAACGAAGAGGAGGAATAGGAGGCAAAGACCTATGGATATCAGAAAGAGAAAGTACCTCAGAGAAGTTCGGTCGCCCAAGAAACTTAGGCGCAATCATCAACACTGAAGGCGACGAGCTCTATCCTTATATGAGAAACGACAGTACACTATATTTCGCTTCTAACGGTCACGGCGGCATGGGAGGCCTCGACATCTATGTCACAACATTAGACACAATAGGCGAATGGACTGAGCCTGTCAACCTAAAATCTCCAATCAACTCAATAGGCAACGACTACGGAATCACTTTCCATCCATCAGAAGAAAGAGGATTCTTCATCAGCAACAGAGACGTAAGAAACGGACTCGACGATGACATCTATTATTTCATCGAGCCTCCTGTCTTATTCACAATAAGCGGTACAATCAAAAACCAAAACAGCCTGCAGTTTGTAGAAGGCGCTACTGTCACCTTAAGCGGTTCAGATGGTTCTAACTACACTACAAACAGCAGTGAAAAAGGCGCGTTCTTATTTACCAACTCGCAAGTAAAACCTAATAACACATATATTTTATCAATAGATAAGAAGAACTTCTTCAACTTTACCGATACTATCAGCACTGTAGGACTTGAATTCAGCAGAGACTTCAATGAAGATTACGAAATAAGCGTAATTCCTGATATGCCAATCGTATTGCCTGACATCTTGTACGAATTGTCAAAATGGGAATTGAGACCACAATTTGAAGACTCGCTCAGAGGCCTAATCGAATTGTTACAAGTCAACCCTAACATCGCTATCGAATTGGGCTCACACACCGACAACCGCGACACTCATGAAAAGAACGATATCTTATCACAAAAACGTGCTCAGTCGGTATGCGACTATCTCGTCATCAGAGGTATCGACCCATTCAGATTGACAGCCAAAGGTTATGGCGAACGTGTTCCTAGAACATTACAAAAAGACTACACATTCAACGGTTTTGTTTTCAAAGCTGGCACAACACTCACAGAAGATTATATCAAGAACTTGTCTAATGAAGACTTGAAAGAATATGCTCATCAGTTGAACCGTAGATCCGAATTCAGAGTGATAAGCAAAGACTATATACCTAGAGAAAACATCAGCGACGAACAAATGGCAAACGTTAATATGAGACCTGACGACAACAAAGTGGCCTTCGCTGTTGACAAACAAGGATATCTCTCATTCAAAGCCACAATCAACGCTTATACAGAAAACGTGACTTACGACAAAGACTTCGAATTTGGAGTATCACAAAGAAAAGTCATGAAAATGTTGAACGACGGTGTCATCACAAAAGATGACTTCATAGGCGACAACATTGAGAGAATCATCACCATTGGCGCTGTAGCCGACCGTGCTGAGTTCATCATCAAAGAGATGTGGATTGCAAACCGTTCAGTGAAAAATGTAAAAGTAAGAGTATATAACAATTTGAGAACAGATTGGCTCATCGGAGAAAAGACACTCAAAGAATTCGGAGAGTTCACCTTCGATACAGAGACAATGAAACTCATCTTTAACAAATAAAAGCTATGTCAGTAGAAAAGCGTTATCAACTTCGTGGTGTCTCTGCCGAGAAAGAAGACATTCACAATGCAATAAAGAATTTAGACAAAGGATTGTATCCTAATGCATTCTGTAAAATCATTCCTGATGTCATGGGTGGTGATGATGAATATTGCAACATCATGCACGCCGACGGAGCTGGAACAAAGTCATCTTTAGCTTACCTTTATTGGAAAGAAACAGGCGACCTCTCTGTATGGTCAGGCATTGCACAAGATGCTATCGTCATGAACACCGACGACCTCTTATGTATTGGCGCAACAGACAAAATGCTTCTTTCATCAACAATAGGACGTAACAAGAACCTCATCCCAGGCGAAGTCATTTCTGCTATCATCAACGGCACAGAAGAATTCCTCGCTAAATTACGTTCACTCGGCTGCGGCATCTACCTCACAGGCGGCGAGACAGCTGACGTAGGCGACTTGGTACGTACAGTCATCGTCGATAGCACAGTGACAGCTCGCATGAGAAGAGACGAAGTCGTTGAAAACAATATACAAGCTGGCGACGTCATCGTAGGTTTCGCTTCATCAGGACAAGCCACATACGAAACAAGCTACAACGGTGGCATGGGCAGCAACGGACTCACCTCAGCACGCCACGACGTTTTAGGACACTACTTAGCAGAAAAATACGAAGAAAGCTTCGACCATTCAATACCTGAAGACTTAATCTATTCAGGTCCTCATACATTAACAGAACCAACAGAGATAGAAGGCGTCGATGTAGGCAAACTCATCCTCTCTCCTACCCGTACTTATCTCCCATTGATGGTTCCAATCTTGAACAACTTCAGAAAACAAATCAACGGTATCATCCACTGCAGCGGCGGCGCACAGACTAAAGTGCTCCACTTCACCAACAGTCTCCATATCGTGAAAGACAATATGTTCAAGCTTCCTCCTCTCTTCAGAATGATTCAAGAATCATCAGGAACAGACTGGAAAGAAATGTACAAGGTATTCAACATGGGACACCGTCTCGAGATTTACACCAACGAGAAAGCAGCTGAAGAAATGATTCAAATAGCAAAAGAATTCAATATCGAAGCTCAAATCGTAGGTCATGTTGAAGCATCTGAAAAGAAACAACTCACAATCAAGAGCGAATTCGGAACATTCGAATATTAATAAAAAATTAACCTACCAAAGATGGAAATCATTGATAAGTTAGAAGATATAAAAACCAAATGGGAGACATTAGGCGAACAGCTCAACGACCCTGAGATTATTGGCGATATGAAACGTTTCGTCAAGGTCAACAAGGACTATAAAGAGTTGGAACCTATCGTCGTAGCTTTCAAAGAATATAAGAATCTCTTGTCCAACATCGAGGAAGCCAAAGAGATTTTGAAGAACGAGAAAGACGATGATATGCGCGAGATGGCTCAGGAAGAACTCACAGAGGCTGAACAAAGACGCGATACCATCGAAGAAGAAATCCGCGTGATGCTCATCCCTAAAGACCCAACCGACGACAAGAATGCCGTCATGGAGATACGCGCCGGCAGCGGCGGCGACGAAGCTTCAATATTCGCTGGCGACCTCTACAGAATGTATATCAGATATTGCGAGACCAAAGGCTGGAAGATTGAAGTCGTTGAACTCAACGAAGGAACAGCTGGCGGTTTCAAGGAAATAGTATTCAACGTCATTGGCGACGGCGCTTACGGACTTCTTAAATTCGAGTCAGGAGTCCACCGCGTACAACGTGTGCCTAAGACTGAGACTCAGGGCAGAATCCACACATCAGCAGCATCAGTAGTCGTTCTACCAGAAGCTGAAGAATTCGATGTTGAACTCAACGAAAAAGATATCCGCAAGGAAACATTCTGCGCATCTGGTCCAGGTGGCCAGTCAGTTAACACTACTTATTCTGCAGTTCGTCTGACACACATCCCTAGCGGTATAGTCGTTTCCTGCCAAGACGAGAAGTCTCAAATCAAGAATCTCGCAACAGCGATGAAAGTCTTGAGAACTCGTCTCTACGAAAGAGAATACAATAAATACCTTGAAAGCATAGCTTCTCAGAGAAAGACAATGGTGTCAACTGGCGACCGCTCAGCAAAAATCAGAACATACAACTATCCACAAGGACGCGTTACCGACCATCGCATCAACCTGACAATTTATAATTTGCAGGCAATCATCGACGGCGACATCAATGAGATTATTGAAAAATTACAGATGGCAGAAAACGCAGAACGCCTTAAAGAGAATTAGAAATTGTAGAGACGTATCAATGATTCATGCAAAAATAAAAACACATTGATGCGTCTCAAATAACAAAACAATAAAAAAATATATTATGAATAAAAAACAATTAGTAGAACAGATATTTGCAAAGAAGTCATTCCTTTGCGTTGGTTTAGACACCGACATCAACAAGATTCCACAACATCTTTTAGAATGTGAAGACCCTGTCTTCGAATTCAACAAACAAATCATCGATGCTACAGCACAATATACAGTAGCTTACAAACCTAACACAGCTTTCTACGAAGTATATGGTGCAAAAGGCTGGGAAACATTAGACAAGACAATAAAATACATCAAGGCTAACTATCCTGAGATTTTCGTCATCGCTGACGCTAAGAGAGGCGACATCGGCAACACATCAGCCAACTACGCAAGAGCGTTCTTCGAGACAATGAGCAGCGACGCTATAACAGTAGCTCCTTATATGGGCCTCGATTCAGTAGAACCATTCTTAGGCTTCGAAGACAAATGGGTTATCTTGTTAGCTCTTACTTCAAACAAAGGCTCAAAAGACTTCCAATATCTCAACGTTGAAGGTCATGAACTTTACAAGGAAGTTCTCGCTAAGTCAAGCACTTGGGCTGACGACAATAAAATGATGTACGTTGTTGGCGCTACACATCCTGAAGAATTAGGCGAAATCAGACAAATGTTACCAAATCACTTCTTCTTGGTTCCTGGCGTTGGAGCACAAGGCGGCGACTTGGCAGCAGTAGCAAAATTCGGTCTTAACAAAGAATGCGGTTTGTTGGTCAACTCATCAAGAGGTATCATCTACGCTTCTAAAGAAAAAGACTTCGCTGAAAAAGCAGCAGAAGAAGCAAAGAAATTACAAGAACAAATGGCAGCGTTTTTGTAATTCATAATTCATAATTCATAATTCATAATTTGTAGAGACGTATCAATGATTCCTATTAAAATAAACACACATTGATGCGTCTAATATAAATAAACAATTAAAATAAGGTTTAATGTTGTAATGACGTTAAACCTTATTTTTTTTATTAACTTTGCCTTTATAAATCTCATATCCTATGCTATCAAAATTGAAAAAAATATTCCTTAATGAAAGTGTCATATTATCAATAATTGTCATCAATACAATAATAATATTCTTGACAGAATCGGGTATACGAAATTCTATACTTTTACACTTTGACATTCTTATCACTATCTTTTTCGTGATAGAGATGATAGTGAAAATCAGGGAATATGGTTTCAAAAAATTTTGGAACAACGGCTGGGACAGATTCGACTTTTTCATAATAATATTATCCGTTCCTTCTATAACAACATTATTCATCGAGAGCTCTTTATCAAACCTCTCAGTAATACTCGCATTACGTCTTTTAAGAATATTCAGGATTTTTAGAGTATTCAAGTTCTTCCCTAATATCAGTCAGATTACAAAAGGATTTGTTCGTGCTTTGAAACAATCTAGAGCTATTTTGATAGCATTCATAATTATCATCATCATTTCCGGCTTGATAAACTGCTGCTTATACAAGAACGTAGCGCCGGAGTTCTTCTCTACTCCACTTCAATCCATTTATACTGTTTTCCGTATCTTCACAATAGAAGGATGGTATGAGATTCCTGATGCGATAGCCGCAGCCACAACACCTTTTATCGGAAAAATATCTCGCTTATATTTCTGTCTCTTACTATGCGGCGGCGGCATCATCGGATTGTCGTTCATTAACTCTATCTTCGTCGATGCCATGGCAGAAGACAACAACGACGATATCAAGAAACAACTTAACAGAATTGAGAAGAAGCTAGAGGAATTAGAGGAATTAAAGGGAAAGAGGGATTAAACCACGTAGAGACGCACCGCCGTGCGTCATTAGGATTTCAGTATTTCAGTATTTCAGGGTTTCTGGTTATGATTTTGGTTGATTTATTATAAAAAAAGGCTAAAGGAATTTACACCTTTAGCCTTTTGTCATTTATCAATGTTGAACTGAAACCTTGCTTGTTGTCATTTCACCATTAACATTAGTGATATTGATGAAATAGATTCCGTTGTTCATATCGTTGACATTGATTTCATATTCATTAGTATTGCAATCAATATTTTTAACAATCTGACCTAAGGCATTATAAACCTTAATCTGATTCATATTATCGCCTTTAATTGTCAGAACATCTTTTGCAGGATTTGGATAGATATTATATGTAGATGCTAAAACATCATTAACATTTCCTGATGTCTTGACTGAAAGTATGCTATAAGCCATGTCGGTAAATTCGCCATTTCCATCTACAATGATTTCGCCATTTTCAGAAAGTATTCTGTAATATCCGTCGCCATCTTCGCCGCAGCAGATGCCGTTGCCATAGCTGTCATAGATAACGAATTTATAACAATCAGGAGTTACATTTACTGTATAGGTATGTAATTGTGAATTAGCATTTGGCAAATAAGTATATGGACCGCCGGATGCCAAAACTGTATTATCAGATGCCAAGAACTCCCATGTTGTATGGTTACCATATTTGTCTTGCATGATTTCTATTGTCAATGGAATTTCTTCAACACAACCTGTATCATATTCATCCCATTCATCACAGAGAGCCATCACTGATTTAGAATATTCGTGAGTTTGACCGTTAGCTTCAACAATATTGAAGTTCATTTCATTATTGCCGAAAGGAATATCCAAAGTGATGTCGATGCGTTCTGTTGCGTCAGGAGCGATGCTTCCTTCCCAAGAATGTTCTACTACATTACCGTCAGCTGTTTCAACTTCAAACTTCAATGAAGTGAGAGTTTCAGAGCCAACGTTTTTAACATAGTTCTTGAATGTTCTTTCTTCTGAACAGAACACTCCTTCTTCCATGTTAAGGTCAGAGATATAAGGAGAAACAGCCAAACCTGTAGATTGTTCTTGTGTCAATCTGTTAACATTCAGGATAGGACGTGTTGGCATACCTTGATATTTCTCTGTCACGAAGGCGATGAAGTAGATATTATCCAAATCGACAGTCACGCCATTAGGGTCGCCGATTATTTCAGGAATTGCATATTCGTAAGTCTTTGTTATCAAAGAGCCCTGTGTTGTTGGAGCAATTTCATCACCCCATGAAGAAGTGACCACATCGCGGAGCACGTGCATGTGGCAATATAAGTCGTCGCCCAAATCCTGAGCTGGATTTGTATGACCGTAAGCCTGCTGACCTGCGATGCTATCTTGAACCATGACGATAGTGAGATAGTTTGTTGCTTCAGCGCTGTTTGCTGTATAATATACCTCTGCTGTAATATAAGCTTTGCGAGTGATAGGGTCGATAGTGACATGGCCGCCCACATTACATTCAGCAGCGATTTGAAGTTGTTCCGCAGCTGCTGCTTCCCAGTAGCCTCTACCAAGAGCCTCATCTGTTGAACGGTTCAACACAGCAGCAGGATAACCGAGACCGCCAGCTACATCATCGTAAGGGTCTGTAAAAGTAGCGCTGATATCTGTGTTGAAGTTAGGATATGTTGTCACTGCGAAATAACCAGAGTGAATACCGATGCTCCACGCTCTTCCAGGATTGTCGTGTGTTATGCGTGTAGAGATGATATGACCTGCAGGGCAGTTAGGACAATTTCTTCCTGTGAACTCTTCGATAAGCAAGTTTCTGTTTGCTGCTTCTGTTGATACATATTGCTGAGCATTTATCTGCAAAGAACAAAATATCAAAGCGAAAGAAAGTAAAAAGATTCTTTTCATTTGGTTTAATTTTGTTATGATAAAAAAAGAGACGCTGCTATTAAGCAACGTCTCATTATTTATTTATTGAAATATCAATGTAAAACTGATACTTTTGAAGTTGTCATTTCACCGTTGTTGTCGATAACGTTGATGAAGTACATACCGTTGTTGAATGCGCTTACGTCAACTCTAACTTCGTTGTCGTTTGTGTTGATTGTTTCAACAACTTGACCTAAAGCGTTAGAGATAACAACTTGTTTCATATTTTCGCCTTTAACTGTAAGAACGTCTTTTACAGGGTTAGGGAAAATATTGTATGATTCAACTGTTTCGATTTCTTCAACAGCTTCACCAGCACCGATTGACAATAATGCTGAAGCTTCTGAACCGAAGTCGCCGTCGCCATCAACTACGATGTTGCCTTTGCTATCTTTGATTTGGTAGTAACCTTCACCGAAGCTGCAGCACATACCGTTACCAACAGCGTCTTTGATAACGAATTTAACGCAGTCGCCTTTGCTTACTGTAGCTTTTTCAATATGAAGTTGTGTAGCAGAACCACCACCGACTAACATTGTGTAAGGACCACCTGATGCGATAACTGTCATATCTGATGCGAGGAGTTCCCAAGTGATTTGGTTACCGTATTTATCTTGCATGATGTCGATTGTGAGTTCTTCTGTTTCGCCTTCAACGTTAACTGTTGCCCATTCGTCTGTTGTAATAGAGCCAGTCTTTGTGAATTCGTATGCTGTGCCGTTAGCTTCAACGATTGAAACTTCTACTGTTTGTGTACCGAATGGCATATCAACATCGATTTCGATTGATGAGCTTTGGTATGAAGCGATGCTGCCTTCCCATGTGTATTCGATTGGTTCGTTGTCAGCAACTTTAACTTGATATTTGAGAGATGTCAATTCATCTAAACCGCCATTAACGAGGTCGAGTTTCAATGTTCTTGTTGTTGAACATGAGAAACCTGAAGCTGCTGCTACGTTAGCGATGATTGGATAGATAGCTTCTTCTGTACCTTGTGTCACTGTTAATTCGTTAACGTTGAGGATAGGACGGTATGTTGCGCCTTGTTGTTTTTCTTCTACGAATGCTAAGAAAGAGATATTTTCGAGGTCAACTTCAACGCCGTTAGGTGAACCGATTGAAGCAGGGATTTCGTAAACGTATTCTTTTGTGATTAAAGTACCTGCTGTTGTTGGAGCGATTTCATCTCCCCAGTCAGCTGTGATAGCATCGCGGAGGATGTGCATGTGGCAGTATTGACCACCAACATTTTGTTCTGGGTTTGAGCTGCCGCCTGATTGTGAACCCCAGATACTGTCTTGTAACATATATATTGTGAGGTAGTTTTTATCTGAAGCGCTGTTAGCTGTATAGTAAACCTCAACAGTGATTTTTGCGAGACGTGTTACAGGGTTAATAACAACTTGACCAGCTACGTTACATTCAGCAGCTTGTGAGAGTTGTTGGTTTGTTAATGATTGCCATGAACCACGGTTTTGCGCTTGTGCTGTTGAACGGTTTACAACGCCAGATGGGAAACCTGTTACTTGGAAACCATTGCAGATAGTTGTACTAACACCACAGTTCAAGTTAGGGAAAGAGGTTGGTGAATATCCACCTGCGTGAACGTTAACTGCCCATACTCTACCTGGGTTAGCGTGAACGATTTGGTTAGCGATAACGTGACCATCTGGACAGAAACCGCAGTTTCTACCTGTAAATTCTTCAATGATAGCGTTTCTATTTTGTGGGTCTGTAGAAACGAATTGTTGTGCATTAACTTGAAGTAAGCAAGCAAATACTGCACACATTAAGAAAGTAAATTTTTTCATTTGATTAAATTTTAATTAGATTTATTAATTTCGAAATTTCTCTATTTTATCGGTTCGCAAAAATACACTTTTAATCACAAATAATCAATAGCTAAGAGATGTTTTTTTCAAGTTTTTTTTAAACAAAAAAAGCACCGTAAAAACGGTGCTCAAACAAAGCTATGAAAAAACCATCTGCTTAGGGATAATTTTTTCATATTATATTCCTTCAACTACTGTAATCCAGCCGTATTCATCTGGTTCTGTACCGCATTGGATACCACGAAGTTTGTTATATAATTTTTCACTTTGTGGACCTGGTTTGCCATCACCGAATACGTATGATTTGTTGTTATCGAGGTCATCGATGCGTGAGATAGGGCTGATAACAGCTGCTGTACCGCAAGCGCCTGCTTCTTCAAATGTAGCGAGTTCGTCAACGTGAATTGGACGACGTTCTACTTTCATACCCATCTTTTCTGCCAAGAACATCAAGCTCTTGTTTGTGATTGATGGAAGAATTGATGTTGACAATGGAGTGATATATGTGTTATCTTTAATAGCGAAGAAGTTAGCTGCGCCAGCTTCGTCGATATAACATTTTTCTTTAGCGTCGAGATAGAATTCGCAAGCGTATTTGCCGCCATGGCATGCTTCTACGTGTGGACGCATACTTGCTGCATAGTTGCCACCAACTTTGAAAGTACCTGTTCCAAGAGGAGCTGCACGGTCATATTTACGTGTGATGACGTATGGGTTAGCTTGGAAACCACCTTTGAAGTAAGGACCTACTGGTGTAGCAAATACTAAGAACAAATATTCGTCAGCTGGGCTAACACCAACGCGGATGCCTGTACCAATAATTAATGGACGGAGATATAATGATGCGCCACTGCCGTATGGAGGAATGAAGTCAGCATTGAGTTGAACACATTTCTTCATAGCTTCTTCGAATTTTTCGAGTGGGAATTGTGGCATCATGATACCATCGCATGATGATTGCAAACGTTTTGCATTTTCATCCAAACGGAAAATACGAACTTTGCCATCTTCGCCACGGAAAGCCTTCAAACCTTCGAATGCTTCTTGGCCATAGTGCAAACATGTTGCAGCCATGTGGATGTTTATTGTTGTTTCTGAGCTTACTTCAATTTCACCCCATTGTCCGTTTCTGTAGTAACAACGAACATTGTAATTTGTTGGTAAATAACCAAATGGGAGTGTTGACCATTCAATGTTTTGCATGATATTTATTTTTTTAAACGTTAAATACTTTTTGTTTCTTTCAAGTCCACGAAGATAAACATTTTTATTTATATGGAAAGATTTTTTTAAATTTATTTTTTGCCGTGAGCATTGAGCTGCCGCGTCCCTACAATTACTAATTCATTAGACGCTTCAATGTGTGTTAATTCTTATGGAAACATTGAAACGTCTCTACCAACCATTCCTAATTCAAAAAAATCTTCTCCAAATAATGCTTCTCTATTCCGTATTGTTTCTTCAATTCTTCTATCTGTTTCAATATCGCTTCCTTATCGACAGGAGCATCACTCTTTTTTCCTACCAACAAGATATTCTTTGGTGTATGTTCCATCTCGATGAACTCCATCACCTGTGTCTTGTAACCGTAATATTCCATTATCAAAGCGCGTATAGCATCAGTTATCATCACTGCTTGACGTTCCAAGAAAATGCCGTATCGTGTGATTGGGTCAACAACTTTCGACTTCTCCATCTCCTGACGAATCTGCTTATGACAGCATGGAGCACATATTATTAATTTAGCGCCCGACTCTATACCTTTTATAATAGCATCGTCGGTGGCTGTATTGCAAGCATGAAGAGCGATTAGGACATCTAAAGTCGCAGAGTCGCAGAGTCGCAGAGTCGCAGAGTCAGCCACACTTTGTGTCTTTGTGTCTCTGAGTCTTTGCGTCATATAATCTTCAATACAGCTCTCAACAAATCTGAAATCTTTTAAATTCGATTCTTTTATTATCTCGTTGATTTTTACGACCAAGTCAGGACGAATCTCAACACCTTCCATCTCGATTTCGTATTTGCATCTTTGTGTCAGATATTCATACAAAGCGAAAGTGAGATAGCCCTTCCCTGCTCCCATGTCGGCAATGCGAATTTTGCCGTCGAATTTCACATTCTTCATCACTCCGTCAACTATCTCGACATATTTACAGATTTGTTTGAACTTATGCTGCATGTCGGCAGTCACCTTGCCTTCGCGAGTCGTCAAGCCAAGTTTAAACCACCAAGGATTGTCGGTGTTAATCAGACGATTCTTTACTTTGTCATGCTGAACATTCTGCTCACGTTGTTCCTTGACAGCCTTACTCATTACAGTAGCCTTACCTTTTTTACTAATAAGAAGCGTGACATCCTCTGTCAAAGTAAACAAAGAAGCATTGAGAAACACATTTGGAACCAATTGGTTTATTATCTCGAGCGTCTGCCCAGCGTCATAGTTTTTGGTCTCGTCTCTTCTCTCGTAACGATATGTGAAAGAGTACATCTTCTCGTTTTTCAAGATGATTGGTTTCACATAAACGTTATTCAAATCAGCTGATTGCTGACGGCTGATTGCTGACGGCTTAGACAATGTCAGCTTTACGAAAGAGCCATCATTTAATGATGATTGTAATTTATCTATGAATTTTTGCATAATCTTTATTTTATGTCAACGGACGACAGTCAACAGACAACAGACTTCTTTCACATTATCAACCATTAGCCTTTTGCCTTTAGTCATTCGACTTTCATTTTGCAAACATAGTAAAAAAGTATAATGCAAACTTATCGTTGTAAATCTTTTTTATATCTTTGCAATGAGAACTTTAAAATTTTAAATTTATGCCAAAAATTTACGAATATTTTGGATTCACGTTCTATTTTTATTCAAACGAACATGAACCAATACATGTACATGTCATTCATGGAGACAGAGAAAGCATATTTGATCTAATCATACTAAATGGAGAATTGATCAATATTAATGTTCGAAAGAAAAAAGGTGTTGAAATGTTAAGCGAAAAAGACAAAAATATCGCAGAGACATTTATACACAAATATAACAAGGAGATAATCAAAAAGTGGGTGACATTTTTTGTAATGAAACAAACTATAAAATGTACCGTTATTACTAAAAAAATATAAAACGAATTTCATTATGAAAAAACTTCAAATTCTTGATGCCGTTATTGCAGGAGACTTAGTAGTTCGTTTATATTTCAACGATGACACCATTCAAATTGTTGACATTGGAGATTTCATACGTCGTCATCCTCATCCTCAGTATAACAAATATCTTGATCCCAATTTATTTAGCTGTTTCAAAATTGAGAACGGCAATATTGTATGGGGAAAAGACTGGGATTTAATTTTCCCTATCGAACAACTTCATAAAGGAGAGATACGTTGAACTAAGAACCAAAAACTTTTTGATTATCGCCTCCAATGCGTTAGGGATTGGAGCGGCATCCTTTTGAAGCGAAGCGGAAAAAGATATAGCGGAAAGCCCGACGGCAGAGCCGGAACGCCATAAAAAGACTAAAGTCTAAAGACTAAGGACTAAAGGTTTTTGGGTTCAATTTTCAATAGTCAATGGTCAAAAGCCTTTGTTCAAAAACCTGTTGTCCGTTGACTGTTGACTGTTGTCAGCCGAAGGCTAATGAAATTTTGTCAGTGACATTTTCATGGCATATTGTTTGACATCCGAGAAGCATAAAAATTAACAACAATTAAAACACATAGATATGCAAACAGGTTCAATAGGTGTAAAAACGGAAAACATTTTCCCTGTAATCAAAAAGTTCTTATATTCTGAAAACGAGATATTTTTACGCGAAATAGTAAGTAATGCAGTCGATGCGACAAACAAACTCAAGACTCTTGCTTCAGCAGGCGAATTCAAAGGCGAACTCGGCGACCTCACCATAAAAGTAGAGATTGACAAACAAAAGAAAACACTGACAATTCGTGACAACGGCATCGGCATGACAAGTGCTGAAGTAGATAAATACATCAACCAAATAGCTTTCTCTGGTGCGACAGAATTCGTAGAGAAATTCAAGACACAGACAGAAGCAGAAGCAGCTAACATCATAGGTCACTTCGGATTAGGATTCTACTCATCATTCATGGTTTCCAACAAAGTGGCTCTCATCTCCAAGTCATTCAGACAGACAGAAGAGGAAAAAGGCGTGATGTGGGAATGCGACGGCAGCCCAGAATACACAATGAACGAAATACCAAAAGGAAACCGCGGAACAGACGTCATCCTCTATATCTCCGACGACTGCGCCGACTTCCTCGAAGAAAGCAAAATCCGTGAGTTATTAAATAAATACTGCAAGTTCTTGTCTGTGCCAATCCAATTCGGAACAAAGAACGTAGAAGAAATTATCGAAGGCGAGACCGACGAAGAAGGCAAGCCAAAGACAAAATCAGTAGAGAAACCATGGATTATCAACGATGTTGCTCCACTATGGAAGAAGTCACCTTCATCAATAGAAGACAAAGAATACGACGATTTCTATCACGTATTATATCCAATGAACTTCGAGACACCATTGTTCCACATACATCTCAACGTCGACTATCCTTTCAACCTCACAGGTATCTTATACTTCCCAAAAATCAAGAACAGATACGAATTCCAACGTAACAAGATTCAGCTCTATTGCAACGAGGTTTTCGTCACAGACTCTGTCGACGGCATCTTGCCAGAGTTCTTGACAATGCTCCACGGCGTCATCGACTCTCCAGATATTCCTTTGAACGTAAGCCGTTCATTCTTGCAAAACGACCAGAATGTCAAGAAGATTTCAGGTTATATCACCAAGAAAGTAGCTGAAAAGTTAGAAGAACTCTTCAAGAAAGACCGCGCAGAATACGAAAAGAAATGGGACGACATCAGCGTCTTCATCGAATACGGCATGATAGCAGACCCTAAGTTCTTCGAGAGAGCAGAGAAATTCATGCTCGTGAAAGACACCGACGGAATCTACTACACATTAGAGGAATACAAGAAACATATAGAAGAAAATCAGAAGAACAAAGATAACAGACTCGTTTATCTCTATGCTACAAACGCTGACGAACAATACAGCAACATTGAAAACGCCAAGAGCAAAGGTTACAGCGTCCTTATGTTAGACGGCATCCTCGACGCACACTTCATCAGCACTTTGGAACAGAAATACGGCGACTGTCAGTTTGCTCGCGTCGACTCTGCTTCTATCGACAAACTCATTGAAAAAGAAGAAGAATCTAAAGAGTCTAAACTCAACGACGAACAAAAAGCCGACATCAGAAAAGCTTTTGAAGAAATCATCGACAAAGTCACTTTCAATATAGAGTTCAGCAACTTAGGCGAAGACGACGCTCCTGTTGAAGTTATCCAGAACGAGTTCATGCGCCGTATGAAAGAGATGAGCGCGATGGGCGGCGGAATGCAGATGTGGGGTTCAATGCCTGACAGCTACACTCTCATGCTCAACGTCAACAGCCCTGTCATCGCTGGCATCTTAGACAAAGACGAAGAGACACAAAAGAACACTATCAAACATTTATACGACTTAGCACGTCTTTCAAAGAACTTATTAAAAGGTAAGGATTTGAATGAGTTTGTTAAGAGAAGCTTTAATGAAATTTAAGCATTGAGCTATGAGCAATGGGCTATGAGCAATGCTCACAACTCATAGCTCGCTGCTCAAAGCAATAAAAAAGGAGAAAATATGAAAAACAAAAACACCATTATTTTAATCGTTGGCGTCGTTGTATTGATTGTTTTCTGGTTTGTCGGAAAATACAACGGCTTGGTCAACAAGGAAGAAAACGTAAACTCAAAATGGGCTCAGGTGGAGAACGTATATCAACGTCGTGCCGACCTCATCCCTAATCTCGTGGCAACAGTAAAAGGCTACGCAGAACATGAACAACAAGTTTTGACCGACGTCGTTGCAGCACGCGCTAAAGCTACATCTGTCAACTTCAATGCCGACAATATGACAGAAGAAAACATCAAGGCATTCCAGGCAGCACAAGACCAGCTGTCAGGCGCATTGTCAAGACTTTTGGTAACTGTTGAAAAATATCCTGACTTGAAGGCAAACCAAAATTTCATGGAGTTACAGGCACAGCTTGAAGGAACAGAAAACCGCATCTCAGTGGAGCGCAAGAACTTCAACGATGCCGTGAAAGAATACAACACAGGATTACGCAGATTCCCTACTAACATAGTAGCCAATATGTTCGGCTTCGAGAAGAAAGCCTATTTTGAAGCAGCTGCAGGTTCTGAAGTTGCACCTAAAGTTGAATTTTAAAAATCTGATATAATGACATCAAGGACATTCTTTTCAAAGGAAGAGCAGCAGAAGATAGTAGCTGCCATCAAGGAAGCGGAACTCAACACTTCCGGTGAGATAAGAGTGCATATTGAGAATCATTGTAAGAAAGAGACTCTGGAGCGCGCGGCAGAAGTATTTTACGATTTGAAGATGAATCAAACTGCCGCGCGCAACGGCATCTTGTTCTACCTCGCCGTCAAAGACCATAAATTCGCTGTCATCGGCGACGAAGGTATCAACAAAAAAGTGGAACACGACTTCTGGAACGATATCAAAGACCAGATGATTTTTAACTTCAAAGAAAACAAATTCGCCGATGGTCTCGTCGCCGGGATATCAAAATGCGGAGAAAGACTCAAAGAATATTTCCCATATCAAAGCGATGACGTCAATGAACTGAGTGATGAGATTTCTTTTAATTAGGAATTAGGAGTTAGGAATTAGGAATGTTTGTAGAGACATATCATACGACACTATGAAAAATAAGCAATATGTCGCTGATGCGTCTAATCAATCAGGAATTGATTAAAATATTCGTGTTTAATTAGTGTTTTTTCGTGGACTTTATTTATTAGTGAACTGTTATGAATAAAAAACAATCGTGTCATTTAGTGAATTTCCGTGGGCAAAAAATCTCCACCTTATTTTTATTGTTATTCGTGGTTTCATTTTGCCACGCTCAGCAGATTCCTAATCGCCCGTCTCCTCCCCAACTCGTCAACGATTTCACTAATACCCTGACAATTAGTCAGACCAACAATCTGGAACACAAACTCAGAAACTATCACGACACTACATCAACACAGATAGCCGTTGTTTTTGTCAACGACTTACAAGGCACCACAGCTGCCGACTTCGCATATCAGATTGGCGAGAAATGGGGCGTCGGAACCAAAGAGAACAACGGCATCGTTATCCTAGTAAAACCAAAGAATGAAACCAAAGGCGAGGTTTTCATCAGCGTCGGATACGGCCTCGAACAATATGTACCAGACGCATTAGCAAAACGTATCATCGAGAATCAGATGATACCTGCTTTCAAATACAACGACTATTACAGCGGCGTCAACAACGCCATCGACTCTATAATAAAACTTGCATCAGGCGGTTTTAAATCAGACAAATCTACCGATGAAGACTCAGAAGTTGCTGCATTGATATTCATCATAATTGGAATGGCAGCGATGATTTTATATATCAGTCTGGCTAATAAAGTCGGAAAAACCATCTCTTCTAAAAAGGACGACTCCTCATTCTGGAGGACATTATTCTGGTTAAGCCTCTTAAATAACAACAGCAATCGTCATAGGCATCATCATAACCATTGGAACGACTTCTCAGGAGGCTCAGGCGGTTTTGGTGGCGGAGGATTCAGCGGCTTCGGAGGCGGCAGCTTCGGAGGCGGAGGCGCCGGCGGAAGCTGGTGACAATTTGGAATTAGGAATTAGGAATGTGTAATTAGGAGTTGAGGGAGTTTTTCCTTTAGTCATTAGACCTTTACCTTTAGTCATTTGTCTTTAGCCATTAGTCATTTTTTTATATATTTGCATTATGAATTATGAATTGTAAATTATGAATTCAAAAAGCGTCATATCATTAAAAAATGCTTCTATATTTCAACATGAAAGATGTGTGTTGAAAGATGTCAATTTCGATATTGCAGAAGGAGAGTTTGTTTACTTAATCGGAAAGACCGGAAGCGGCAAGTCATCATTACTCAAGACTTTATACGCTGACCTTCCTGCCAAGAAAGGCGAGTTAAGCATAGCCGACTATAATCTCCGCACAATAAAGAAACGCGACATCCCTATGCTCAGAAGAAAGATAGGCATAGTGTTTCAGGACTTCCAACTTCTTTATGACAGAAACGTAGAAGACAATCTTTATTTCGTGTTAGACGCTACAGGATGGAAAGACAAGTCTGCCATGTCGAAGAGAATCGATGAGGTATTGACACAGGTAGGGCTTCCACAAAAACGCAAGGCAATGCCTCATCAGCTGTCGGGCGGCGAGCAACAGAGCATAGCGATAGCAAGAGCGCTCCTCAACAATCCGGCACTCATCTTGGCCGACGAACCTACCGGCAACCTCGACCCAGAGACCACCAACGATATCATGAATTTGCTTAAGGATATCTGCGCAAAAGGCAAGACCATATTCATGGCTACACACAACTACAACCTCATCTTGAAATATCCTTCAAGAATCATCAAATGTGATGAAGGAACTGTGGTTGATAAGACTACAAAATAGTCAACAGACAACGGTCAACAGACAACAGACATTGGATATGCCGAGTCTAGGCAATGGTCTGAGTCATGTATACTTTAAAAGACTCTTCAGAGAACACTTCGTTTTCCTTAAAATATTCATGGAAGATGGGCAGCATTTCCAAATCGCTGCGCAATATTTTATGGGTATTGAAGATACTTCTGAAGAGCCAATTCATAAAATCTGAATTCAACAAATCTACAAGCTGAGAATATGATATTGGAAAATCTTCATTCAGCACAAAGAGATTCGCGCTATTCAAAATATATCGCTGTTCGGTATCATAAAAACAAACAATTCTATTCGAAATAAAACGATAAATGACTTTCTCTGGAGATTTATACAACTCCATATCTGCTACTTGACGACATCCTTCGAGATTCTCATCTATATATAAAGATGGTTCTGACAAGGTATTTTTCATAATATCCTTGCCTCTGTAGATAGGAACACATCCCTTTGTTTTCTCTTTCTTACAAATCTTCTCGTTATTTCCTGTAATGACACCCAATCCCCACTTCGCATTGTCTTTCAACCTGATATGTGGCATAGAAAAAACATGACGTATTATATCACTTTCACTTTCTTCTATATGAAAATTGAAAATACACTTAGGAATATCAGCAAAACTCTCCTGCGAACGCAAATGTTTCTTAACACTATAAATCTCACATTCTATCTGACTGTTGACCGTTGTCTGTTGTCTGTTGACTTTGCATGCTACAAATGCGACTGCTTTTGTCATCAAACCCTTGAAGGCTTTTCCATAATCAACAAAACGATTTATTTGTAATGACAACAATGATTTGCGTGCATTTTCAAAAGAACTGATATTAAAGAATGAATCTGGCAACAGCATTCCTATCTTACCATTTCCTTTTAACATTTTCAAACAGGCGAAATAAAACAATGCCGATGTATCGTTGCTATTTCCTGAATTATATAAAGAGGAATATCTGAGTTTGTCTGCTTTATTGATTTTCTTTCCCCAGGGTGGATTGGTAAAGATATAATCGAAGCGTTGGCTTTTGGTTTTTGGCTTTTGGCTAAGAAAATCAGCGCAAATGATATTCTTGCTATCATAGCCGCACAAGTCCTTGATTCTCTTCCTGGCAATTAGAACAGCATTCTCATCAACATCAAAACCATAAACATTTTCTGGGGATATTCCTTTTTTTATTGCTTCAATGATAAAATTCCCAGAGCCACAACAAGGATCCAAGAATGTTTTGTTTTCAACATCAACAATATCTTTCAACATATCCTCAACAATATATTGAGGCGTATAATAGATTCCTTCCTTATTTTTATATGAATCGGATAATGAAGATTCGTATTTTGATGAGACATCATCTCCCGACATTGACGACTTCAGGTCTTTTTTTATCGTTATTGTCAATGAATTATGATTGTGTGACTCTTTATATTGTTTGTTCGCACGTGCCGAAAGTTTGTTGTTATTAAGGAATTCTCTCTTGAATTCATCGAGAGACTCTTGAGTAACGTGATTGTCAACCGTTTTCAAGATACCTTCCTTAATCCAATTATGAATACTAACGACCGAAACATTCAATTGCTCGGCTGCATTTTTTATCGATATCTTTTTTGATTCATAATTCATAATGCTCATAGCACGATGCTTGCGGCTCACTACAAATTTTCTGTTATCAACTTCATCAACAAATCAGTAGCCTCTTCAATATTGTAGAAATGTTTCATATTCTTTCTACGGCGTTCTATCTGATGCTTGTCGAAAGAACGTGGCATCAGTTCACTTACAGCAAAGCGAATAGCATTAGAATCATTGACGATATAACACAATCCATTAACATCCAGTCCTTCAACCATCTTGTCGTTAACAAGACAGAATCGTCCGTTGAATAATGTATTCAACAATTTCAACTTAAGTCCAGTTGCTTGTTCTGTAACAAGAATATTGATATGAGCGTGACGAATCAAATCGAACAAGACCTGGTCGTTAGGGCTATCGATAAGTTCTATATTAGGAATATCTTCAATAAGTTTCACGATATGAGGTGGAGGATTCATTCCGGCTATCTTCAGCTTCACGTCGAACTTTTCAAATGTCTCAATAAGTATCTCTGCTGCACGATAATTCTCTGCCACTGACAGATTGCCATGATATAAGACATAGTCGCTGCTTCCTTCCAGAATATCTACTTCAGTGTATGCATTGTATGCTGTGACTTTATGAACATTCTTATATTTCTCGGAGAAATATTCGTAGTCTTTCTGCGAAATCGCCAATATAGCTTTCGCTTTATTCAAGACACATTCAAAGTTTCTAAGTTTATCTACTTCTTGTTTCAGATATATTTTCTTCTTTGAATCGACTTCCGCTTTTGCCAGATGTTCATAATATTCATGTTCAACATTATGCGCTCTCACTATCACGTTTCTGTCTTTCAACTCTTCGCAAGTGAGCAACTTACAGCAATGCAATCCTTCAAGCAAAATAGGATAATCGTCTTTTTTAAGATTGTTGAGCAATTCTTGTGAGTCGCGAGAACAAACGATATAAGGCAGCGAACTGAATATCTTGCTAAAATTCGTTTCTCTCTTATAATAATTCACGGAATAGCAAAAACTCTCGAGATATTCGGAGTGCTCGCGTCCGTATTCGAAACAATGCAAATGAATTTTGACGCCTCGTTCTGAGAGCGCCTTGATTCTAAAGAAAACGTCAATAACGCCGCCGTAATTGGCAGGATAAGGAATGTCGAAACTGACGATATGCAAATGTATATCAGATGTATTGCTCATATATTTCAATCAAAGTTTTTTCTTCGTTTTCCCAACATAATTCTTGAGCTGCGAAGTTAAGATTATTTTTCCAAGTTGTCAAAGTATTTTCATCAGAAAGCACTTCCTTAATTTTATCTGCTATATGCTGAGGATTATGGTCATCGACGAATGTTCCGATATTATAATCTCTTATTATCCTTTCAATTTCAGGAAGATGCGATGCTATAATTGGAACGTTGGCTTGTATGTAGTCGAACAGTTTATTAGGCAGACTGAAGAGATAGTTGAGATTGTTAGGTTTGTCTAGAGTGAAACCGACTTCTGCGAGACGTGTTATCGCCATCATGTCTTTATAAGGCATTCTAGGATAGAAACGAACCCTGTCTTCATGATGTCGTTCCGCCACAGTTTTCTTCAAGATTGGAAGCACGTCGCCGCCACCTATTATTAATAAAATACAATCATCTAGATACTGCATCGCATCGACGAGTTCTTCCGAGCCACGATGTATGTTGATTCCAGAACCTTGAAGTATGAGTATATGCTTGTCTTCAGGAAGACACATTTTCTCGCGCGTCGCCGCTTCTGGCAACAACTTACGCATCGGAATGTTTCTTATCACATGAACCTTGATGCCATATTTCTCTCTGAATAGATTCGCAATAGATTCATTAACAGTTATCATCTCCTTCATCTTCGGCAAAACGAACTCTTCTATCGTACGCCATACTTTCTGTACCTTAGGACGACTGACGAGTTCAGGAACTTCCGTGAAATATTCGTGACTGTCGTAGATGAGTTTCTTTCTCTTTATTTTAGATACTAAAAATGAAGGCAACAACGTATCGAGGTCATTCGACAAGAAACAGTCGGCACGATGGAACATCAAGAAGAAAAACAGTCTGATATTATATTCTGCGTAGAAAAGCGGACCTTTCTCGAATAAAAGTCTCATACGATGAGAACGATAAGGACGCTCATCCATTTCGGGACTTTTTCTTTGCTTACGACCGACCAACAACACCTCGAATCCTGCCTTCTGAAGTGTGAGACACGACTTGTTAACTCTTTGATCTGTGACTAAGTCGTTGATAACTGATACAATAACACGTTTCAATTTAATATCTTTTTTGAGTTTATAAAATTAGTTCTTTTATGTCTCGCTTTCGCAAAAAACTTTTAATTTTGAAAAAAAATATTTACTATGGAAGGACAACGGACAACAGACAACAGACAACAGACTTTGTCCACTTTAAGATGCAGTGATATGATGTCGCTTAAGAGTTTGAATACAATGGGATTTGATGTCGTAGCAAGACATTTTTATGAAATCAACTCATTAAACGACATCAAGGAACTTATTGACAATAATATTTTCAAAAACAATAAAACCCTTATCTTAGGAGGAGGAAGCAATATCCTTTTCACTGATGAATATTTTGACGGAATAGTAATACATTCCAATTTAAAAGGAATTTCGTTTGTTGAAAGTCAACAGACAACGGACAACAGTCAACAGACAACAGACAACGGACAACCTGAATTCCTGAATTCCTCAAATCCTGAATTCCTAATAGTAAGATGTATGTCGGGCGAGGCGTGGAAAGATTTTGTAGATTTCACCGTCAGCAACAATCTCTACGGATTAGAGAATCTCGTCGATATTCCTGGAAGCGTAGGTGCTGCTCCTGTCCAGAACATCGGCGCATACGGCAGTGAGGTGAAAGACTGTATCACCAAGGTTTATACCATAAACATCGACAACGGCGAGGAACGCGTTTTTGAAAACAAAGAATGCGATTTCGCTTATCGTAACAGCATTTTCAAAAAAGAAGAGAACAAGAAATATTTCATCTACGCCATCGACTTCATGTTAAGAAGAAATGCTGAACTTAAGTTGGAATATGGCAATATCAAAGATTATCTTTCCAAGAAAAACATAGAATCCCCTAGCCTTTCCGATGTAGCTAATGCTATCAAGACGATACGTGCAGAGAAGTTGCCGGAAGTAGGCGTCGTTGGAAGCGTCGGCAGTTTCTTCCAGAATCCTATCGTCAGCATTGAAAAATATCAAAGTGTCAAAGAGAAATATCCAGAAGTGCCGTCATATCCTAACGACAATGGCGTCAAGATTCCTGCGGGATGGCTCATCGACAAGTCGGGATGGAAAGGTTACAGAGAAAATCATGTAGGCGTCTGGGACAAGCAGGCGCTCGTCCTTGTACATTACGGCAACGGAAAACCTGAAGAGATTCTCAATCTCATGAAGAAGATACAAGAAAGCGTCGAAGATAAATTCGGCATCAAGATAAAACCGGAAGTGAACATTGTTTGAGACTACAAGACTACATGACAACAAGACTATAAGTAGAGACGCACCGCCGTGCGTCTTTTTTATTAGAAATGATTTTTTAGTGATTGAGTAGTCCTGAATTCAGAGTTCAGAGTTCAAAAAAAAACTCAGAACCCCATTTCTGAGATTCTGAGTTTTTGAGATTTTGAGTTTTTATAAAAATCAATTATTAACCATGATGCGTTGTGTTGCCACGCCGTTTTCTGTTGTGATGCGTAACATATAAACGCCAGCTTCAAATTGTGTCATATCGAGGACTACATCGTCAGTGTCAACTGCTTTGTCATAGACTGTCTGACCTAATGTATTCATGATGCTTACGCGTGTCATAGCTTCAGCGTTGATGTTCAAGACATCTTTTGCTGGGTTAGGATAGACCATAGTGACGACAGTATTTTCGCCTAATGATTCGCCTTTCTTAACAACAACGATGATATAATCTTGTTCTTCGTTTTCATAAGCGTTAGCTGGGTCTGACTCACATTCTATGCCTTCTTGTTCATAGACAGCTGTAACTTGATAGTAGTAAGTGCCTTCGTTAACGAGGTCGAAGTAAGTTTTTTCTGTTGTGTCGTCGATTAATTCGAAGTCGTTTTCTGAAGAACCGCGATAGATGTTATAGTGTTGCAAAGCGCGTGTTTCGCCACCTAATTTATCGTTGTCAGATACATAACCACGAACCATCCATGAGTAGTTCAAGCCATATATGCTCATGTCTTCCCATGTATAACCATCCATTGAAATCCAGCGTGAGTTAGGGTTGCCGCAGTCTTGTGCTACGCCTGCTGGCCATATAGTACCTGTATTCGTGCTGAATACAATCCAGAGGCTCTTTGTTATATCGAGTTCTACTGGCACTGTCAATTCAAATTCTTCGAAGTCTTCAGCTGTACCGTCTGTTGAATATTGTTGAGCGTGAACCATTGCAGAAGGAGTTGTGATACCGCCGCTGTAGATGTAGATGAAGCCAGATGACATTGCGTTGGCATACATAGTGACTTTTGTCAATGATGTTCCTTCGTAACCGATGAGAGATTCTGCTGGGAACATGACACCCCAGAGGAATGTTTCTGGTCCGCCGACGCCGTCGAGTTTAAGACCGTTGTCATAGTACAACCAGTTTGTTGTAGGAGCTGCGTAAGGCCATACGAGGCGTACGCCCATCAAGCCTTGTTCGTTAGCTGATTGAACGCCATAGAGATCTTCTGGAGCGTCGCATAACATTTCTGCGAAGAGTGTTTCGCAGTCAGGGCATGACATTGCGTAATAAGTATCATCTTTTTCGCCGCCGTAAACTACTCTGATGCAATATTCACGTTCTGTTTCAACAGCCATGTTTTCTGAGAAGCGGCCTGTTCTGATAGGTTCTGTGTTAAGAAGTTCGCCATCGCGATATACAAAAGCGCCGAGAGCCAATGACTCATCTTTTAATTCTGGCATTACAGCAACGTCAACGAGTTCAACGTCGTCAACTAACAAGATGAACATGTCTGTTGTGTTGAAGTGACGGATAGCAACCCAAATTTCTTGACCTTCGTATGAGCTTAAGTCAGCTTCATATTGATACCAGTTGCCTTGGTCTCTTGTGCCGCGTTGTGCTTTAGGAGCGCTCTTAGCTGTCAATGACCATTCTGACAACATTGTGAAGTCGTCAGCTGAAGTATTGCCATCTGCAGAAACAGCAACGCCGAAATGTTCTGCTGCATAAGCTGCGTCTTGTGCTGATGCCCAGAAAGTTATTTTTGATGTTGATGTAGCAATGATTTTTTCTGGAGATACTAAATAATCGTCTGGAGTAAGAGCTGAGAAAGCGTTACAGAACGATTCTGAACAGATATAACCTGCACCTGTGTGAGCTTCAACAGGGTCAACTTCGTGCTCATTAGCTTGTGAGCTATGATACCATACGTGACCGTCGTTGTTAGCATCGATTGTTGTCCATTGGTCTAAGTCTGTTTCGAAGCTGTATGACAATGTTTGAGGTTCTTGTGACACATCGATTCCTGGAACGCTCCAGTTGAGAACAGCTTTACTGTTAGCGTATTTTACTGTGAAGTCTGAAACGCCTTCATAGTTTTCACAATCTTTGAATGTCCATGTGTATGTCATTGGGTCGCTGACGCCTGTTGCGTAGTTAGCGACAACTTTTGTTGTGTATGACTGACCAACAACTACATCAGTATGTTGATAATATGTTGTTGTTACTTGTTCCAATAATGTATTATTCAAATAAATATCGTAGCTCAAAGCATTATCATTGTCTTCACCTTCATTCCACATTGCCCATCCTGTTGGAGAGACGTAAAGGTTAACAGCAGCGACTATTTCTTCGAGTTCGCAGTTTAATGTTGTTTCGTCCCAGATTTCCATGACATCGCTTTCGTAGCATGAATAGTAGCCAGCATTTGAGATTGTCACTTCATAGATACCTTTACGGAATTTTTTCCATGTGTGAGTGCCTGTTTCATCCAAAACAACTTCATAGTCGTATTCCATTCCTGGTTCTGACTTATTGATGAATCTTACCAAAGTACCTTCAGCAGTCTTGTCGTTGTTTGTTGTAACGTTGACATTGACTTCAGCCACCATGTTTTTGTCAACAATGTTTGACCATGTGATTGTTGATTCGTTGTTGCCGTCATAAACTGCAGAAACACCCCATTGGTAGATACCGTCTTCCATGTTAGCCCATTGGTTATCTAAGAACAATGTGTCTGTTACGTTTTCAGCGAGCAATGTAACTGTTTGTTCTGACATTTCACCTGCGAAGCAGTCGTAGCGATAAACTTTATATGAGTTGAATTCTGCTCTGTTCTTTTCTTCTTTTGCAAGTTCAATTCTCTTGCCTTCTTGGTTTTCGATATAACCTTTAATCATCCATGAGTAATGGAAATCATAATCTGATTTCAAGTGGCCCCAATCTGTTCCGTTCAATGAAATCCAGTCGCTGTTGATATCGTCAGCATATTCGCAACCTGCTGCAGGAGCGAAGATGTCTGTTGTGTGTAAAGTAATCCATAATGGTTGGTCACCTTCAATTACAACAGGGTTGGTAAGTTCAACGTCAACGAATTCTTCTTTACCTGTCAAACTGAATGTTTGTGTTGAAGACAATGTAGCAGGAGCGTCATCACCTCCAACGAAGATGTTAGCAGTATAGTTACCTGCGCCAGGTTGAGCATCGAATACAGAGATTGCGCTAAGAACCATGTCTTTGTAAGACTCTGTTCTTGGGAATTTTATACCCCACCACATTTGTGCATTGTAGCCAGGACTTACAGACTCGACGTATGCTGTGTCGCTATATGTAACCCAGCCGCCTGCGAAAGGTTCTACTTCGCCAAAGAGTTTTACGTTATCAAGGAAGAAAGCATCTTCTTCTTTGTCTGTTCCGTTGTCTTTCTTATATTCCCATCTGTAAGTGTGAGTACCTTCAGTGATTTCATATTCTCTGTATTGCCACATCTTAAAACCAGACATCTCTAACATCATAACATCGTCGATATAGAAACGACCAAAGTCATATTCTGTTTCACTAGATACTCTGCAGTTGAAACCCATTACGCCATTGTAAGGAACGTCAACAGTGATTTCAATTGCTGATGTGCTGTTTGGTTTACCTTCGTTAGAAGATTTGATAGCATAAGTGCCTTCGTAAGCATTTTCTGTGATTACCCATGGATAATTAGAAACAGTGTTGTCGAAATCAGTATCAGACAAATCACCTGATTCAAAATTAACCAAAAGTTTGTCAGGAATGATTTCTTCCCAGCTCCAGCAAGCCTTGACAGTATTGTCGTCCATAGCTGTTGCTTTCACTTGGTAAACTGGCAAATAAGAATCCTTGCTGTTATTTGCAGCACGTTTTTTCTCATCTGCTCTCAATGCGTTAGGTGCCAATAACACCAAAACCATAAGACAAGTTAAAAACTTTCTCATAAAGATTGAATTTTAATTAAATTTATAATAGGTTTATAATTATTCTATCACTTACTAATCAACAATATATAAATATTGTCTTATTAAAAAATAGAACTTGCAAAATTAAGAAAAAAATTCAGAAGTCAAATTGTATTTCTGGCATTTTTTATAACAAAAAAAAGGACGCGATTTCATTTCGCGTCCTCATTATATATCTATGTTAAAATCAATTACATTTTCACTGATTTACATACTTTAACAGCATTATCTTTTGTTGTTATTCTTACGTAATAAACGCCAGACTTATATTCGCTCATGTTTAAAGTATATTCGTCAGTATCGACATTGATATTTTCAACACATTGACCGTTTGGCATGAATACAGAAATCTCTTTCATTCCGAGACATTCTATCTTCAATTCGCCGCTTGTTGGGTTAGGATAAACCTTTGTATTAGCCATTTCATTTTCACCGACGCCAACTGTTACATTAACTGTAACTTCAGCTTCAACATCACAACCTTCTTTTGTTCCTACAACAGAATATGTTGTTGTTGTAGAAGGATACACAGTTATAGAAGCTGTTGTTTCGCCTGTTGACCATACGTATGTGTCAGCGCCGCTAGCTGTCAATGTTGTGCTTTCACCTGAATAGATGTTTGTGTTACCTGAAATAGTAACTTCTGGCTTTTCAGTAACTGTCAATACCAAATTGACGATACTATCGCAGTCGTATTCTGTTTCTAATTCAAGGGTTTTATTATATACGCCAGCTGAGAGATTATTAAGGTTGAAGCCATTTTCTTTGTAATCTTCGCCTTCGCATATTTCAGCTGTCAATTCTACAGTATATGAAGGGAACACTGTAAGAGTCATGACGATAGTACTGTCGCATCCGTCAACTGTTTGGAGAACGTTTTCTTGAACATGTTCGCCTGCTGCTGGGTTATCGAAATGGAATGGACCATAATGGAATGATTCGCCTTCACAGATTTCCATCGACAAGTTACGAGTGTAAGATGGATAAACTGTGAGATAGAGATAAGCGTCTTGTCCGTTATTGCCTTCTATTACTTCTTCATAATAACCAGGAGCTGGTTGAATATAGTTGAATCCGTTTTCTGTATAGCTTTCACCTTGACATAAATCCACAACATGCATTGCTGGTGAAGGAACACCTAATTCACATGCATTGAGGACAGTACCGTTGCTGTCGTTTCTGTCTGTCAAGAATGCAATGAAATAGATATCATCGAGATTGACTGCTACACCATTAGGGTCACCAATAGTTTGAGGGATTGTATAAGTATATGTTTTTGTAATCAATGAACCTGTTGTTGGAGTAATAGCATCGCCCCATGTTGAAGTCACTGTTGAACGGAATGCGTGATTGTGGCAATATTGACCGTCAACAATTTGGGCTGGATTTAAATTAGAACCAGCTTGGTAACCAATGATATTATCTTGTAACATGAAGATGTTAAGATAATTTGTTGAAGCAGCACTGTTGTCAGTGTAATAGATTTCAACTGTGATTTCAGCTGTACGTGTTGAAGTGTTTATTGTGTAGTCGCCTGCTATGTTAACAATAGCTGTTTGGTGCATTTGGTCAATGGATTTTTCTTCCCATAAATTTCTTCCAATAACACCTGTAGCGCGGTTTACCACACCAGAAGGATAGCTATAAACGCCGAAGCTTCCGTTGAATTCATTACCAGCATTTGTTGTCATGTTAGGATAATATGTAGGAGCATAACCACCGGCATGGATATTAATAGGGAATATTCTGCCTGGGTTATTAGCAGCTAATTCATTAGCTATACGGTGTCCGTCTGGACAATATGTACAGTGAGCGCCTGTATATTCTTCAAGTATAACATTTTTCTTAGTAGGTGTCGTAGCAACATATTGTTGAGCATTGACAAATTCTAAAGAGAAAGCTAAAACAATTAGTGATAATAGAACTTTTTTCATTTTAGGTTTTGTTAAAAATAGAGACGCCGCCAACAAACGACGTCTCTACAGGTTAATTATTTATTATTTAACAACAGTAACGCGTTCTACTGCTACGCCATTTTCTGTTGTGATGCGTACCATATAAACACCTGTTTCGTATTGAGCCATATCGATAACCATGTTATCTGAATTGATTTCTTGGTCATAGATTGTTTGGCCTAATGCGTTGGTGATAGTGATACGTGTCATAGCTTCAGCTGTGATATTTAAGTTATCCTTTGTTGGGTTAGGATAAATCATCATGCCATTGACTCCGTTTTCATCGATTGAAACAACTTCAACAACAACATAGTTTTGATCTGCGTTGCCGTAAGCTGTTGCTGGTTCTGATTCACATTCTTCACCGTCGAATGAGTAAACAGCTGTTACTTGGTAGTAGTAAGTACCTGTACCAACAGCGTCGAAGTATTTACCTTCGTTGCTTTCGCCGATTAATTCGAAGTTGTTTGCATTAGTACCACGATAGATGTTATAGTGGTCTAAGTTGCGGTTTCTTGCACTGCCGTTAGCTTTGATTTCACCTTCAGCTGTTATGTATTCGAAGTCTGTTATAGGAGCGAGTTGTGAAACTTCACCCTTAGCTTCATTTGTTACATAAGCGCGTACCATCCATGAGTAGTTCAAGCCGTAGCTAGCAACATCTTCCCATACTACGCCGTCCATTGAAATCCAGCGTGAGTTAGGGTCACCGCAGTCTGTACTTGCTGCTGCTGGGTAGTTAGTACCTGTTGTTGTGCTGAAGATAACCCAGATATTTTGTGTAATATCAACTGGGAGAGCTGATGTCAATTCGAATTCAACAAAGTTACCTGTACCATTAGATGTATAGTTTTGAGTATGTACTAATGTTTCTGGTGATGAAGAGCCGCCGTAATATACATTGATTACACCTGAAGATGCTGCGTAGTCGAGCATAGATACTTTAGTAATCATTGTTCCGTCGTATCCGCCGAGTGCTGATGCTGGGAACATTACACCCCAGTAGAATGAAGCAGGACCGCCGATGCCGTCAACGTTAACGCCATCATCGTAGTACAACCATTCTGACATTGGTGCTGAGTAAGGCCATACGAGGCTTACACCTGTTTGACCGTTTTCTGTTGCTTGTTCACCATAGAGGTTTTCTGGAGCATCACATGGTCTTACGAGTGTTACTGTTTCTGGGCATGACATTGCATAGTATGTAGTGTCTTTTGGTCCATCATAAACGACTCTCAAGCTATATTCATATTCACCGAATTCAACGAGAGGTTCTGTGAATGAAGTTGCTGTGATTGGTTCTGGAGTAATGAGTTCGCCGTCGCGGTATAACATTGCGCCGAGGCATGCGAGTTCGTTACCTGGGTTTTCTGCTTCACCTAAGAAAGCGCGGATCATCCATGTGTCGTACAATCCGAGTGATGCTACGTCTTGCCATGTTGTTCCATCAACTGAAATCCAACGTCCGTCAGCATCGCCTGTATCTTGAGTACATGATGCTGGGAAGTTAGTACCGTCATTTGTTTCGAATACTACCCATACGTTTTCTGTACCGTCAACAGCTACAGCTTCTGTCAATTCGAATTCGACGAAGTCGCTTGCTGATGTCAATGTGTAAGTTTGTGTATGTACCAATGTACCAGGAGCGTTATCGCCGCCTAAGTAGATGTGGAAGTTACCTGTTGTTGCGAGACGGTCGTAGATAGCAACTTTTGACAAGCCTGCTGGAGCGTATTGAGCAACGTCAGCTGCGCGCAACTTGATACCCCAGTAGAATGAAACAGGACCGCCAACGCCATCATAGTAGTTACCATCATCGTAGTACATCCATGTACCTTCTTCTTTAGCGAGGTCTGATTTAGCTGCAGCTGTTGTGATTTCAACATCGTCAACCATCAAGACGAACATGTCTGTGCAGTTGAAGTGACGTAATGCTACGTAGATTTCTTGACCTGCATATTCACTTAAGTCAACTGTATATTGATACCAGTTACCTTGTTCGCCTCTGCCGCGAACTGTAGACTTGCTTGACTTGCCAGTCATTGTCCATTCAGCGATTGTTGTGAAGTCTGATGCTGATGTGTTGCCAGCTGTTGAAACTGCTACGCCGAAGTGTTCTGATGCCCATTCGTTGTCTTTTGAACATGCATAGAATGAAATCTTAGCGCCGTTGCCTACTGCATATTTTTGTGGAGCAACGAGATAATCATCTGGATAGAGAGCGCCTAATGCGTTGCAGAATGATTCTGAACCTGCATAACCTGCGCCTGTGTGTGGTTCACTTGGCAATACGTTGTGGTAGAGTTCACTTTCTGAGCTGTGATACCAGACGTGGCTATCACCATTACCATCGATTGTTGTCCAGCCTTCTAAGTCTGATTCGAAACCGAATGTAAATGTTTCACCATCTACTTCTGGAGCTGCAGTTGGGAATTCCCAATTGAGAACAGCACTGCCGTTTTCATATTCTGCTGTGAATTCTTTTGGACCTTCGAAGTTGTCGCATTTAACTGCAGTCCATGTATATGAAACTGGTTGACTTGAAGCGCCTTCATAGTTAGCGATAATTGTTGTTGTGTAGAGCTCACCAATGATGAGGTTTTCATGTTGGTAGTAAGGTGTTGATACACGAGCTTCTTCATAACCATTCAATAAAACTGTGAAGTCTTTAACAGCAGTTGTTCCTCTTTCTGGATCGCCGTTTGTCAAAGCAGCGTCGTCGATACATAAGAAGAATTGGTTTGTAGAACCGAAGTGGCGGATAGCGATATATACGTTTTGACCTACATAGTCTGAGAGGTCAACTGTGTAGAAGTACCATGTACCGTAGCCGTCTTCTCTGCTGCCTCTTGGAGCATCTTTTTGGTTACCCTTAGCTGTCATATCCCATTCAGCGATTGTTGTGAATTCTTCAGCTGTTGTGCCATCACCTGTTGATACAGCAACACCGAAATGTTCTAATGCCCATGCAGCGTCTTGTGCTGATGCCCAGAATGAGAATACTGAGTTAGAACCAATTGCTACTTTTTCAGGGATAATTACATAGTTATCTGGAGTTAAAACTTCTTCAACGAAGCAGTATGATTCTGAAGTGATGTGACCTGTACCTGAGTGTGATGGTCTTGGGTTAGCTGCGTGTTCATATGAAACGCTGCTGTGATACCAGTTGTGACCGTCGCCGTCAGCGTCGATTGTTGTCCAACCTTCGAAATCTTCTTCGAAACCATATGCAAACTCATCACCGAGATATCCGACGTGGTTTTTCCACATTGCCCAACCTGTTGGTGATACATAGAGGTTGTTAACAGCTGCTATGATTTCTTCGAGTTGACATTCAATTGTTGTTGCTGACCAAATGTCAATTACTTCACCTGTTGCACTTGATGTGTAACCAGCTTTCATAATTGTCAATTGATATGAACCTTTACGGAAGTCGCTGATTGTATATTTACCTGTTTCATCCAAAACAACTTCATAATCGTAACCCATTTCTGGTTCTGAAACGTTGATCAAGCTAACAATTGTACCTTCAGCTGAATCATTGCTGTTTGTTGTAACATCAATGTCAACTTGAGTTGCCATGTTCTTGTCAATCATATTTGACCAGATAATTGGTGATTCGTTAGCTGCTTGGAATGGATATACTTCACCAACATATTGGTTACCGCTACTTACTTCGTAAGGAACGAACCATGATGTAATTTCACCAACGTTAGCTGCTACTAATGATGCTGCACCTGTTGTAACATCGATTGTGTAGAGGTTCATGTCTGAAGTGCTGTAGCATTGGAACCAGTAGAATGTGCCATCGTAGTGGTTGAAGCCACCGCATTGTACGTAGTTACATCCTTTACCTGTTGAACCAACTAATGTTGCTGTAGCTGTTTCCACATCGATTGAGTAGAAGTCACCTGTTGAGATAACGACACCGTAAGCTTCACCTTCTAAGTTGATACCGAATGCCATGACTGTTTGACCGAGGTCGCCAACTGGTGTAGCTGAACCGTCTTCGAGGTTGATTGTATAGAGAACGCCGCTTGCGATACCATACATTGTCTTTCTTGAATAGTCGTAAGCCATTTCTGTCATAGCTGTTGCTACTGCGTTAGATTCTATAACAGCACCTGTTACAGGGTCAATCTTATGGAAGTAATTGTCTGAGCTATATCCATAGAATGTACCGTCATAGTATTCACCACCTCTGTTAACTGTTGATGTTGTGATAGCTGTAGCGCCGATTGGGTTGTCGAGGTCGAATCCTACATAACCAGCAGGCATATTCATAGCGTAAGCTACGTTAGCGTAAGCTAAGTCACCGCGTACCATTGCAGCGTCAAAGTCACCTTTAACTATTTCGCCATTATATTGGATTGATTCATTGTCACGTGCTACGAAACCTGCTTCTGGAGCGAAAGGTTTAGCGTCGTTAGCCATTGATCTTCTGTTGCCTTCATAAACTGCTGCAACACCCCATTTATAAACGCCATCTTCTACTGAACCCCATTTAGCATCGAGATAAGCTGTGTCGATGATGTCTGTAGCAAGGAGTTCAACTGTTTCAGCTGTATATTCACCTGAGAAGTAGTTGTAACGATATACTTTATAAGATTTCAATTCGCGTGTCATTTCTGTTTCAGCTTCGTATGTTGGGAGACCAACTGACTTAGCTTGAGCTGTAGCGTCAGCTACGAAAGTACCTGTTGAAACGCCACCTTTGAATTCTTTCTTATGATCAGCATGGCTGAGGACCATTCTTTGACCTTTAGCGTCTGTCAATAAACCTCTGATCATCCATGTGTAGTTCAAGTTGTAGTCTGCTGCTGCATGTTCCCATACTTGACCGTCTAATGAGATCCAGTCGCTGTTAGAATCACCAACGTATGTACAACCTGCTGCAGGATAAGTTACATCAGCTGTGTAGAATGTAATCCATAATGGTTGTGTTCCATCGAGTGTTACTGGTGTTGAGAGGTCGAATTCAACCATTTCGCCTGTACCTGTCAATTGAACGCTTTGTGTTGAAAGCAATGTTTCAGGAACTGATGTACCACCTACATAGATGTTAGCTGTGTATGTGCCTGCGTAGCTTGCGCCAGCGTCGAAGACAGCCACTTTAGTAAGAGTTGAACCTTTGTATAATTCTGTATTAGGGAATGAAACTGCCCAGTAACATGGTGCAGCTTGGCCTGTACCGATTGATGAAGCGTATTCGCCATCATCGTAGTTAATCCAACCTTCGTAAGCTGGAACTTCTTCTTCGATAGCATTCCAGCTCCATGCTACGTTGACGTTAGAGTTGTCAACTTCATCAGCTGCTACTTGGAATACAGGATAGTAAATTTCATTGAGTTTGAAGTTAACGCCTTCTGTAACTTGATCGTAAACAACAACTATGTCGCTTGCTTGAGCTTCTTGGTAATCAGCTTTTACTGTATAAGCTGAGTATTTACCAGCGAGCAATTCACCTTCATAGTAACCGTTAGCATCTGAAGTGAATGATGCAGTTACATTGTTATTGTATTCATCTTTACCTTCAAATTTAACTTTTGTACCAGGAACTGGTGTTACGCCATCTTGTTCGTATGTGTAACCTTTAACAGTACCGTTACCTGTCATATAAGCTTTAACAACATTTGTGAATGTTGATTCGCCTTCGTCATAGATAGCAGAGACTTTAAAGTTGTAACCATCTTGGTTATATTCGAGATCACCCACAGCATATGTTGGTTCTGCGATTGGTCCTTTGTTAACCTTAACGTCATCTTGGTAAACATTATAACCACGATGTGAACGGTCTGTGATGCCTTCCCATGACAATACAGCTTTTTCACCTGGATAGAGCTTGCTGTCAGCGATTTGTAATTTTTGAGGAGCATTGATTGTTGTTGTGAATGCCCAAACATCACCTGTAGTTGTACCTGTTGTGTTACGTAAATTAACTTGCCAGAAATAGTTTGTATTGTTATACATGTCAATCATTTGATAACCTTCTGCCAAGTCTGATGTCCAGTCAACCACTACTTCAGTTGGAGGGAAGTCAGTACCTACTATCAATTGATATTCTGTTGCATAATTACCTAATTTCCAACGTAATACTGCTGGAGCTACAACATTCTTTTGTTGATATGATGGATATACCAAAGAAGCTTTTTCAGGAGCTGGGATAGCTGCTGTTGAAGCATTAACAGTGAATTCATCACTTGTTGAAGATGCTACGAGGTAATATTTACCAGGAGTCATAACCATATCAGTGATAGCGTTGTCGCCACCTGTACTTCTTTCTGAACGATAGTTTGCTCTAGCTTCATTTTCTTCAGCTGTTAAGCCTGCATATAATTCTTTTGAAGCAACACCCATTTCTGGATTTTGAGAAGCTCTTGTTCTTGATTTGACTGAAGTACCTTCTCTGAGAAGCATTGACAAGCCTAAGCTGTAGCCTGAATCTTCATAATCAATCCATTCACCTGTTTCAATTTTTTGGATAGCGTTACCTGTTTCATTTTGGCCCCATTTTGTTACAGGGATAGCCCAAGTACCTTCTGGTAATCCTGGCTCTGTTGGTGTAGCTGTTAAAGAAGCTGCTACCCAATATTCACCTGCTGGCAATTTGATATCGAGGTCAGAAGCAACAATTTTCATGATTGGACGTCCTGATGCGCTGAATTGGAATGAATAAACTCTGTAAATGCCTGTCCATTCTGTGTAAGACATGAGGTTGTCTGTTGTTGTACCCCAAATTACTTGACCGCCTTCTTTTGGATTACCATCATAGATTTGGACATATAAACCTGTGAATTGTGATTCTAATGAAAGGTTGTATTGGAATGCGTAGAATTCCATTTCATTGATTGTAATAGACTCTTCACTGCTGAAGTCGTCAGCTATCCAATATGTTGGATATGCTATATTTGCACCTACATATTCCATTTCATCTGGAACACATGATGCATCACCACCATTGTAACCTGCACCTGGGTGAGTGATGATTTGTGATTGGTCGAAGTAGAAGAATTTCATTTCTGAAATATTATCAACTTTTGGACCTATGTAGTTGTTATCTGCTGAAGGATATGCTTCGCCATACATATCTTCTGTATAAACAGCGACTTTTGTATTTTGGCCTACAACTTCTGCATTGAACAATACGTCTTTTGTAACTGTAAATTCATAAACAGCATCTACAGAATTTGGATTAGTACCTGGCAATTCGTAGTTATGATAGATACCTTCTTTTGATTGTGTTGCTGTGAATGGGAATCCTGTAATTACTTCTGCTGTTGAGACAACGTCTGGAGTTGTTGGGACGTATGCTGTAGCTGTGATTTGACCGAGAGTTGCTGAACGTTCTTGTTTGTTCCACAATGCTGCGATTGTTGTTGAAATTTCGCCTTCTGAAACTGAAGCTTCTGGATTTGTTACAATCTCGAGTTCGATGCTCTTGCCACCTTCAAGTGTTAGAGGCAATTCTGGAACTTCAACGATATTGAAGAATGTGTAGCTTTCTAAGTCGATAAGTGTAACTTCAATTGGTATTGAACCTGTGTTTGTCAACTTAACAACTTCAGAGTGCATTGCTTGTCCGATTGGACGTGGACCCATTGCTAAAACTGCTGGTTGGAATTCCAATCCTGGAGGGTTACCAACAACGAATGTAGGATAGTATTTGTTGTTACCATAAATATCTTCAAACCATTCGTTTTCACCGTATGTTTCTGTAGAATTCAATGCTTCAACTAAGTCTGTTGTTCCATTAACTGCTGTTGCCAATTCAAATTCATACAAGTTTTCTGCATCTTGTGTGAATGATACAACATTGTTAATCAATGAAGCATTACATGTTGAACCGTAAGCATTGCCATAAACGCCTTCTAAATAATATACGTTTGAAACAGGAGCATTGCCTTCATTGAAACCGATAGCAGCACCTGTTGTTTCTGTATTGTTGCTTGAACTGACAACAGCACCAGCATTGTAAGAATTTACAACTGTACCTTCTTTAAGTCTACCGATGATACCACCCATGTAGTTGTTGCCAGTAACTTTACCAAGGTTGTAACAGTTGTAGATGTTACCGCTGCTGCTGTAACCAGAGATACCACCAAGACGTTCGCCAGTACCATTAACATTACCAACATTGTAACAGTCAACGATATTAACATTTGTTCTTGGATAAGCAACAACACCACCTGAGTATGATTGAGCATTGATTTCACCATAGTTGACACAACCTTTAACAATAGCGTTTGCTTGCAATCTACCTGCTATACCACCGGCATAACTTGATGAAGATACTGCACTGATTGTACCATAGTTTGTACAATTGATGATGTATAAGTAGTCTGTACCATTACTATTGAAGTCAGAAATTATACCACCGACATTGTTGTCACCAGCCTTGATAGTAGCTTTGTTGACACAGTTTTCAATAACAACGTGTTGATAACCTTCAATAGGAGCAACAGCTGATAAGTCAACATAACCTACGATACCACCAGCTTGCCAATATCCTGTTTCAACTTTACCTGTTACTGTGAGGTTCTTGATAACAGCGCCGTTACCAACTGATTCAAAGAAACCTTGGTTGTAGTTAGCATAAAGGTTAAGGTCAACTGAGTAACCATTACCATCGTAAGTACCTCTAAAGTAATATTTAGCGCCTGTACCGATAGAGAAGTTGACACCTTCAATGTCAGACATTTGAATAAAGTGTTTACCTCTTGTTCTGAAACCTGCTTTCATACCGTCGGCAAGTAACTTAAGGTCATTCTTTGAATAGATGTGATATGGATCATCAGCAGTACCACTACCTGTGAAGTCAGGGTCTGTCAAAGCTGTAACGCTTTTCCATTTACTTACACCATTTTCATTGCAACCTCTAACATACAATTTGTTTTCTACGCCAGGGGCTAAATTAGTGAAGGTGTATGTTGTTTCTGTAAGACCAGTTGCTGTTGGTGTTGTTGATTCATCTGGAGCTGCACCTGTTGTTGCATATACATCCCATGATGTTTGACCTTCGCTTGGTGTCCAGCTGATAGTAGCTGTATTCTTTGTTGCACTTTCAACATTGATTGCCAAAACTTTGTAGCAATAAACTGGTTTTGGAGTGAAATCAAGTTTAATATTTGATCTGAAATCTGTAACCCATGTATAATTTGTGTTTGTACCAGGGTGATTTGCAAAATCATCTGGGCTCATGTCACTACGACGGACTAAACATGTGTTTGGTGTTGGAGTGTATTGCCATTGCATTGAGCTGTATCCATTAGCTTTCTTAGCAATAACAACAACGAGATTGTCTTTACCTTCATACATGTAAGGCACATCCAATTCGAATTTTTGCCATCCAGCATCACCGCCGAGTGTAACACCGCTATGCTCATAGACTAATTCTAAATCAGCCAAAGGTGTCCAGTCAGATGTGCTGGCATGAGTATTCTTACTTGTTTCAGCCAAATAAAATCTCAAGTCTGTTGTGTACAGAGTGTAGCCTTGGCTGACGTTGTAGTAAGAAATAGATGTAATAAGACCAGATTCTCCAATTTCACTTGCTGGATAAATGGCCTCCACCCATGAATTACTGTAATAATTTGCAAAAGGAGCGTTGTTGGTAGAATTCGTACCCGTTCCTATGGTGAGCTCATCGGCTCGTAATGCGTTTGGCACTAATAGCACCATCAGCATCAAAAAAGTTAGAAACTTTTTCATAATGATAGAATTTAGTTTGTAATAAGATTATTTATAGAACTATTAAATAGTTTTCATATTTATTCAATCTTGTTAGATTTACTATTATTATTTTTTATTAAAAATTTAAAAATAAAACGCCCGCTAAAATACAAAAAAATATCATCATTAAAAACAGATGTTGATAAAATTTTCGAAATAAAAAAAAGGAACACCAAATTGATGGCATTCCCTTATTTTATTTAGGTTTATAAATATCCAGCAGAAATTACATCTTTACTGTTTTATATATCCTCACATTATTATCTTTCGTCGTAATTTTTATATAATAAACGCCAGAATTATATCCACTCATATCCAGCGTATATATATTATCATTAACGTTTATTCTTTCTACGACTTGTCCGTTAGGCATTACGACTGTCAATTCCTTCATCGCATCACATTCAATCGTAAGTTCGCCCTGTGTTGGATTAGGATAAACATTTGCATCTACACTTTCATTTTCTTCAATGCTTAAAGCAACTTCTACGGTAAACTCAGCGTTTCCTTCGCATCCGTCTTTGGTTCCGGCAACATAATATTTCGTTGTTTCATCCGGAGTCACCGTTATTGAAGCCCCTGTCTCTCCTGTTGACCAAACGTATGTATCGGCTCCGCTTGCAGTCAAGGTAACACTCTCACCAAGTTCTACCTTATCTTTTCCATTTATTGTAACTTCAGGATTAGCAACGACTGTTAGCTCCAATATATATAAGGTACCGTTATAAAGGCTTTGTTGGTTGTATGTTCCTGCTTCAGGATTTACAAATTCGAATCCATATTCAGTGTAGCTCTCGCCTTCACATATCTGCACTTCGATATTTTCTGACGGAATCTCTTCATAAACTACAGACAACACATGCTCAGCCTTGCTGCCGAACGAGCCATCACCGTCTAAGATGACATCACCATTAGCATTGATGATTCTGTAATAACCGTCGCCGTAGTTACAGCAGATACCGTTGCCCATAGAATCTTCAATGACGAATTTAACACATTCACCTGCAGTAAGTATTGCCTTAACTTCATGCAATTGTGTTGCCGAAGCTCCCGATATGTTGGTATATGGACCGCCTGATGCAATGACAGAATTGTCTGATGCAAGAAGTTCCCATGTTATCTGTGTTCCATATTTATCTTGCATAATCTCGATTGTAACTTCTTCCTCCTCCGAGTTTATCTTCATCTCTTCCCAACCATTATTCACAATATTCGCTGAAGATGAAGCGTCGAAGTCTTCACCATTAACTTTCACAATATCAACCTTGACGTTATTATTTCCGGCAGCAAGTTCAATTTCCAAGTCTATACTTTTTGATTCGTAAGAAGGAATATTGCCCTGCCAAGTGTGAGTTACAGCAGTGCCATTGTTTACTTTTGTCTCGAACTGTATCGATGTGATATCATCCAAACCTCCGTTATTTACAGTAACAGAGATAATCTTCTCATTTGAGCACGTGAAATTTGTCGACTGAGTTACAGAAAGAATGTCAGCATATATATCTTGCGAAGTGCCTTCTAATTTATACAACTCATTAACATTCAATATTGGTCGTGTTGGAGTACCCTGATATTTTTCTGTAACAAAAGCCAGGAAATAAATATTATCCAAATCGACATCAGCTCCATTAGGCGAGCCTATCACCTGAGGAATCTGGTAAGTATATTGTTTTGTAATCAAAGCACCCACATGGGTTTGAGAGATAGCATCGCCCCAAGTTGAAGTAACGGCATCGCGCAGGACGTGCATGTGGCAGTAGTATCCATTATCATATTGTTCAGGATTTGACGAGCCACCTGACTGAGAGCCCCAGATGCTGTCTTGCAACATAATGATATTAAGATAGTTTGTTGAAGAGCTGCTGCTTGATGTATAATAAATCTCAACAGTGATATTGGCTGTACGCGTTGTTGGATCGACCACGACCTGACCGCCAATATTACAGGTGGCAGTCTGTGAAAGTTCCTGAGTAGCTAATGATGACCAAGAGCCTCTTCCTACAGCATCAGCGGTATTGCGATTCACAACACCCGTAGGGAAACTCGAAGCATTGAAACCGTACATTATCTGTTCGCCAATATTCGTATTGAAATTAGGATAGTTTGTTGGAGCATAATTGCCTCCGTGTACGTTAACAGCCCAAGCCTTACCTGGATTGTTATGAACAATATTGTTAGCCACTACATGACCTTCTGGACAGTATTGGCAATATCTTCCAGTAAACTCTTCGATGAGAACGCCTTTACTCTGTGGTGCAAACGAAACGAAATCTTGAGCAGTGATATTATTGCTCAAAAATAATATCATCATTAAAGTTGTAAAAATAGTTTTTTTCATAATGAAATAGTTATTGTTAGTTTTTTTAATTTATTAATCTACACGTATCACTTTGTTTACGAAAGTTTTTTCTTCTGTTATTATCTTCAAGAAATATACTCCGGAAACATATCCTTTCATATCAATTGTAAAGCTGTCATCATCAACAGATATTTCATCAATGATTTGTCCGCCGAGTGTCATAATAGTCAACATCTTCATTCCTTCACATTCGATATAAAGTTCATTTTGTGTTGGGTTAGGATAAACCATCGCTGCTGTCTCATCAATTTCTTCTACATCTGTTCCATTATATTTCATAGATAAGAAATGCGATGTCTCTGCACCGAAATCACCGGCCCCATCAAGAACAACCTCACCTTTTGAATTCAGGATTCTATAATAACCGTCGCCGTTGTTACAGCATATTCCATTACCTGCAGCATCGGTGATGACAAACTTCACGCATTCTTCAGCTGAGATTGTCAATGTTTCTTGACGCAACTCTGTTCCTGGTTCCGACAACATTTGGTAAGGGCCTCCAGATGCCAAGGCTGTGTAGTCTGATGTCAAGACAAACCATCTTATCTGATTGCCATATTTATCTTGCATTATCTCAATAGTGAATGTTTCTTCTTCTGCAGTCATTTCCACTTCCTGCCATTCTTCCGAAACAACTTCAGATGTCTTTGCATAATGATATGCTTCACCATTGACTTCAAGTATCTCCACTTTCACATCATTCTCTCCTAATGGGAAATCCATATCAAATTCTATCAAAGCCTCGCGGAAGGATGGAATATTGCCTTCCCATAATAATTCTGTTTCATTATTTTCCGCTGACATTTTTAACAACAATGATGTCACTTCCTGATTACCGGCATTGATTACATTTGTCACCATTGTCTTGCTTTCATCACATGAAATTGTTGATTTTGGATACACCTTATTAATTAGTACACTTACGTCTTCGTTGTTATCAATAACTGTTATCAGTTCATTTACGTTGAGCACCGGACAAGTCTGTATTCCGTCATCACTTTCTGACACAAATGCTACGAATGAAAGATTTTCCAGCTTCACCTCTACTCCATTAGGGTCGCCTATGATTTCAGGGATTGTATAATTATAAGTCTTTGTAATGAGTGTACCTGCTGTTGTTGGGCTTATTTCATCGCCCCATGTCGATGTTATGATGTCGCGCATGATATGCAAATGACAATATTCGCCGTTGACATATTGTTCCGGATTAGCGAAGCCTCCGTCTTGGTCGCCCCAGATGCTATCTTGTATCATAGCGATTGTAAGGTAGTTAAATGACGCGATGCTGTTAGATGTATAATAAACTTCCACTGTTATTGTCGCCTCGCGAGTGGTTGGATTTATAACAACCTGACCATCGATATTACATTCTGCATCTTGCTGAAGCTGTTGCAAAGTATATGGCGACCATTGTTCGCGAGCCATCTCGTATGCCGATGTTCTATTGACAAAACCTGCAGGATAAGCAGTAACGCCATAATCTTCAACCATCGTTGTTCCGTCGTCGGTGTTAAGGTTTGGGAATGTCGGAGGGGAGAAAGGACCAGCATGAATATTCATAAGGAACACCTTGCCAGGGTTAGCCTTTGCGATGGCATTAGCAGTCATCTGACCTTCGGGACACCAGCTGCAATGCTTGCCGGTATATTCTTCTATTATAACATTTCTTTTCTGTGTTTCTGTAGAAACGAAATTTTGTGCTTTCAAGCCGCCAGAAACAAGCGCTGACAGCAGCATGGTAATCAATGCAATCTTTCTCATACGATATTTTTTAAAAACGCAAAGATAAGAAAAAAAAGACTACAAGACAACAGGACTACAAGACTACAAGTTTTTTTTAGAGGGATTAGAGGTGTAGAGGGAATAGAGGGTTAGAGGGTTAGAGGGATTAGAGGGTTAGAGGGAATAGAGTTTTTTCAACGAAAAAAATATTTCGTGTGATTTCGTGGATTATTCTGAAATTCTCTTCGTATAAAAAAGGAGCGCTTCTTTAATAAGAGCGCTCCCAACTTGTTGTCTTGTTGTCTTGTAGTCTTGTGGTCTTAATTATTGTATTCCGCCAAGATACCAGCTACTTTATCTGCTGTCACGCGGCCATAAACCTTGTCGCCAATCATCATGACTGGAGCCAAGCCACATGCGCCAACGCAGCGTAAGCAGTTCAACGAGAACTTGCCGTCTGGTGTGGTGCCGCCTACTTGTATAGCGAGCTGACGTTTCAATTCATCGATGACCTTCTCTGCACCGCGTACGTAACAAGCTGTACCCAGACATACTGAGATTGGATAACGGCCTTTTGGTGTCATGGTGAAGAAAGAATAGAATGAAACGATACCATATACTCTTGATACTGGGATATGCAATTCTTCCGCAACCAATTCTTGAACTTCAGCTGAAAGATATCCGAATTCACCTTGCACTTTATGAAGAACGTTGATAACTTCACCTGCTTCGTTGTTATATCGTTTGCATATATCTTTCACGAAGTTTATCTTGGATTCTGATAATTTTATAACTGCCATAATTCTTATTTTTTAATCATTAAACAAAAACACTTTTATTCGCCAATCTCAACATGGTCTGATTTGTCGAAATAGTGTGTATGTAACAGTTCATGTGACTTATGTCCACATGGTTCTCCAAGAAATTCCTTATACAACTTGATGACTGATGGATTTTCGTGCGACTTACGTATAGGTTTGTTGCGGTCTTCTTCGTAAGTAGCATCGAAGCGTTTCTTGATGATGCTGCTGTCGCCATGATGATAAGGCTGACCTGCACCGCCTATACATCCGCCAGGACATGCCATCACTTCTATAGCATGGAATTGTTCTTCGCCCTTACGTACTCTTTCGAGCAATGTGCGAGCATTCTTAAGTCCGTGAGCTATACCGATGTGGATTGGAGTTCCATTGAAATCGACCCAAGCATCGCGTATGCCTTCGAGGCCGCGGAGTTCTGTGAATTCTATCTTATCAAGTTTCTTGCCTGTGAACACTTCGTAAGCTGTACGTGTTGCTGCTTCGATAACACCGCCAGTAACGCCGAAGATGACAGCAGCGCCTGTTGATTCTCCGAGAGGGTCGTCGAAATCTGCTATTGGCATTTCTTTCAAATCTAAGTTGAATTGTTTTATCAAGCGAGCCAGCTCACGTGTTGAGAGAACGTAGTCAACGTCAGGGTTGCCGTTTACGGAGAACTCTTCACGTTGGCATTCATATTTCTTAGCGAGACATGGCATAATAGAAACAACTACCAAGTCTTCGCGTTTGATATTCATCTTTTCTGCCCAATAGCTCTTGGCTATAGCGCCGAACATCTGTTGTGGTGATTTTGCTGTTGATGGCACGTCGAGCATATCTGGGAAGTTATGTTCGAAGAAGTTGACCCAGCCAGGACAGCATGATGTCAATATTGGAAGACGAACAGATTTGTCGTCTTTAGTAAATCTGTCGATACGTTGGAGCAACTCTGTACCTTCTTCCATGATTGTCAAGTCAGCAGCGAAGTCTGTATCGAACACATAGTCGAATCCAACCTGACGTAATGCTGCTGCAAGCTGACCAGTAACTATAGAGCCTGGTTCCATGCCGAATTCTTCACCGATGGCGACGCGTACTGCAGGAGCGGTCTGAACCACTACAGTCTTCTTAGGGTCGTTAATTGCCATCATCACGTTGCGTGTGTCATCCACTTCGCTCAAAGCTCCGACAGGACAAACCTGAACACATTGGCCGCACATCACGCATGGCGACTCTACCATATCCTGTTCGAAAGCTGGAGCCACTACGGCTGTAAAGCCGCGGTTAACAGCTGACAATGCGCCAACGCTTTGGATATTGTTACATACATTTTCACAACGACGGCACATGATACATTTATCGACATCACGGATGATTGAAGGAGACATATCGACGCGATATGTTGATTGTTCGCCTTTGTATGGTATTTCACGGATACCGAGGTTCTGTGCTAGCTTTTGCAATTCGCACTGACCCGACTTGGCACATGTGAGACAGTCTGTAGGATGGTCTGATAGAATAAGTTCAACTACTGTACGACGAGCGTTGATAACGCGTTGTGAGTGTGTCAGCACTTCCATGCCTTCAACACATTCGGTGGCACATGCAGGAGCGAGGTTGCGACGTGGTCTGCCGTTGAAGTCTTTAGCGACTTCCACAACACAGACACGGCAACCGCCTGGTTTATTTTCAAAATTCATTCCTTCCAATTCAAAATAACATAAGGTAGGAATATGAATGCCGGCTTGGCGAGCTGCTTTTAATATCGTTGTGCCTTCTGCAACTTCTACCGGTTTGTTATCTATAGTGAGTTTTATCATTTTAATGTTCCTTTCTAATATTATTTGATAGAGATTGCACCGAACTTACATTTTTCATAACATGCACCGCATTTGATACACTTGAGGTTATCGATGTGATGTGCCATCTTCTTCTCTCCTGAGATAGCGTCTTGTGGACATACACGTTTACATGCGCCGCAGCCTATACACTTAGCAGCATCTATTTCATAACTCATCAATGACTTACATGCGCCAGCGCGACATTTCTTATCGACAACGTGTTCTACGTATTCATCCCAGAAGTTATCTAATGTAGAAAGAACAGGGTTAGGTGATGTCTGACCTAATCCGCACAAAGCTGTATCTTTAATGACATCAGCAAGGTTACGCAATTCTTGAAGGTCTTGCATTGTGCCGTTGCCTTTGGTAATCTTGTCGAGAATCTCGAGCATACGTTTGTTACCAACACGGCAAGGAGTACATTTACCGCAGCTTTCTTCGCAGGTGAATTCAAGATAGAACTTAGCGATAGCCACCATACATGATGTTTCGTCCATAACGACCATACCGCCAGAGCCCATCATTGAACCAGCTGCCATCAAGCTTTCGTAATCGATTGGTGTATCCAAGTGTTTGCTTGTCAAGCAGCCTCCTGAAGGACCACCTGTCTGAACAGCCTTGAATTGATGGTTATTCTTGATGCCGCCACCTATTTCAAATATAATATCACGGAGTGTGGTTCCCATAGGCACTTCAATCAGACCGACATTATTGATTTGACCGGCCAAAGCGAATACCTTAGTTCCCTTTGATTTTTCAGAGCCAATGCTTGCGAACCAGTCGGCACCTTTTGTAATAATAATAGGAACATTAGCAAATGTTTCAACATTGTTGACGTTAGTTGGCTTATTCAAATAGCCTGACACTGCTGGGAATGGAGGCTTGAATGTTGGTTCGCCACGTTGGCCTTCCATTGAGTGGATAAGAGCTGTTTCTTCGCCACACACGAAAGCACCTGCACCATAACGCAACTCGATGTCGAAGTCGAAGCCGCTGCCCAAGATGTCAGTTCCTAACATGCCGTATTCTCTAGCTTGAGACAAAGCTATTTCAAGACGTTCAATAGCTAAAGGATATTCAGCGCGGATATAGACGAGACCTTTTGTTGCACCTATAGCATAGCCACATATTGCCATTGCCTCGATAATTGTGTGAGGGTCGCCTTCCATAATGGAACGGTCCATGAATGCACCTGGGTCGCCTTCGTCGGCATTACAAACTACATATTTCTGATCTGCTTCATTCTTAGCACAGAGACCCCATTTTACGCCTGTTGGGAAACCAGCGCCGCCTCTACCGCGAAGACCTGATGCTGTAACTTCAGCCACTACATCTTGCGGTGTCATCTCTGTAAGAACCTTACCGAGGCCCTCATAACCATTACGTGCTATAAATTCTGTTATATCTTCAGGGTTAATGAAGCCGCAGTTACGCAAAGCAATACGAAGTTGTTTTTTATAGAAACTCATGTGCTTAGAGTCAGAAACATGTTGGTTTGTCTCTGGATCTAAATAAAGAAGGTCTTTAACCTTGCAACCTTGCATAATATGTTCTTCAACTATGGTTCGAACATCTGATGGTTTGACTTGGGTGTAGAACGTATTGTCTGGTATCATTTTCACGATAGGTCCCTTTTCGCAGAATCCGAAACAACCAGTTTTGATTACCTGCACTTCGTCCTGCAGACCTTTCTCTTCCAATATAGCATTAAAGTTTGCAACGATTTCGTCACTTGCCGATGACTTACATCCAGTGCCGCCGCAGCAAAGCACATGCATTTTTATTTTTGCTTCACTATCAGACATGGCATTCTCAACCTGAATCATCGCTTCTGATTTTTCACTCTTTTCGCGAAGTTCGAGTTTTGACTGAAGCTTTTCTTTCATAGCTCTCAGCTCTGCTAATGATTTAATTTTTGCCATTATTTTAAAATGTTATGTTAATGAATGTGATGTGCAAATGTAATAATTCCTTTCATTAATTCACAATGTTTTTATAGTTTTTTTTCATTTTTTCAAAACACAATTATTTTATACTCCAATGTGTTTTCTATACAAAAAAAATATTACCTTTGCGGCTTTATTAAAAATTATCAAACTAACATTAATTAAATCATTAAACAAACAAAAAAATCATGAGAAAATTTTTACTTATGTTGTTGGTTGTTTTGACAATGCCAGCATTTGCACAAGGTGATTATCAATTCCGTATTGCTTCATTCATGTCTGAAGATGGTTACGAAACACAAAACTATCAATATTCAGATGTATTAGGCACAGACCTCAAAGGTATCCATGAAATCGATTTGCTCGAAGAAATCGAATGCATCGACTCTCTCGTTTATAACGAAAACGGTAACATCACATCATTACAAACATACCAACTCCTCGATGGCCAATGGCTCAAAGTTTGCTGGGTTGACTACACATACAACGAAATGGGCTTAAGAGCTACACGTACAAACTACAACGATTTCCACGATGGTTGGGGCCCACAACTCGGTGGCGTTTACTACTACACATACGATGAAGAAGGTAGATTAATCCAAAGAGACCTCGACTTCGCAGGCATCATGTACGAAAAAGCTACTTACAGCTACAACGCTCAAGGTCAAAAAGAAGCTGAACTTCTTATGATTAACCCATTCACAGGCGTTTATGAAAACAGCGGCTTAACAGAATACTATTATGACGAAAACGGTTATTTGACAGAATCTCTCGTTTATGCATGGGATGGCGCTACATGGGTTTTGCAAACAAGCTTCATTCAAGTCTATGACGAAGCAGGTAACTGTATAGAATCAAGCACAGCAACAGCAGCTGGCAGCGTTCAAGAAAAGAAAGTTTACAAATATAACGACAAAGTTTCTGCAGACAAGATTTTCCACTACTCAAACCCAGAAGATGATTTCCCATCACTTCCACAAATGAAAAACATGTTGGAATCATACGAATACTATGCTATGGACCAAACAAGTGGCGCTCTCGTTTACGTTATCGACTATTTATTATTATATGATGTTATCGGCGAAGATGACCCAGAAGATGACACAACATCTGTAAACAACATCAGCGTTAACACAAGAATCTATCCTAACCCAACAACAGACTACGTTATGGTAGAATCTGAAGAAGTTGATTTCGTTCAAGTATTAGACATCTGCGGCAGAGAATTATTCGCTACAGAAGTTCGCGGCACTTTAGCTATCAACATGAAAGAATACGAAGCTGGTGTTTACTTCTTAAGATTACACAGCAACGGTGCAACTTCAGTTCAAAAAGTCGTTAAAAACTGATTGAAATAATATATTTTTCAAGAAGAGGCGTGATTTAATTCATGCCTCTTTTTTTATCCTTATATATATTGTTTATATCACTAAAAACATTACCTTTGCAACTTTATTAAAATTAATCAATTAAACATTATTAAATCATTAACAAACAAAAAAAAATCATGAGAAAATTTTTACTTATGTTGTTGGTTGTTTTGACAATGCCAGCATTTGCACAAGGAGATTACCAATATCGTATCTCTACTTACATGTCAATTGACGGTTTCGAAACTTACAACTACCAATACTCAGACGTAGTTGGCACAGACCTTCAAAGCATTCACAAAATCGACTTGACTGAACAAATGGAATTAATCGACACTCTCGTTTATGACGAAGCAGGTCGTATCGTATCTATCCAAACACACCAACTCTTCGACTACGGTTGGCGCAAAGTTTGCTGGATTGACTACACATACAACGATATGGGTTTAAGAGCAACACGTAAAAACTACAACGACTTCGGCGATGGTTTTGGTGGCATCCTCGGCGGCACATACTATTACTCATATGATGACGAAGGCAGAATGACAAGAAGAGAACTCGAATTCGACAACTATTTGTTCGAAATCATTGAATACCACTACAACGACAAAGGCCAACTCGAAGCAGAAGTCGCTAAACAAGACGCTTTCACTGGCACTTTCGAAAACAGCATGTTAACAGAACACTATTATGACGACAACGGCAACCGTATCACATCAATGATTTACTATTGGTCATACGACTGGTATTTACAAATGAGCTTCATGCAAGAATATGACGAAGTTGGCAACTGTATCAAAGCTAAAACATTCAGCGCTGAAGGCATAGCTCAAGAACAAAGAGTTTATGAATATGATATGGAAGTCTCTATCGACGACATTTATCATTTCCCAAATCCAGAAGGCGGCTACCCTACTCTCCCTCAAATGAAAAACAAATTGGATTCATACGAACACTGGGCTGTTAACCAAAACACAAACGAACTCGTTTACCTCAGAGACTACATTTTCATGTATGACGTTATCAGCGATGGTGACGATGATGATGACAATGACACAACATCTGTAAACAACATCAGCGTTAACACAAGAATCTATCCTAACCCAACATCTGACTACGTTATGGTAGAATCTGAAGAAGTTGACTTCGTTCAAGTATTAGACATCTGCGGCAGAGAATTGTTCGCTACAGAAGTTCGCGGCACTTTAGCTATCGATATGAAAGAATACGAAGCTGGTATCTATTTCGTAAGATTACACAGCAACGGTTCTACATCAGTTCAAAAAATCGTTAAAAAATAATTTGAAATAAATTGAAAAAGAAGTTAACAATAGAGGCGCCAGGCGGAGTCAAACAAGTACTTCTACACACATGCTGCGCCCCATGTTCTTCAGCAATAATAGAGTGCATGATGCAAAATGGCATCATGCCTCTTATTTTTTATTGCAACCCAAACATTTATCCTGAAGAAGAATATCTCATAAGAAAAGACGAATGCACACGCTACGCAAAAAGCCTTGGATTGGAAATAGTAGATGCCGACTACAATCACAAACAATGGCTATCTGAAATGAAAGGTCTGGAAAACGAGCCTGAAAGAGGCGGACGCTGCCTTAAATGCTTTAAATTACGTCTCCTCGAATCTGCCAAATACGCTCACGAAAGAGGAATAACAGCATTTACAACGACATTGGCATCCAGCCGATGGAAATCATTGGAACAAATAGAAAAAGCTGGATTATTCGCTCAAAGCCACTACCCTGACGTTACATATTGGGCTCAGAACTGGCGCAAAGGAGGACTCAGCGAGAGACGAATAGAAATAATTAAAGAATATAACTTCTACAACCAAAGATACTGCGGTTGTGAGTTTAGTATGAGAACTTTAGAACTCTAGAATTTTAGGACTCTAGAGTTTTTTTGAGGTTCTGAGTTTCTGAATTTCTGACATAAAAAATCAAAGTCCTTGCTTCTTAAGCAGCCTCTGCTGTTTCCTTTGTTTCCTTCTCATCATTCTTTCTTCTTTCTTCTTGGAATAATGACTTAAAACCAAAACCAAAGATGCTCCAACCACAGCCATAATGACTGCCGCTACAAATTCACCGTTCATGGTAGGAAGATGGAATGTGTAGTCGTACATTCCTGGCAAAACCTCTTTCCATGGATAAACGACCGGCAGACTGCCAATCATAAATCCCGTCAACACCGACAAGGTTTCATTTCTGAATTCCTTCATAAGCCACGACAAGAGATATGATATTGTCACTATACTTATAATAGCACCTATCACAAAAGGAAGCAATATGCTCATGCCATGTGCAAATGTTGACCATCGCGCTATTTCCGGAATAGCCTGCGTTACAATAAGTTCATAATTACCCATAACCATCATAAGATGCGAACCGGATATTCCAGGAACTATCATTCCCAATGAACCTATAACACCGCATAATATCAAATAAAGAAAATTATCGTTTGGATATGGATTGCTCTTTATTGAAAGATAAAACGATATTGCCATCGCAGCAATCATGAGAAATATCATCCTAGGCGTCTTCTTGCCTATCATCTTATATACATAAACAACAGATGCAACGATCAATCCGATGAAAAAAGCGTATGCCACAACTTCATATTTCTTAAATATTGCTTTCAATGAAATTGCAGTCAGTATCATACCTGCCAAAATACCAAGTATCAGCGTTATAAAGAATTTAAAATCTGTTTTCTTGGCAAATTCTGTAAACTCTCCCTTAAACAATAATTTAAACGCCTTTAAATTCAATGATTTTATAGAATTTATAAAACGTTCAAAAACACCTATTATTAATGACACCGTACCGCTTGAAACAGGAATGACATTCACTATACCCATCGCCATCCCTTTAAGAAAAATTACAATTTGTTGTTTTATTGTCATATTGGTTGTTGTTTGCGTTTATTAATCTTCTTTATTTTTTATTACTTAACGTTTAAAATTAACTAATGTTTTACAAAAAATATTTTTTTCATCTAAGCCATTTTTTAATAAACAAAAAGCAAATGTCATTAAACATCTCCTTTTCATTAATTATAAATGTATATTTTGACGCTTTTCTATTCTATACCCAAAAAAACTTGTAGTCTTGTTGTCTTGTAGTCTTGTAGTCTTTATACTATCTCCGCGTATAAATCGAAATAATCTGCTTTGACAATCTTAGCGTTGACGAAAGTTCCGACTTCCAAATCTGCATCATCAAGAGAGATTAAAATCTCATCATCAACTTCAGGTGAGTCATATTGTGTTCTTCCAACATAGTAATCACCTTCTATTCTGTCGATGAGGACTTTCTCTACAGTACCCACTCTCTTTTCGTTTGTCTCTAAAGAGATATTTTGCTGTATTGCCATAATATCGTCAACACGATGCTGCTTGACTTCCTCTGGCACGTCGTCTTCCATTTCGTAAGCAGGCGTTCCTTCTTCCGGAGAATAAGCGAAGACGCCAGCGCGTTCAAATTTCATCTCTCTGATGAAATCGCACAACTCTTCAAACTGTTCTTCTGTCTCGCCAGGGAAACCGACGATGAAAGTAGTTCTGAAAGCGATGCCAGGAACTCTATTACGAGCATTTTTCACGAAGTTGATAGTCTGTTCCTTATCAACACCACGTCTCATATTTTTCAAGATTGGCGTGCTGATATGTTGTAAAGGAAGGTCAATATAATTACAGATTCTAGGTTCTTGGTTCATGAGGTCTAACAACTCGTCAGGGAATCCTTGTGGATAGCCGTAATGCAGTCTAATCCATTCGAATTCTTTTATCTCGAGAAGACGTTTGACGAGTTCTACAATATGATATTGACCGTCGATGTCACGGCCGTAATATGTCAAATCTTGAGCGATGAGGATAAGTTCCTTGACGCCTTTTTGTGCAAGCAATTCCGCTTCCTTGATAAGGTCATCCATTGGGACTGAGACATGTTCGCCGCGAATCAAAGGGATGGCGCAGAAAGCACAACGTCTGTTGCATCCTTCAGAAATCTTGAGATAAGCATAATGTTCAGGAGTTGATAAAACCCTCTCGTGATTGTAAGACACAGAGTCGCAAAGACGCAAAGTCTCAGAGTCGGCAGACTCCTGAGTCAAAATATCTTTTGCTATCATTTGTACAGACTCAACTCCATAGAAGCCATCCACTTCGTGAATTTCCTCTTGGAGGTCTTTGCGATAACGTTGCGAGAGGCAACCCGTCACATAAAGTCTCTTTATCTTTTTGGCTCTTCTGAGTTCTGCGTATTCGAGTATTGTGTCTATCGACTCTTCTTTAGCATCGCCTATGAAACCGCAGGTATTTATTATCACCACGTCTGATTTCTTGTCAGAGTCGTGCACTATGTCATATTTGAATTCGAGCGAGGCTGCGAGGCGTTCTGAGTCAACCTTATTCTTTGAACAGCCGAGCGTAACGATATTGAGTTTAGGTTTTTTCATTGTCATCAATTTCTTCCTTCGAAAAGACTGTTAACGAAATCGTTTCTGTCAAATATCTGGAGGTGATCCATGCCTTCACCGACGCCGATATATTTTACCGGAATCTTGAACTGGTCAGAGATGCCTATGACCACGCCGCCTTTTGCTGTTCCGTCTAATTTTGTCAAAGCGAGAGCGTTGACTTCTGTTGCTGCCATAAACTGACGAGCTTGTTCGATAGCGTTCTGACCTGTTGAAGCGTCGAGGACGAGAAGCACTTCATGTGGTGCATCTGGGATAACTTTCTGGCAAACCTTTTTAATCTTAGCCAACTCGTTCATGAGGTTTACTTTGTTATGGAGACGACCTGCAGTGTCGATGATGACGACATCGACATTTTGTTCTACGGCAGTCTTCACTGCGTCGTAAGCCACTGAAGCCGGGTCAGCGTTCATGCCATGAGAAACGATAGGCACGCCGACGCGTTCTGACCAGATGGTGAGCTGGTCAACAGCAGCAGCTCTGAAGGTATCAGAAGCGCCGAGCATAACGCTCAGTCCTGCTTTCTTGAAGTTATGGGCTAATTTACCGATGGTCGTTGTCTTGCCTACGCCGTTGACGCCGACGACCAAGATAACGTAAGGTTTCTTATCGGCTGGTATATCGAATGTAGTGCCGTCGCCGGAATTATTTTCCTGCAACAAGGCAGCAATCTCTTCTTTGAGGATACGGTTAAGTTCATTTGTTCCGAGATATTTGTCACGTGCCACACGCTCTTGGATACGAGCAATGATTTTGAGAGTTGTGTCAACGCCGACGTCGGAAGTCACCAAAATCTCTTCTAGATTGTCAAGCACCTCATCGTCAACCTTCGACTTACCGATGATAGCTTTTGAAATTCTGTCGAATACACTAGTACGTGTCTTTTCTAATCCTTTGTCGAGTTCTTGTTTCTGTTCTTGAACGACTTCCTTGTTTCTCTTGAAAAATGAAAATATGCCCATAATTTTATACTTTTGCGCAAAGATAATAAAAAAAAGACTACAAGACTACAAGACCACAAGACTACAAGTTTTTTTTTGTGATGGAGAAAGAAAGAGAGACGCTATCGTCCCTAACGGGACTTCTTTTTAGAACTTTAGAATTCTAGAATTTTAGAACTCTAGAAATTTCTAAGGTTCTAGAGTTCTAAAGTTCTTCATTTAATCCATTTTCCCGTTTCAATCTCCTTAATTCCTAATTCCTCATTCCTCATTCCTAATTTCCAAACGTAAGTTCCACTTTGCCAATTTGAAGCATCTACTGAAGTGATGTCGTCTGTTATTTCCTGTTCATGGATTTTTCTTCCTTGAATATCATAGACTGATAAAACCGCATTGCGCAAACCGGTTCTGATATTCATCACATCGCCGCCTGGATTTGGGTAAGCGACGGCAAGATGCAGACCATGAGCGTGGGCTTCTTCGATATTTTCAGGATCAAATGCTGATGCGGGGAATTTGACGATATATGGCTCCCAATATATTTCATCATCCATCATATAACGAATACGTCCCATAAGTATAATATCATTATTTTTTGTGTTATATATATAATGCATAAACTGATTGTATGTTGGCCCTAAAGTAAAATACCATTCCGATACTTTTTTCATATTAGCATTGAAAACAGGCAGATAGACATAATAAGCATCTGGTTTATAATAGAAAAAATCAATTACATCATACATTGCGCATCCTATAATTTTTCCATCAGGTAAAAAGCATAAATTTTTATAGATTGACAAATTATTCTCTATATCATACATATCGGCAGTATATGATAATCTCAAAAAGTCAACATCATCATTTTCAATATCTATTTTTAATGTAACTATTTCATTTCTTATATTATACGGAGTTGGAATGTTAACGAATCCAAAAGCATAAATTTTACCGTCATAAGGATTTCGACGAAAATCACCAATAAAGTCTTGCATGTAAACTTTAGGATTCGACTCAAACGGTATTTTTTCAACCAAATTGAGATTTGTATCCAAAACATTCATAAAGTAATAATAGGGATAATCAAATGCATACGAAACAAAATAGTACTGTGTAGAGTCTGCATTATACATCAAATTACCCATGCCCCCGGGGAATCCATTATACAATTCTTCCCAATCATTATATATTCTTTCGGCAACAACATTCAAATTAGCATCTAATTTTAAAAATACATCCATCACACTTTTTGCAACTCTTACTGTTTGAAAAACAAATGTTCTGCAACCATTATTATCGATTAATATTGGAGCTTTGAATATAGAGAAATGATCAATATCTTCACTAAATTCTTTTCTCCATAATTCTTTTGGTTCACTCATGCTGAAATCATCAAACAAATAAGCATGTTTAAAAATCGTTTCTGTACATTCTCCATCCTTTACAAATTCTAAAGTAAAAACATTTACTGTATCATTATAGTTGTCAATTGCGCCACATATAAAATTCTCATTATACGGTAGTTCTACCTGTTTCAAAATCTCACCATCATCATTAAATTTAATAATTTTTGTTTGATTGCCAAACAAAGGAACAATATAACACCCGTCATCAGTTTCAATGATGTCAATTATCGATTCTTCAATTTCGTATGCAGGCTCATTTGGCATCAAATCCCACGATGGTTCAACAAATTCAAACTTAGACTGTGACAATAGAGATAGAGGCAATAATAGAAAAACACTACATGCGAATAACAATACTTTTTTCATTTTCGTTAGGTTTAAGTTAAACTTTTTTTTAATTTCACATCGTAAAATTATATCATTAAACTTAAACAAAAAAGAAAAAAGTTATTACTTTTTATGGCAGAAATTATTTTATAATTTTATAAATCAATATCTTAAGAAGATATAATCTTAATTTAATTGATAAAATTCTTCATCAAAAACACCATAATATCATCTCCGGTTTCCAAATCCATCTTGCCTTTAATCTTATTCAATCTGTACCATACGGTTTTCGGGTTTCTATCCAACAGATATTGCAGTTTATATGGGTCAACATTAAGCAAGATGAGACATATATAATACATGTCGTCTTTATTTATTTTCGGATATTTCTCTTTCAGTCTTGTTGTGATATTATTGAGATGCTTTTCGGCTGCTTGTATCAGCAGAGCAAAATCTTCATTTGACAGGGCAGAGAAATCGTTAGCTTTCCTATTGATGATTTTATGGCATATATCGGATTTGTAATATGCTTCTATATCCGGATTGTTTTCCATTCTCACCATTCTTTGCTTCATCTCATCAAGTTCCAACTCCTTGGCTTTAATGATTTCTTCTTTCTTGCGAAGTTCCACATTCATCTTCTTTATCTTGCCATCAACCAAAGAATGTTTGAATTCGCTGTCTGCTATTATGCTATTTAAATGTTCAGATTGCTTGTTGTATTTTATCCTGTTTCTTCTGAAAATGAAAAGCGAGACCATTGCTGATATTACGATTGCTATCAATATCAATGAAATTTTCTTTTTCATCTCTTTTTGTTCACTTAATGCTTTGAGTTTAGCATCACGTTTCTCTGCATAATCATCATATAATTCGAAAATATCATTCGCAGTCGACACTCTGTTTATTTCTGCTTGAGCATAAGGCTTGTAATATTTTTGACAAAAAGCCACGCTGTCTATATTATTCTCGTTTTGATATATTTTTTCAAGCAACAGCATTACCATGCCAACAGTAACATCATCTGACTCATATTCTAGTGCTTTTAGCAAATATGGTTTTGATTGAAGTTTGTATGGAGAATGAAACATTTGTATTCCCAATGTCATGGAGTCTATTTTTGCATCCAATCTGTTTCTGCTTTTATATGCAATCATATCACGTTTCACCTGAAAACACGAATCAAATTTTCCTTGATTGTAATATACCGTAGATAACACGTGCAGTGACAGAAGATATACATAACCATTATTATAAGTGCTATCTATGTATGGTTTTGCCGTATTGAGATAATATAATATGGAATCTGTTTCTGTTTTAGACTGAAACATACTTGCTATTGTCAGACATATATTAGAAAACACAATCGTATCGACTTCCTCAGAAATATTTTGATAATAGAGTGCTCTCTGTATTGCCATCTTCTTGATATTACTTTCTAACTTAGATAGGCAGAGACGTGAAATATTACAATATGTTTTTGATGCCAAAAGTTTTTCTTCCTCTGTCATATATTCCGGCAATGATTCTATCAAACTAAGAACGTCGATGAACTTAGACAAAGTTTGTTTCAGACTGTCATTTTCATATAAGTCAACGGCCTCACTATGATATGATTTAGCTTTCTCTAATCGTTGCATATAATCTTTATTTGCTCTTCTATGACATGAATTAGAGAACAACATAAAGAATGATATGGAAACGATGACCGATATTATGCCAAAATGCCTTTTCATAAATAAGATTTTATTTACAAAGATATAAAAAAGTAAACAAGTTTTTATTTACAAAGTTATATGTTTGCAATGAAACAGACAAGATTTATTTCATTACATTTTATGGCAGGATTTATTTTATAATTTTATAAATCATCACATTATAAAACATCAAATCACAATTTAATTGATAAAACCCTTCATCAGAAACACCATAATATCACCTCCGGAATCCAAACCCATCATGCTTTTAATCTTGTTAAGTCTGTACCATACGGTTTTAGGGTTTCTATCTAACAGATAGCGAATTTTGTTAAGGTCAACATTAAGCAGGATGAGACATATATAATACAAATCTTCCTTGTTTATCTTCGGATATTTCTCTTTCAGTCTCGTTGTGATATTATTGAGATGCTTGTCGGCTGCTTGTATCAGCAGAGCAAAATCTTCATTGGACAGGGCTGAGAAATCGTTAGCTTTCCTATTGATGATTTTATGGCATATATCGGATTTGTAATATGCTTCTATATCAGGAGTGTTTTCCATTCTCTCAATTTTTTGCTTCATCTCGTCAAGTTCCATTTCCTTGGCTTTAATGATTTCTTCTTTCTTGCGAAGCTCCACATTCATCTTCTTTATCTTGCCATCAACCAAAGAATGTTTGAATTCGCTGTCTGCTATTATATTGTTGAAATATTCATTCTGCTTGTTGAATTTCATCTTATTTCTTCTAAAGATGAAAAGCAAAACTGATACAGATGCTACTATCACTATCAATATTATAGACATTCTTTTCCTTTTCTCTTTCTGTTTACGCAAATCAGCAAGTTTGGCTTCACGAGATATTGAATAGTCATTATAAATTTCGATGAATCTATCATGATTTTCTACTCTATCCTTTTCTGCTTCTATGTAAGGTTTGTAATATCCACGGCAGAACGCCACGCTGTCGGCATTGTTTTCTTCTTCATAAATCTGTTCCAACAGATTCATGACCAAGCCTACTACAACATTATTAGCATCTATTTCCAAGACTTTCAACAGATATGGTTTTGCCAGATGTCTGTATGGAGAATGGAACATATCCACGCCCAAAGCCATAGAGTCGGCTTTGACATCCAAAGCTCTTCTATCTTTAAAAGCAATCATATTGCGTTTTATATAGAAACTTGAATCGTATTTTTTCTGATGGTAGTATGCCTTAGACAACATAAACTGTGAATAGGCATAAATCGATGCGTCTTCTCCAATAGTGTCGATTAGAGGAATTGCCATCTTGGTATAGTACATAACGGAGTCCGGATTGCCTGATTCCATTTCTGAGTCATATACAGCTGCCATCGCAAGGCATATCATAGGAAAAACTTGAGCATCAATCTCATTAGATATATTCTGATAATAATAAGATTTCCTCGCCGCCTCGTTCATTTCTCCAACCACTAATTTTGAACTGAGAACACGTGAAATATTATTATACGAACGTGAAGCCAAATGTTTCTCACTTTCTGTCATATCTTCCGGCAAGTTTTCCACCAAAGCGAGAACATCAATGAATTTATATAAGGCTTGCGACAAACTATCTTTACGGAACATACTTACTGCTTCATCGTAATATTTCTGCGCTTCGTCAAATCTCTCTGACGACACACTGCTTGACATTCTCCCACATGAATTAGAGAACAATATAAAAAACAAAATAAAAGCTATGACCGATATTATGCCGAAATGTATTTTCATAAACAAGAATATTTGTTTACAAAGATAGTAAAAAAGAAAACACAAAAAGCTCCTTCGATTGCTCGAAGAAGCTATTGTATTGTGTGTTTCAAAAATAAACTGTTTATATTATTTCTTTGCGATGAATTCTTGAACTGAATCCATTGGAACGATTGTTTCTTCGAAATAATAAGCACCAGTTTTTTCTGATCTTTTCATTCTGATAACCTTTGAATACTCTTTACCAAGAGTACGCAATGTTGCAACAACTTTCTTTGCCATGACCTAATCTTATTTAATTTCTTTGTGAACTGTCATTTTCTTCAAGATTGGGTTGTATTTCTTAAGTTCCAATCTTTCTGGTGTGTTTTTCTTATTCTTTGTTGTAATGTAACGAGATGTGCCAGGCATACCGCTTGCTTTATGCTCTGTACATTCCAAAATTACTTGTACGCGTGCGTCTTTTGTCTTCTTTGCCATTTTTTTCTCCTTTCAGAATTTGGATTGCAAAAATACACATTTATTTGATAAATGCCAATACTTTTTATCCAAATTTTCATTTTTATTATTCAACAGTCATCACGACTGATTTTCAATTATTTACTTATTATTTGTTGATAATTTCGTTAACTTTTACCAAGAGTTCAGCTTCTTTTTGGATAGCTTTAGCTTCAATTTCAGCACCTGCTTGAACCATTTTGTCTGCAAATTCTCTATCTTTGATACCTGCAGCATTGATTTTCACGTTCAAATAAGCACCCATAACAGCGCTTCTGCAGCACATTGCGCCAACGCCGGCGTCTGATACTGATGCAGGGTTACCATCGTTAACCATAGCTTCAACTACTTCGAATGCTGAGAATGCAACTTCCATAGTCTTGAATGGAACTTCGATAGCGTATTTTGAAGCGTCTTCGATAGCTTGTTTGCGGATTTCTTTTTCTTCTTCTGTTTTCTTTGGCAAGCCGAAAGCATCCATAATCTTGTTGAATGCGTTTGTATCTTCGTCAACTAAAGCGATGAGTTGATTCTTGATAGCCTGGCCTTTTTCTGCCCATTGTGAGAAGAATTCCCATCTGTCGTCCCAACCTGGTTTGTGTGATGACAAGTTAGCCACCATTGTTGCCAATGATGCGCCGAGAGCTCCCATATAAGCAGAGATTGAACCACCGCCTGGAGCTGGACTTTCGCTTGCTGTTTCGTCAGCGAAAGCTGCACATGTCATGTCAACCAATTTCTTTTGTGTGTTGTCTTCGAGCAAGAATTCGATAACTTTTTCTTTTGGATTGAAAGGTTTCAAATCGTCGAGACCCATTGACTTGATAGCTATCTTCATGATTTCATCTTCGCTGACGCCTAATGAACGTTCTTGTTTAGCGAGATAGAAACGACCTGCGTCGAGGAGAACGCTCTTAGGAACGAGACCAACGATTTCACAACCTGTTACGCGTACGCCGCGAGCTGCTGCCTTAGCGCATACTTCTTCGAAGCAGACGTGAACTGGAGTCTTAGCGATGTTGGTGATGTTCATTGATACCTGAGCGATACCGTATTCTTCGATGAACCAGCCGATAGCTTTTGTTCCTGGCAATGAACCTGGAATCATGACTGGGTTGCCGTTTTCGTCCTTGACAGGTTTGTCTGTCACTTTAGGACCTTGTCTCATTGGACGGCCTTTTTCTCTAACGTCGAAAGCGATGGCATTAGCACGACGTGTTGATGTTGTGTTCAAGTTGTAGTTGATAGCGACCAAGAAGTCACGAGCGCCAACGGCTGTTGCACCTGTTGTAGCAACTCTTTCGTTGAACACTTTAGGACCGAAGTCAGCTGTGCAACCTGATGAGAATCTTTCAGCTAATGCTTCGTATTCGCCAGCGCGGCAAACAGCGAGGTTACGTCTTTCTGGAGAGAAAGCTGCATTTTCATAGCAGAAGACTGGAATTTCCAATTCATTACCGATTCTTTCACCGAGTTGACGTGCGTATTCAACTACTTCTTCCATTGTGATACCTGCTACTGGCACTAAAGGACAAACGTCTGTTGCACCGAAACGTGGGTGGTCACCGTGGTGGTTACGCATATCGATGAGTTCGGCTGCCTTCTTAACAACGCGGAATGCTGCTTCACAAACGTTCTTAGGCTCGCCTACGAAAGTGATAACAGTTCTGTTTGTTGTTGCTCCTGGATCGACGTCTAATAACTTAACGCCTTCAACCTTCTCAATCTCAGCTGTAACTTGATTGATAATGTTCATATCGCGACCTTCGCTGATATTAGGAACACATTCGATAATTTGTTTCATTTGTATATTTTTTTATAATTATTTATTTCAAAACATAATGAAAATCAGTGCAGAATCGGCACCATTTTTTTCGCGTGCAAATATATAAAAAATTAGGAATGAGGAATTAGGAATGAGGAATTATTTTTTTAAAGTCTCAGAGACGCAAAGTCGCAAAGACTCAGAGTCATTTACTCTGTATCTTTGTGTCTTTGCGTCTCTGCGTCTTTGTGTCTTATTTCACAAGTTTTCCTTGAATAACGACTTTCTCGACTTTATTTGCTCCATAATAATATGGCATGAATTCGAGGCCGTTCATCGGTTGTGTGATTATTACATTCGCCAATTTTCCTTTAGTGATTGAACCGAGTTCGTGACTTACATCCATTGCGTATGCCGTGTTCAATGTCGTTGCATTGAATGCTTCTTCCGGAGTCATTTTATATCTGATGCAAGCCGCCGACATGATAAACTGCATATTGCCTGAAGGGGATGTTCCAGGGTTGAAGTCGGACGCCATCGCTACAGGAAGTCCCGCGTTAATCATATCACGTACTGGTGACAATGGGAGATTCAGGAAGAAGGCACATCCAGGCAATACCGTTGGCATTGTCTCTGAACCTTTGAGCGCTTCTATCTCTTCCATTCCCATCTGTTCGAGGTGGTCGACAGAGATTGCTCCGTATTTCACGCCGACCTGAACGCCACCAGAGATTGCCATCTCATTGGCGTGAATCTTTGGACGCATGCCGTATTTGATGCCTGCCATCAAAACACGTTCTGTATCTTCAACGGTGAAGAATCCTTTATCGCAGAAGACATCGACAAAATCAGCGAGGTTTTCCGTTGCTACCAAAGGCATCATCTCATTGATGACCAAATCGACATATTCTTCCTGACGGCCTCTGTATTCCATTGGAATGCCGTGAGCACCGAGGAAGTTGGCTTTTATTGTGAGTGGAGAATTTTCTTTCAATCTCTTGATGACGCGCAACATCTTAAGTTCGCTATCGACGGTGAGACCGTAGCCGCTCTTAATCTCCACGGCGCCGGTACCCATACGCATTATCTCATTGAGACGTCTCATCGCTGCTTCGTAGAGCTCGTCTTCAGTAGCGTTAGCTGTCGCCTTCGCTGAGTTGAGGATTCCTCCTCCCCTCTTGGCTATTTCTTCGTAACTCAAACCCTTAATCTTATCGACGAATTCCATCTCGCGCGAGTTGGCATATACGATATGTGTGTGAGAGTCGCAGAATGTCGGCATCACGAGACCGCCTTTAGCATCGACGACTTTTCTTTCCTTCTGAATATATTGCTGATATTCCGGAGAATCCATCTTGCCATAATCGGCTATCTTCTTACCTTTTATATATAAGAACGCATTTTCAATGCGGTTGACTTCTGACATAGCAGCGCCGGCTTTCATGAGACTGCCGTCTTCCACGATACCGACTAATTCCTTGATATTAATAATTAACATAATAACGAGTTTTTATTTTTCACAAAAATATAAAAAAAGACTAAAGACAAAAGACTAATGACTAAAGTTTTTTTAAATATAAAACAAAACAACCGAGCCTGTCGAAGTTTCGTTTTACGACTTCAACAGGCTCAGCATACAAAACTACCACTTTCTCAATAAATTCTAATTACCGAATACCAATGAAGCTTGCATTGTAAATTCTTCTCCGATTGGTGTCACTATAGTTACCGTACAAACATCACACACTCCACTTGCTGCTCCTGGCACATGAAGCACAGCCGAGCCACTACCTGATATTGTTTTAGAAATAGAATCAGAATAGCCATCAGTTCCTTGGATGCTTATTGTTATTATTGAATCATCAGGAATACAGTGAAAATCAGCTGTTGCCGTATAACTTACACCAGACCCTGGATTTGAAGGATTCAACACAAACGAATCAATAACAGGCTCTCCTTGTATTTCAAACATTATAATCTCATCACCATCATCTGGACTAAGCGTGTACTTTTCACCAACAAATGTAGTAGATTGTGTGTATGCAACCGGTACTATATCTATATTACTAATTATATATTCTTTGTAATACCATTCTGAATTATACATCATCATCAAGCCTGCCACACCGCCAAATGAGTTAAAAATAGAGACTCCACAATTCATAGCTGTAATTGCAAATATCACCGCATCTGTAATAATAGCTGGAACTGTCCCTATTCCACTCATAAATGCAGCACTATTTATCGCAACTATTATAGGTGTAGCATCCACTAAAGCTCCTGACACCCACTCCTCCATATTTCTTAAAACAGCATCAATGCTTGCGCAAATTTCTTGATTAGTAGCTGATGATGGGTAAGAACTCAATGGCAATTGATAAATATAAAAACCTTTATACAAACATTCATTATCCAACACCTTACCTATAACACTGCCATTACTAGCATCTTTTAAAATCAAATAATTTTTTGCTGCATAATCCGAGCCACACTGCTGTATCCACAAATCCACTTCTTGATATTCTGGATAATCATCAGGATCATAGCTATCTCTAGCATTACAAATACCTTTATCATCAATAATCTCAAGTTCCAAAGGTTTATTTGCTCTTATTGAATTTCTTTTTGCAGCTATACTATCACATTCATCATTTCCCGCAAAATCAATAATAGTGCTTATATAAATATTATCACTTTGGCTATAGGCCTTAACAACAGCAGATGTCATTGACAGCCATTCAAATTCAATTGACGCACCTACATTATTTGTAATGCTTACCAATCTGCCCGTTTCATCAAATCCTATAATATTATCTATTCCATCTATTGTTGAATATTCTATATTTCTAAGATTTTGAGCGGTACCATCATCTTTTTTATCGCCATACCATGTAATTGTTTCACCTGTTTTTGTTGTAGCAGACAAAATCTCATGACTTGTCACATCAGTATTTATTCGAGCATAAGAATAATTTGAATCCGATTCTTCTATAACATCAACAACATCTGTTGTTTCATCAATTACGTTTTTATGACAAGATGTCAACAATATCACAACAGCCATCATTGCTGTCAATGCAAATAAACAAGTTTTTTTCATAACAATTAAAATTTAAAGGTTAGATATGTTTTTAATCCACTATAGAAGGTTTTATCAAAAGAATAAGCAAGCTTATTGACATCATCGCCATATTTCTTATACTCGCAATATCCAATTCGAGACTCCACGCCTAATCCAATCATACCATAGGAAAGCGAGGCTCCTCCAACAAAGAAGGTAGCATAGTTGCCGTAATAAGACTCATCATCATACAAGACAGACATTGATGGTGCATACCTTATGTAACAATGTATATTGCATTTCTTAGAAGGGCTTATAACAACCGACGGTCCTATTTGCATAGACACCTCACCCTGATGATATTGATAGTTTCTTATTCCCTGATTCGTAATATGCTCTATTGCATAATTTGCATAATTAAGGTCCAACCATGTTGCATCAATGCCAAAACGTATGGTTCTGTTCAATGGTCTTTTGTGCAGATAAAACGTCCTGCCACTTGTAAACGAGATGCCATAATTGCTGAATAGCTTTTGTTTCTCACCGACTGACATTGTCGTATTGACAAAGCCGAGATTAACATATTTTTTCTTCCATCTGTCATTCTGGCCTTGTGCCTGACAAGCGGCAACAACACCCAATGCTAAAATCAATAAAAATACTTTTCTTGTTTTCATTTTGTTAATGTTTTAATTAGTTCATTTTTCTTGTATAGAGTACAATTTCATTTATATATATCAGCTATGAATAAAAAAAAGCACTTCAGGCCATTTTATCCTAAAGTGCTTACTCTAATTAACTTGAGCAGTTCACGTTAATCTATCAGTGAAATGAATTTTTTTTGAAAATTTCAGAAATTAAAAACCTCAGATACCACATCACTAAATAACATCCACTAAACCACACTAAACTTCACGAAATTGTTTTTTTAGGTAAAAAAACACATCACTCCATCACCCCAACAACTTGTTGTCTTGTTGTCTTGTTGTCTTGTAGTCTTTTTTAAAAAACCTGCTTCGCCGGTATTTGGCCGTCGGGCTCTTTAAATGCCCGACGGAAATGAATTAAATGAATCGGATGAATTAAATGAATCGGATGCGCTTCGCTTTTATTCTGAGACTGGACGAACACTTTGACCGAAGTCACGGAAGTTCCGACCCACGCCCAGGCTACCACTATTGATATAGAAGTTAAGGTAGTACGCGAAATCGGCATCACTCTCGTCAGGCGTAGAACTCCAATAGTAACCGTCCTCTCCAGTGCTGAGGAGCGACGTCCCGCAACGAAAACCCGCAGCAGGAAGGAAGATGCTGTTGCCGTTAGGGCCAGTAACCTTATACCCCTTCTTGCCGCCCTGGGTGGTCCAGCTCCAGGTGCAGTTTTCTTTTAACTCTTCTATTTCTTCTTTTGTCGGAAGTCGCCAGCTGCCGCCCCAGTTAAATCTCGCCGCATCGTATTGTGGATTAAGATTGCCTTCTCTATCTATATAGCCCCGTGATTCTAAACTTGAATTGTCAAGTCCTCCAGTTCGGCTGGTTGATGAACTGTAGTCTGATTTTGCACTTGTCCCGCCCCATTCAAAATAGTCTCCGTATTCTTCCGGACTACTCGCTCCTACATTGCATGTAGCCCATTTAATTCCTGACGGCAAGCCCAAGTCCACCCATTCGTGGCCGCTCTTGCTGCCATGGGTGCGGTTGTATTCCGCTGTACCTGGCTGCTGTCGTTCCTTCTCAAGTCTTGCCTTCTCTGCAGCCTCGCGTTCCTTCCTCTCCTTCTCAAGACGCGCTTGCTCTGCTTTGTATGCCTGCTCTGCTTTGTATGCCCGCTCTGCTTCATTTGCTGCTTCTATCTTGGCTGACGCACCTTTGTCAAACTCTTTTGAATACTCCGTACCGGTATATTTCTTCTCATAAATCTGTGCCTGCTCATACTTGTTTATAGATTCTGAAAATTTATTGCCCGACAACAGCTTGTCGCCTTCGCCTATTAGGGTAATGTATGACTGATTGTCCGATAGCATTTCTTTATACGATGCTTCAGCTTCTTTCCTTGCCTTTTCATCATTCCTTTTCTCTATAATATCATATACAAAATACGAACCTATTACAAGTACTATCGCTACAACTGCATACAATACCCAGTTCTTGGGCCTTGGTGTTGGCACCGGTACCGGTACAGGTTTAGGGGTTGGTGTAGGGTTTGGCTTTGGCTTTGGATCTGGCTTTACCTCTATTTCTATATCTGTTCCCTCGTCCTCTGTTACTTTTTTAAATTCTAATGCCTTGAGGAATTCCTCTATGCTCTGAGGACGGTCCTTGCGCTTGGGCTGCATAGCATAGGCTATGGCCTTCTTCATGCTTTCGCTTATATGAACATTGGCTGGAAAACTCAAGCCGTTCTCATATATTTCATCTGCTTCTGGTGGCGTTGTGCCTGTAAGCAACTTATACAGCGTCGCGCCCAAGGAATAGATGTCTGTGGATGGTGAGAACGTGGAGACTCCGCCTTGCTTGTACTGCTCCAATGGTGCATAGCCACGACTGATGCCTACCGGTGTACTGCTGGTCTGCCCTCCGTCATTGTCATAATGCTTCGTAAGGCCAAAGTCTATCAGAACAGCATTGTTGTTATTATCAAGCAGAACATTGCCTGGCTTTACATCTAAATGGTTGAAATTACGTGAATGAATATACGACAAGGCCGAGGCTATCTGTCTGATAAACATCAACGCCATGCCTTCGGTAAGAATCTTTTTCTGAGAAAGATATTCCGACAACGACTTACCATAATAATCCATG
>JAZUCH010000080.1:0-16761 GCA_045639025.1 Bacteroidales bacterium
TGGCACTTCACCTTTACGAGCCATATTTAATATTGTGTCGATGTGACCCATCTCGAAGCATTCGTATTCTGGCTTGATGCCGCGTTCTAACATACGTTTGCCGAAAGCACGCATCGTTGGCATTGTGTTGTCGAAGATTTCGTCACCGAAGTTACATGTACCGCAGTCCAATGTTGCCATTTCAGGAAGTGGGTTTGTGTCTGTTGACTGGAGACGTTCGTCTGGTGTCATGCCAACAGCGCCGCCTGTTGAAGGAATCAAGATTACGTTAGGACATGCCTTGTAGATAGCTTCTTCGCATTCTTGGAAACGAGCAGCGTTTTGTGTTGGCGTGCCGTCGTCGAAACGGACATGAAGGTGAACGATAGCAGCACCAGCGTCGACAGCTGACTTAGCTTCTCTCACGATTTCCTCTACTGTATAAGGAACAGCAGGGTTTTGTTCTTTAGTTACTTCAGCGCCACAGATAGCAGCAGTGATGATAAGTTTTTCCATAGTATATATCTTTAGTATTTATCTTTCAATTCTTTGACATTGTTTTGGAACTACGCATGTACCGCTAGCACGGCAAACAACGATTGGTTCTGGCAATACGTCAGCTGCTGAGTCAGAGATGTCTGGACGTGGGATGATGACTTTACGTGCCACGAATTCCATCTTACGTGAGGTGTTACCGATTTTTGTAACCCAACCTTCAGCTTCGATATAGTCGCCAGCATAAACTGGTGCTAAGAATTCGATATTGTCGTAAGCGCAGAAGAGACCTTCGTCGCCGTCTGTCATGATTAACAATTCTGTTGCAACATCGCCGAAGAGGTGAACCATGTGAGCACCATCAACCAAGTTACCGCCGTAGTGAGCGTCTTTTGCACTCATACGCAATCTGATAAGAGATCTATATTCTTTTTCCATTTTATATATTTTTTAGTCAACGGACAACAGACTACAGTCAACAGTCTTTGTCCAAAACATTTAATTTTTAATTTTCAATTTTCAGTTTTCAACTTTCATTTTTCAAGATAAATTCCATCAACGAAGATACCTGAAGCGTGGATTTGTTCTGGAGCTATCTCGCCTCTCTTGACAAGTTTTTCAGCTTCAACGACTACATAGTCGGCTGCCATTGCCATGAGAGGATTGAAGTTTTGTGATGTTCCGAGGAATACCATGTTACCTTCTTCATCGACGATGTTAGCGCGCAAGAAAGCGATGTCAGCTTTCAAAGGTTTTTCAAGGATATAATCCTTACCATCGACGTTGACGATTTGTTTTCCGTCTTGAATCATTGTTCCCAAGCCTGTTGGAGTGAGCACTCCGCCGAGACCTGCGCCGTAAGCTCTGATACGTTCTGCGAGTGTGCCTTGTGGTACGTATTCAACTTCGAGAGTGCCGGCGTTCTTTTGAGCTGCGGTTTCTTTGTTGGTTCCTGTATGAGAAACGATAGCCTTTTTCACTTGATGGTTAGCGACGAGTTTGCCATGAGCAACGTTGTCGTAAGCTGTGTCGTTAGCGATGATTGTGAGGTCTTTAACGCCTTTTTCAACGATAGCGTCGATGATTTGGACTGCGCTGCCTACTCCGAGGAATCCAGCGAACATAATAGTCATGCCATCATGAACTTTTGCTACGGCTTCTTCTAATGATATCAGTTTATTCATATATTTTAAGTTTTATTAAATTCAAATTTTGCATTAACGTGCAAATATAATTTTTTTTCCTTAAAGTTTAACAATGTTTGAATAATATTTTGCAGTGAGCTGTGAGCTATGAGCCATGAGCAGTTTAATATGAAGAATGAAAGTGATGGAGTAATGAAAAAACTCACAGCTCACGGCTCATGGCTCATAGCAAAAATAATTTCTAACTGAAAAACTTGTAGTCTTGTGGTCTTGTTGACTTGTTGTCTTTTTCTGGGCGTTCCGGCTATCGCCGTCGGGCTTTCCGCTATATCTTTGCTCGCTCCGCTATCGCTTCTCTCGCAAAGGATGCCGCTCCAATCCCTAACGCATCGGGGCTACTAATACCAAGGCGCGAGCTTTGAACATAAAAAATCAATACCAATAAAACTAATTATTAAAAATCAGAAGATATCAACCCAAGAAGTTGTTCCTTTAATACTGGCAAATCGTTTTTAATTGTCTCCCATACCTTTTCTGGAGAAATAGTATAGTAACCATGAACCAAAACATGACGCATTTTTTCAATGACTTGCCAAGGGATTGATTGATGAGAACTCTTAAACTCATTGGTTAACATATAGGTAGCCTCACCAACTATCTCAATATTTTTGACAACAGCGTAAAATATAATCTTACTATTCACAAAATCATCTTTCGTGATATTTTTTGTAAATTCTTCAACATTGTCTATAGCAGACAACATGTGCTCTATACGTCCTTTATCTCTAATTACCTCTCTCATAAATTAAGATTTTGTCCTCATCAACTGTTTGTTGCGCAAATGGCAATAATGTTCCCTCTTCAACCAAATCTACTTTATGATTAAGCAAACCTTCCAACTTACAAATAATGTCAGCATAACTGAAAAGACTTATTTTTGCGTCTTTATCAAATGAAACCATTATATCCAAATCACTCTCATGTGTTTCTTCTCCCCTTGAATAGGAACCGAACAACCATGCCTTTGCAATCGGAAGAGTCGCAAAATATCTTTGAATAATTGGAATAATTTTATTTACTGTCACACTATTCATAAAAGCGTTAAGATTACATCATTGCAAATATAACAATTTTCTTTTAGAATATGTTTATTTACAAGTTTTTTTATACAAAATCATGGTTTTCAATCTCAATCCTTCGCGAACATCGCTTCGTATTCCTTGTCATCTGGCGATGGCAAAAATTCAGCGTCAGAAACAGCTGTAAAGACTGAAACTAATTCTTTCTCGTTCTTGTCTTCGCGTATGTATTGTTTCTTGAATTTTGGTTTTATGCTGCCCGATGTGATGTCGGAAAGCTTACGTTTCAAGGTCTTCTCTGCTGTCTCGCCGAAGGCTACGTGCCAGCAGTATTTTCCAACTGTTTCTTTGTTTGTATTGCTTACAATCAGATGCACTGCAGGATGCAACACCTTATTACCATTATGTATCTGGCAATGAAGCGCACGACCGACGATGTTGCCTTGCTCGTTGACAAGCGGCAGGAAATCTGTTGGAGCGTCTTGGGATTTGAACTTTGAACTCTGAACATTGAACTCTGAACTTTTTGTCACTTCGACAGGCTCAGTGACCGGATTGGAGCCTGAGCTTGTCGAAGGCAACTTTGGCTGTTGGCTATTGGCTGTTGAACTTTCTTTTTCAGACGCCACAAAGGTGACGTCTCTACCTGACGATTCTATCTTTTCGTGTTTTTTTCGTGTTATTTCGTGGATATCAAATGACCCTATCTTTTCGTGTTCTATTCGTGCTATTTCGTGGATATCAGACACCACTTCGACAGTCTCAGCGACCGTATTTTGCTCAGAGCTCATGGCTCGCAGCTCAGTGCTTAAAAATATTGCTACTTCCTGTATTTCAATCGTCTCTATTCCTCTTGGCACTTTTATCTCGAATTTGTCGCCTTTCTTCTTTCCTATCAAAGATTTGGCTATCGGAGATAAAAATGATATCAATCCTTTGGAGGCATCGGCTTCGTCAACGCCGACAATACGGATGGTTTTGTCGTTGTATCTGACGTACATCCCGAAACTCACCACATCGGGATTGGCTTTCGTGGTGTCGACCACAACGGCGCTGCTGATGCGTTCGGAGAGAAGTCGCATCTTGGCGTCGAGATAGTTTTTGGTCACATAGTTAGAGCCTGCGGCGGTCCATTCTTCTTTGAGACTTTCCATCTCGTCATGAAGAAGTCGCAGACCCTCGGGCGTCACATAATTCGTCACACCAGAAGGCAGAAACGCCCTCGGCAAAATCATAGGAACTTCCTCCTGATCGCCTTCTTTTACAAAACCGCGGCTCATACTTAAAGACTCAAAGACACAGAGACTCAAAGACACAGAGTCACACTCTTTGCGACTTTGTGTCTTTGCGACTTTGTGTCTTTAATTAAACATTATCTCGACTTTACCAATCTTAGTGTCAACGCAGTCGTATGATGCTGCGAAGCTCATGATTGCGCTTAGGGTTTTCTTGCTTGGTTTCTCGTTGGCATAAGTCTCATTAAGAGTCTTTCTGATTTGGCTTTCTAATATGTTCTCTGTTGTAAAATAAAGTGTAGATTTTATATCCATAGGCAAATTTAATTTTCATTATGCCTACTTAACGCAACAAAATCTCACTTTATTTTATCACACTTAAAAATTATTTACAGTAAGTGTAAGATTATTCTCTTTCGCCATTTTTCTAAGGTTGATGATGGCATAGCGCATTCTTCCTAAAGCCGTGTTAATACTTACGTTAGTAGCGTCAGCAATCTCTTTGAACGACATATCGGCATACATTCTCATATTCAGCACTTCTCTCTGTTCGTCAGGAAGAAAATCAATCATCTTGCGGATATCGTCATAGACCTGCTCTGTCACCATCTTGTCTTCTACGGAAAGGTCTGTGATTTTAGCATTGTCAATCAAGTCATATTCTTTATTAACGGCATCAGCCATTGGAAGGCGCTTCGACTTGCGGAAATGGTCGATTATGAGGTTATGCGCAATACGCATAGCGAATTGTATGAACTTACCTTCTTCTTTATAAGCACCAGCTTTAATTGTGCGTATAATCTTTAAGAATGTGTCTTGAAAAATATCATCAGCAAGTTGTCTATCTCTGACAAGTGATAATATGTATGAAAAAACTTTGTTTTGATGACGCTCTACCAACAATTCAAAACTAGCGACATTACCGTTTCTGTAACTGTCGACTAATTGCTTGTCACTTAATATTTCTATCATTTATTCTCTTTTTTATAATTAAAGAGTAAAGTTTAATCGATAGTGCGTCTCCTATTTTTTAGTTATACAATAATTTCAAAATTCTTTCGTAGAAAGTTTTGCAAATATAAAAAACTTTTTATTACGGACGAATATTTACATCTAACTTTTTTGCAAAAAAAATAATTTATCTAGAATTGGTCTTAGATTATGTTTGATGTTTATTTGCAAGGGTCCGAGCCACTCAGCACATAACCAGCCTTTAATATGCCGTTCTATGACACTATTAGTTTAAGGAATATTTTCAAAATATCTTTATGATTAAATATCCTCTAAATCTTTTTGAATTTTAGCTTCTACATTTTGAGAATCACGATAACGAATCATCACCATTCCTTCGTAAAAACCCGAAGATTTTTCTATAGACAATTCTATTTCTCCGCCTGTAACTTTCCATGCAGTGGCATATACAACCGTTCCTGCATGAACTTCCGCCATTAATGCTGTATTAGAATCAGAACGTGCAGGATTCTTTTCTTTTGAAATTGATGGTTCCCCATATTTACGAGTGTATAACTCTTTATAATAATCGTAAGTACCAACAAGTGTTTTCCATTCTTTACTTGGGTCAAATAATACAACTACACCATAAACGTTTTTTCCATCACCTGTTGCAGCAACTCCAACTGTCGCTTCAACACCAGTAAAGTCTCCAGAAAAGAATTTAACACCATCTTCACTACCAATTGATGTAAATCCTTTTTCTACTAATTTATGACAAAATTCTGTCACACTTCCTTCAATCGAAATTCCTTTAAACGAAAGATGCATTTGCGCCATCATACCAATGTTAACAAGAAACAATGCTAAAGTAATAATAACTTTTTTCATATTTTTATACCGAGGTTAATAATTCTAAATCTTCAATTGATATTTTATCTATAGAAACGAGCCATTCAAGATAGGAAATATCTTCTTTTATTTCATTAAAAGTTTTCCCTTTATATTTTCCAAAATCAACAATTCTCTCTCCTACAATAGTACACTCTTCTTTTTCAACATTTGGATACATTTGCTTAAGTTCTTCAAAATCTATTCTAAAGTATCTATCTTTTTTCTCTAACCAACGAAGATATTGATTATCCTTCTTATAAATTTCACCAAACGTTTCACCCTTATATTTTCCAAATGATAATATATCATCTAGTTTATGAATAGGAAATATCTCATCTAAGGACACACCTGGAACATCTATCAAAACCCATTCTCCACATCCTGCACAAGGTATTTCCTCATCTTTAATTTCTGGATAGTACTCTTGCCTATAAGAATCATCTGGTTTGCCATTTACAAAACATTTTCCATAAGCTTTACCATATTTACCTTTAGGTTTTACCATTTCAACTAAAAAAGTTCTATCTTGATTAGGGTCATAACGTCTTTCATCACTTAAAGAGCGTACTAACCCTAAATTACACCTTTTAACTAGGAATGGTGTTCTCTTCCCTATGTTGTAATAAATATTAAAAATATTATCGTTTGGATACATAGTATTAATTCTCGTAATAATTGTGAATAGACCGCTGACTTTTAAACAGTTTATCAAGTTCTTTTTTTATTGAGTTCAATGCAATAATTTGGTCATGAGCAACTGTCAGTCCAATTCCACTGCTTTTAACAACAGCTATACGTTGACCACTAACGTAATCATAAAATGTTACAGTGATGTAAGTGTGTCCTCCATCCCATTTTTCAGTAGTAACATGAATATTAGGTGAAAGAATACAATCCCAACATTCAACTTTATTTATGCTATTAGGTGAAGACAAAACAATCAAATCCGTTGATGCAATATGATTCTGAACCTCCATTGAAACATCATCCAATTCACTATCACCAGACGACTTTGTTCCAAAAACAACATACTTATAATTATTTATATTTACATCATTTGATAAAACAATTCTCCCAGATGCACAAGAAGCCATCACCAATAAAATCATTGTAATAGAGATAACATATTTAATTAACTTCATTTCCTGAAAATTTAATTATTTATACTGTAAACTTTCAACAACCACAAATGTAATAAAAAAAACATAATTATAACACATTGCCATAACTTTTCTTTATTCTTCCCTCGTTATTATTCCAACATTTTTTTGTAAATTCGTAAACTTTTTTTATCGGCGTAAAATTTTATTGAATCAATGAAGAAGCTAGAGAATATCGACATACAAGGTGCAAGAGTTAACAACTTAAAAAACATAAGTTTAAGCATTCCTAAAAACAAATTTATCGTCATCACCGGACTCTCTGGTTCCGGAAAATCTTCATTGGCTTTCGACACTATTTATGCCGAAGGTCAGCGTCGTTATGTGGAGAGTCTGAGTGCTTACGCTCGTCAGTTTTTAGGTCGTATGACAAAACCCGATGTCGACCTCATCTCCGGTCTCTCTCCTGCCATCGCGATTGAACAGAAAGTCAACTCTAGCAATCCTCGCTCGACGGTGGGAACAAGCACCGAGATTTACGAATATCTCAAGCTTCTTTACGCAAGAATCGGCCGCACCTTCTCTCCTATCTCAGGCGTCGAAGTGAAACGCCATCAAATCAATGATGTTATTGACTTCATCCTGGAACAAAAAGGTAGCGCCGTTTATATCTTGTCTCCAATATTATTACCTGAAGGTAGAAATGCCGACGAGCATCTCAACATCTTGCTCCAACAAGGTTTCAACCGTCTTCTAATCGACGACAAAATGGTCAGAATAGAGGATTATCTCAAAGGTAAAGACTTCTCTAATATTAATAATGTAAGAATCATGATTGACAGGATGAAAGTCAACGACAAGACTTCCGACAACATCCCTCAGATTTCAGATTCTGTGCAGACTGCTTTTTACGAAGGAAACGACAGCTGTATCATTTTGGTTGATGACGGCGAGAATAAAACGGAACATTTATTCTCATCGCGTTTTGAAGCTGACGGCATCACTTTTGAAACACCAACGACTCATCTGTTTTCTTTCAACAATCCATACGGAGCTTGTCCTGTCTGCGAAGGCTTCGGCAATATCATCGGCATCGACCCTGACCTCGTGATTCCGGATAAATCGTTATCCATCTACGACAACGCTGTGGCTTGCTGGCGCGGCGATAAGATGAGCGCATGGAAAGACTTGTTAATCAGGAACGCACGTCATTTCGACTTCCCTATCCACAAGCCTTATTATGAACTTACAAAGGAACAAAAAGACATTCTTTGGAAAGGAAACAAATATTTCGGAGGCATCAACGACTTCTTCAAGGAAGTTGAATCTCAGACATATAAAATACAATATCGTGTGATGTTATCACGTTATCGTGGCAAGACAGTATGTCCGGAATGTAATGGCACACGTCTCAGAAAAGAAGCCAATTACGTTAAAATAAACGGCAAGAGCATCACTGAATTATGCGAGATGTCATTGGCAAATCTCAAGATATTTTTTGATGAACTCGTCTTAAGCAAGACAGAACACGACATCGCAGAACGACTCCTCACAGAAATCAGAAATCGCCTTAACTTCCTGATTGAAGTAGGTTTGGAATATCTCACCTTAAACCGCGCAGCCAACACATTATCAGGAGGTGAGTCGCAGAGAATCAACCTTGCCACTTCTTTAGGAAGCTGCTTGGTAAGTTCCACCTACATATTAGACGAACCAAGTATCGGCTTGCACTCACGTGACACGCAGCGACTTATAAAAGTATTAAGAAGACTGCGCGACATCGGAAATACCGTCATCGTGGTTGAACACGACGAAGAGATAATACGCAGTGCTGACCACATCATCGATATCGGACCTTACGCAGGCGTCAATGGCGGCGAAGTCGTTTTTGAAGGAACGATTGAAGATATGATGAATCAATGTAGAGACGTCACCCCAGTGGCGTCTATGACGGCGAGATACATTTCTGGAGAAAAGAAAATACCCGTCCCGACACGACGTCGCAAGTGGAACAACGCCATCGAGTTTGTCGGTTGCATGGAGCATAACTTAAAAAATATTAACGTCAAGATACCTTTAAATATATTGACTGTCGTGACAGGCGTCAGCGGTTCAGGCAAATCTACATTAGTCAACGACATCGTTTATAAGTCGTTGAAAAAACATTTTGAAGGAACGTCAGACAAGGTCGGTTCTTTCGGCAAGATACAAGGCAGCCTGATGGCGATACAAGCCGTTGAATATATCAACCAGAATCCTATCGAGAGGTCATCACGTTCAAATCCTGTGACTTACGTCAAGGCTTTTGATGAGATACGACAACTCTTCGTTGAGCAGAAACTAGCAAAGAACAGAGGTTTGAAGCCAGGATACTTCTCATTCAACGTTGCTGGTGGTCGCTGCGACAACTGTCAAGGCAGCGGCACATTGAAAGTAGAGATGCAGTTTATGGCCGACATCTATCTGAAATGCGATGTATGCAATGGCAGCCGCTACAAAGAAGAAGCATTAGAAATCAAATACAAAGGCAAGAGCATCAGCGATGTCTTGAACATGAGCATCGATGAAGTTGTGGCATTTTTTGAAGAAAACAAAGAAGGCGAATTCAAGAACATCATAGAACGTATCATTGCAAAGATGAAGCCTTTACAAGACGTAGGACTCGGTTACCTCCAAGCGGGGCAGCCATCATCGACATTGAGTGGCGGTGAAGCACAACGTATCAAACTCGCTTCTTTCTTGATAAATGGCACAAATGAAAAACCTACCTTATTTATATTTGACGAGCCTACGACAGGACTTCATTTCCATGATATAAATAAATTGTTAAAAGCATTCGAAGCATTGATTAACAACGGACATTCGCTCATCGTCATAGAGCACGACCCTGATGTCATCAAGACGGCAGACTGGATTATCGATTTAGGACCAGAAGGCGGCGACAAAGGAGGAAATCTCGTCTTTGAAGGAACGCCAGAAGATTTGATGAAATGCGAGGAATCTTATACTAGTAGAACTTTAAAACTCTAGAATTTTAGAACTTTAGAATTTTATAGTTTTAGAGTTCTAGAATTCTAGAGTTCTAGAGTTCTAGAGTTCTAAAAAAAGCGTTAGGGATTGGAGCGGCATCCTTTTGGAGTGGAGGCGGAAACGGAAGTTGGAGACGGAGCGGAAAAAGATATAGCGGAAAGCCCGACGGCGGAGCCGAAACGCCCAGAAACGCAACACACAACAAACACTGAATCAACGTATTACATTATAACCACAAAAACTGCTAAAAAAAAACAGCACTTTTCATAAAAAATGCTACTTATTTTTAGCAATTTTGTTATATTTGCAATAAATAATTTAAACACAGATGAGAGCATTAAAAGAAAAATATCAGATATTATTAGAAAGCACAAATATTTCGTACGTCAGAAATATACATGATAGTATTGCGTGGGATGAACGTCTGATTGCAATCATTGGTGCACGAGGAGTTGGAAAAACCACGATGGTACTTCAACACATAAAATTACATGAAGACCCAAAAACTTCTCTTTTCGTTTATGCTGACGACATCTGGTTTTCAACACATTCCATTCTTGAATTAGCTGAAGACTTCTATAAAGACGGAGGCAAAGCCTTATATATTGACGAAATCCACAAATACAAAAACTGGTCACAAGAAATCAAGAATATATATGACTCCTTTCCAAAATTAAAAGTATGCTATACAGGATCTTCCATACTTGATCTTCAAAAAGGCTCATACGATTTAAGCAGGCGTCTGCTGGAATACAAGATGCATGGATTATCATTTAGAGAATACATTTCTATAAAATACGACATCAACATTCCGATACATTCTCTAAATCAAATCTTATCTAACGACATCAATTTTCCATACACAGAATTACAGCCATTACCATTGTTTAAAGATTATCTTAGGAATGGATATTATCCTTATTTTAACAATGTAGGATATTATCTGCGTCTTGACAAAACCATAAATGTCATTCTCGAAAATGACATTCCAAAATTTGCAGAATTATCTATTTCAATGGCTAACAAACTAAAAACCTTATTATTCATCATTGCACAGAGTGTACCTTTCAAACCAAATTATTCTAAAATCGCAAGAGATCTAAACATTCACAGAAATGCAATCGCCGACCTTATGATTTGGCTAGACAAGGCAAACCTCATCAATATTTTAAGAGATGAAACAAAAGGTATCAGCCTTTTAGGCAAGGTTGACAAAATATATCTAAACAACCCCAACATTGCATATTTGCTATCAGACAAAGAACCTGAGATTGGCAACATTCGTGAAACAATATTTTTTGCATGGACGAATGTTATGTTCAACGTAACATCATCAAAAGAAGCCGATTTCAGAATTGGAGATTACACATTCGAGATTGGCGGCAAGGACAAAAAACACACCCAAATAAAAAATATAGATAACTCCTTCATCGTAAAAGACAATATAGAATACGGTTATAAAAATGAAATTCCCTTGTGGGCTTTCGGATTATTATATTGAAAATATCCCCATAAATTGTTAGACGAGCAACTCGGAGTTTGTAGTCTCCAATGCGTTAGGGATTGGAGCGGCATCCTTTTGGAGCGAAGCGGAAAAAGATATAGCGGAAAGCCCGACGGCAGAGCGAAGCGGAGCCGGAACGCCCAGAATAAAGACTACAAGTCAACAAGACCACAAGACTACAAGAAAATTAAGAATTAGCTGTCAGAGCTCAAAGTTCAACAGCCTTAGTTCTTAGTTCAAAATTTTAATTTTTTCCATTGTTTTTTCAATAATTTTATTTTAAATTTGCGATACTTATTACGAACTTTAAAATTCTAAAATTTTAGAACTCTAGAATAAACTAACCTATATTCTACACCTTTAACATTAAGCTTTAAACTTAAAACAAATATATCATGGAAATTTGGCATTATTGGGTCATTGCAGCCCTAGTATTCTTCATCATCGAAATCTGTACCAGCGGTTTCGCAATTGCTTGTCTGTCTGTAGGATGTCTATTCTCAGCCGTAGGTTCAGCATTTGAGTTATCAATCTCATGGCAAGTCGGATTGTTTGCTATAGGAACGTTCCTCGCATTCATCTTCATCCGTCCTTTTGTTTTGAAACTCATGGACAAGAAAGCCAACAACAGCGTAACGACCAACATGGACAACCTAATTGGCCGCAAGGCTGTCGTCACTGAGAGAATAGAGAAAGACGGATACGGACGCGTCAAGATTGACGGCGACGACTGGAAAGCACGCATGGAAGACGACGGCGAGGCTGAAGTCGGGGAAAAAGTCACGATATTATCAAACGAAAGTATTATATTAACAGTAAAAAAATAAACATTATGGGCTCATTAATTATCTTCGGAATCATCGCACTTATTGTAATAATATTTGCTTTGAATGGTTTGAAAGTCGTTCCACAGTCAGAGACAAAAGTCATCGAACGACTCGGTAAGTTTCACGGCGTACTTCCAGCAGGTCTTAACATCATCTGGCCTATCATCGACCGCCCTAAAGCTATAGCAGTCAGAGACCAAAGAGGCAGGTCATACATGACAAGCAGCATCGACCTCAGAGAGCAAGTTTACGATTTCCCAAAACAAAACGTTATCACCAAAGACAACGTAACCACAGAAATCAACGCGCTTTTATATTTCCAAATCGTTGACCCGATTAAGTCAGTTTACGAAATCGAAAACCTTCCTGTCGCTATTGAAAAGCTCACACAGACAACATTACGTAACGTCATCGGCGAGTTGGAATTAGACGAGACATTGACATCACGCGACACCATCAACGCTAAATTACGTGCTGTGTTGGACGACGCTACAAACAAATGGGGTGTCAAGGTAAACCGCGTTGAGTTACAAGACATCACACCTCCTGAGTCAGTACGTATCGCAATGGAAAAACAAATGCAGGCAGAACGTAACAGACGTGCTGAAATCTTGAAAGCAGAAGGTGAAAAGACATCAGCCATTTTGAAGTCAGAAGGTGAAAAGACATCACAAATCAACAATGCCGAGGCAGAAAAAGCAGCTGTTCTTCTCAAGGCAGAAGGCGAAGCAAAGGCTAAAATATTACAAGCAGAAGCTGAGTCACAAGCAATTGCCATGATAGCAGAAGCAATCAAGAACACCAAGACAGACCCAGCGTCATATCTCTTGGCAACAAAATACATCCAGACATTAGAACAAATGGTCAGCGGCAAAGACAACAAGACCATCTACATGCCATACGAAGCATCGAATATGCTCGCTTCATTAGGCGGAATCAAGGATATTTTTAATAAATAATGCATCGAGCAATGAGCTATGAGTTGTGAGCAGAAACACTCACAGCCCATAGCTCAAGGCTCAAAGCTCATAGCGAATAAAGAAATGCAACTCACAGAAAGACAACAGAAAGTAGTAGATAAATTAAACGAGTTAGAGATACCATTCGACATTCACTTCCACCCTCCTATTCCAACAATTGAAGAGGCTCTCAACTATTGGAAAGAATTCGACTCTACACATTGCAAGAACTTATTTTTCAGAAATCATAAAGGAAACAGACATTACCTCGTCATATTCCATTGCATGAAACAAATGGCTATACACGACCTTGAACAAAGACTCAAACAAGGCAAGCTTAGTTTCGCCTCGGAAGCAAGAATGGATAAATATTTGGGACTGAAGCCAGGAAGCGTTTCTCCTTTTGGAATCATAAATGATGAGGAAAAACACGTATATCTTTATATCGACAAAAATCTCCTTAAAGCCGAAAAACTGAGTTTCCACCCTAACGATAATACAGCCACTTGCGTGATAAGCAAAGACGATTTGATAAAGTTCCTAGACACAATGGGTAACGGCTACGAATTCATCGACTTATATGATGAATAATTTTTTTGAAATACAATTTGTTTCTTTGGTTAAAAAAATGTAATTTTGCACACGATAACGAAAAGACCCCAAAAGGTCTTTTTCTATTGTTTCACGAATTATTTTTTTATGGATTATTCCCGATGTATTATAAAACCATGTGTTGAATCAGAAATTGGCAAATTAAACTGCGTATTGCTTCATGCTCCAGGTCCGGAAATCGAGCACATGACACCAGAAAACGCTCATAAGTTTCTGTTCAGTGACATGTTGAACCAACGCGAAGCTTATAACGACTATAGAGATTTCGAAGGCACTTTAAGAAAAGTCACTAACGTCCTTACAGTTAGAGAACTCCTTGAAGACATCCTCAAAAACCAAGAATTGAAACACGAACTCGTAGAGAAAATCTGCAAGAGAGAAAACGTAGAGTTCTTGAAAGACGAGTTAAATAAATTATCAAACACAGAATTAGCAAAAGCATTCATTGAAGGTCTCGAAAACGGCAGCTTCAAAGAAAGATATATATTGCCACCTGCACCAAACTTCTTCTTCATGAGAGATGCGTCATTCACTATGTACGACAACATCATGATCAGCAAGATGGCAACGACAGTTCGCGACAGAGAAAGCATCCTCCTTCAAGCTATCTACAACAACTCCCCTATCTTCGACGTAAAGACCGTCAATCCTGTCGAGCAATATGCTCCAAACGGAATCGGAAGAGTTGAAGGCGGCGACGTCTTGATAGCACGCCACGACATCATCTTAAGCGGATGCGGTGCAAGAACAAGCGAAGAAGGCATCAAGGCAATGGTCGAACACCTCAAGACCAAAGGCGGACACAGACATCTCATCGCACAAGAATTACCATTAGAACCAGAGTCATTCATCCACCTCGACATGGTATTCACATTGTTGGATGTTAACAAATGTATGGTATTCAAGCCTGTTATTCTCAACCCACAATACAAGACCGTTCATTACGAGATATTCGAAAATGGCGAAGTCAAGGTTTATGAAGAAGAAAACCTCATCGTGGCATTGAGAAAACTCGGCATGGACTTAGAGCCAATCTTCTGTGGCGGCGATGACGAATACAATATGCTCCGCGAACAATGGCACAGCGGTTCAAACTTCTTCACCTTCGCTCCTGGCAAGATTTTAGGTTACGAAAGAAACTACAATACAATAGAAAACCTCCACAAACACGGTTTTGAAGTCTTGACAGCTGCTGACGTAGCATCAGGAAAAGTCAGCGTTGACGATTACAAGAACTGCGTTGTTGCATTCAAAGGCAACGAGCTCTCACGCGGTGGCGGCGGCGCACGCTGCATGACGATGCCATTGCATAGAGATGCGGTTGCTTGGTAAGACAACAAGACTACAGGACAACAAGATATAGGAGACGTCATTGGAAGATGGCGTCTTTTTTTTGTACCTTCGGCAGACAACTGACAACTGACAACAGACAACAGACTTTGGGTATGCGGTTTTCTCTCGCAGAGACGCGGAGTATCGCAGAGAGTTTTTTATTTCTTTGCGTTGCTTTGCGTCTTTGCGAGAGATTTGTGATATTTTTATCATAAACAAAAGCTATAATTCTGTCTTTTTTCTTTAAAAACCTTGATAAAACAGCTTTCTTTGATCATTTTTATTAATTTTGCACTTGCTCGTTGAATTTTCCGTGTTCTTTTGTTATATATGTGATAGTGATTTTATAAGTAATAAATAGTATGAGCAAAAAGAAAAGAATTGTAGTATTTACAGGGGCAGGTGTCAGTGCCGACAGTGGAATAGCAACCTTTCGTGATACGGACGGTCTTTGGGCAAACTATCGCATTGAGGAGGTCTGTACTCCCGAGGCATTGAAAAATAATAGGGCAAAGGTTATTGATTTCTATAATATGCGACGCAAGGAATCTTTGACAAAGAAACCTAATGAGGGACATATTGCTATTGCCAAGTTAGAGCAATGGGCAGATGTTTGTGTGATTACTCAAAATGTAGATAATCTTCACGAACAGGCAGGCTCTACACGAGTATTGCATCTTCACGGAGAACTGATGAAGTTGCGTTCCGAGGAGAATCCCGAACTCATATATGATATTAACGAAGGATGGGAACAAAGTCTTGATGAGCGTGGCGAGGATGGCGCGTTGCTTCGCCCTCACATTGTCTTCTTTGGAGAAGATGTGCCTATGTTTGAATTGGCAAGCAGAATTGTTGAACACGCAGATATTCTGATAGTTGTAGGAACATCTCTTGCTGTATATCCTGCTGCTGCATTGCTTTATTTTATGCGTGATGAAGAGGTGCCGATCTATTTGGTTGACCCGGGAATACCCGACATATCTATGATTCATAATCCTTTGACCCATATAAAAGAACGTGGTGCTGTGGGTGTGCCCCTCTTGGTGGAACAACTGTGTAAAGAGTTGTCGTGATAAATGTAACTATACAAAATTGATTAATAAAAAGAGGCTGTCTAACAAGTTTAGACGGCCTCTTTTTTTGTATAATTTGTAATGTTGCCAAAGACAGTTTGGCGATAAGCTTGTAAATAAATGACAGTTAATGATATGGATATACTTTGATGGAATGTCTCCGTCAAAGTTTTTTTTATAAAAAATAAGGCTTTTCCATTGAAATTCAACAGAAAAGCCATTGCTGTTTGAGGATTTTTTCGTATCTTTATGGTGCAAAAAAAATAAAACTTAAAAAAACCTACAAAAAGTTACAGCGATGGCAAAGTTAGCAATAAAATCCGACAATCAGAACCAAATAATGCTTTTTCCTCCAAGTTTGGACGAATTAATTCCCTCGAACCATGTCGTCCGCATCGTGAGCGCCGTAATTGACCGTCTAGACATAAGCGGCATTCTGTCTACCTACCGCGGCGGAGGCAACAGCTGCTTCGACCCGAGAATGATGCTTAAGGTGCTGATATACGCATATCTGAACAACGTATATTCATCAAGGAAGATAGAACG
>JAZUCH010000081.1:0-27907 GCA_045639025.1 Bacteroidales bacterium
TGCATATCTAGATTCAATTCACGACAGTGAACATGATATGTATCCTAATGATGCGATGTTTAACGATGTTGCTTACGGTGCGTTTGTAGATAGTGTAGTTGATCTTAGCGGATACGCTATTAAGCATATATATTTTGTTGATGTTCTAAAAAAAGATCACCCAGAGTTATTAACTGAAAATCTCTTCTATCTAATAAACACGCAGGAAGATCTTTTGCGTCTAATAAAAGAAAATGGTAACCTTACAGACCAACAAGCCGAAAATGTTTTGAACATCCTTTCGCTGTCTTCGATCAATCAAAAGTTGTTTTTTAATACACAAGCGCCTTGTGCGCCGTTGATAAAGATTTCAAAGAACCAATATATCCACTCTTGTGCGGGATCGTTATATCATCCCTTTTCCTTTATGCTTGATAATCTAACAATGCTATATCCAGACGCGTGCAATAGTAATCGTGCAAAACGAGAAGCAGTGTTTAGACAACAACTTTATGATATGATGTCCGGATTTCTCTGTATTGACCGTCAAATTATTATTACAAAAAATGGCAAACGGTTGACTGATATTGATGCAGCGGTTATTGATCGTGAAACAGGAGAAATAGCACTATTTCAACTTAAGTGGCAGGATCATACGACATTATCGCCTAAAACATTGTTAAGCAAATCTAAAAATTATACAAACGAGGTTATTAATTGGATTGAAAAAATCACTAATTGGATCCATAACAGTTCCGAAACAGAGATCGCAAGCCTATTAGGAATCAAATCAAAATATGTGGACAAATCGAAAATATACTTGTTTGCTTTGGGTAGAGAACATGGTAATTATTCCGGCTCGGCTCCGGATACCCCTAACTGTACTTGGGTGCAGTGGTATCATTTCTTAAACTATATTTTAAGAACGAGGAAAAACAAGTGTTGTATTTCTAATATGCATAAAGATCTAAAAGAAGAATCACCTTATGCGATCAAGTTCGATTTAAAGCCCAAAGTTTACAGATACGGAAAATATCGTTTTGTGTTTTAAAAAATAAGATTTGGCAAGGCGATTCACAAATCGATTTATTTCTCTGGACATGTGAAAACCTTTGTGGTATATGTTTGTACTGCAAAGGAGGTGCTGATATGGCACGAAAAGAAAATACAGTTAAAAAGAGCGGCTTTGCACCGATTGGTGTGGAGCCGCTCTTCTCTTACGAGGAGGTGCTAAAATGACAACACTTGAAGATTTATACTATGGCAACTTTCTACTGTTCAAATTCTTGGCTGCCTTCTTCGAATTCAAAGAAATCTAATATATCCGTCAGGAACACCATGACCAGCAGACGAACAATTGCTACGCAAGTAGTTTTGACTATTCGTTTTTCTTCATTTCTCCCACTTACTTAACCGTTATAATGCTTTTGTTCGTTACCTTGCTTATAAATTTTCTAAACTCATCAGCCGTTGCACCTAAAAGATTGTTTTTGTCATATATCTGTGCGTGGCTGTTGCTGAATACAAACACAAAATATCCGTCTGTTTCGCAAATGATTAAAATTTTATCGTAATAAAACTCTGATTTTCCGACTTTAGTTTCGGAAACAAAACTTTCTGTATTTTCCGTGTCAAATGTAGATGTAGCGTTTTCAGTTCCTTTGAGCAAGCGTTTTTTTGCAAAATATCCATTTATTTTGTCTTCAAAAACAAGTGCTATGAGTATAGCAAGTGCAGCCACCCAAGTAATGACCTTGTTAGTTGTAATTACAAAGCCTTCATCGCCGGAGGAAAAGGAAAGCAGAAGTGCTAATGCAAGTATAATCCAACCAAAAATATGGCTTCTTTTACTATGGGATTTTCTCACAGTCTTTCTGATACACTTTGCCATAACAGAAAGTGTCTTTTGATTATATGTAGTTTCAAATGTATATTTCATTGCTTTTCCTCCAATCAAAGTATTTCTCTTAATTTGTCAAGAAATGCTTCCTCTCCAAATGTGTTTATCTTAAAGAACATTGCCTGACTGCCGCCTGATGTTATAGCAGAGATATGAATGGGGCCATCAGCATTTTGGAAAAGAGTTACATTAAGGCTGACACGATTACCGCCCATATAACTGTATCTTTCAAAAACTCGAACGCTACACCTTGCATCACCATCACGAAAATCACTTGTTTCTTCAAGTGATGCCGATACACTACCATTCATAATGCCATCTTCAATCCTATGTAGTATCTCGCTAAAATTTTCGTTTATTGTTCTTTCAAATTTTGCCATAATACACCTCGTAAAATTGGAATTTATCTATTAAATACCCCAAATCTTTGATGCCACATTATAAATTGTAACTACAATGAGGAGTATCCCTAACACAAGATATAAAACAGCACCTTTTTTATTGCCACTCTTATTTGTATCATAAGCCATAACAAACTGTGTCAACGCCAAGCAGACTATTGCAATAGGCATTGAAACATCTGTGGATATTGCTTTAGTAAGTCCTAAAATTGCAAATGCAACTGTAAGTCCTGAAAGTATTAGTTTTAATGTTTTCATAGTATCCTACCTTTCTGCAATCTGCTTCTTTTCGTATAAGTAACCGCAAAGGCAAATACACGAAAATAAGTATGCCTAATTTATTCTTGGAGAACGGAAAATTTATAACCTTATTTTGACTATAAATCACACGCCTAAAAATAACTTTCTTTATGCCTTTCGACAACACAAACATACCACAGATGTTTTACAATGTCAACGAAAGATTTTTCAAATCCGGTTTTTACAACGACTCTTTTTTGATATATAGAACCCCCTTTGAGGTTCTATACTGCCCCCATTTTGTGCGGACAGTACAAAACACTACTATGTAAGTAAAATTTAAGCAACCTCTTTGAAAATCTTATCTCCACTTTGAGTCAATTACGGCAATGTATTCACTAACTGCCATAGTGTCTCTTTTTAAACCATTGGATTTTCTAACAAATCCTCAATGCTACATCCAAGGACTCTTGAAATTTTATATAATGTATGTCCTTGAGCCTTATCTATATCATTAACCTTTATGATATGCAGTAACCAAAGAAAAGACAGTTATTGTGAATAAGATAGCTTAAATTGCTAAAAATAAAGATAGAATATTGCAATTGGAGGGAATAATATGTTTAAACATGAAAAAATGCTTTTTCATCCGGTAGAAGTTGAAAGACCAAATCCACAGTATGCTGTACTGCTTCAGGAACAACTCGGCGGAGGAAATGGTGAACTGAAAGCAGCGATGCAATACATGTCACAAAGTTTTCGTATAAAGGACCCCGAAATTAAAGATTTGTTTCTGGATATAGCTGCTGAAGAGCTTGGACATATGGAAATGGTTGCACAAACCATCAATTTACTCAACGGTCATGATGTAGATGCAACTCAGGTACAAGCAGGAGAAATACAATCTCATGTTCTTATGGGACTAAATCCCGGTCTTATAAATTCATCTGGCTACTCTTGGACAGGAGATTATGTTACTGTAACAGGAGATTTGTGTGCTGACCTGCTCAGTAATATTGCATCCGAACAACGTGCAAAGGTAGTGTATGAATATTTGTATCGCCAGATTGATGATAAAAAAGTAAGAGAAACTATAGATTTTCTTCTCAACCGTGAAGAAGCACACAATCAAATGTTCCGTGATGCCTTTAATAAAGTACAAAATAGCGGCTCCAACAGAGATTTTGGAACCACAAAAGCTGCCCGAATGTATTTTTCAATGTCTGATCCGGGCCCTAACGCTTTTGAAAATAATGAAACGGTAGCACCTTCTTTTAATAAATAGTATTTTATTGTGGAACCCCCTTTGAAGAATATATTTCAAAGGGGGTTCCTGTATGAATTCTGATATAAATTAAACAAAAAACTAACGCAGCGCTCCAATCCCATTAAATGAATGGCAAGAAACATATGGCACGGACAAAATCCGTGCCATAGCTTTTTGGCATATTAAATTATGATACGGTGGAAACAAAGAAAAGGACTTTGTCCACAGTTGAAAGTAAAAACATGTTGTCAAACTCGGTTTTTACACTTTTTTAGGCAAAGTAAAAACCTCAGAAACCGACAAGGTTTCCGAGGTATAAGGTGGTCGGAGTGTCGGGATTCGAACCCGAGGCCTCTTGGTCCCGAACCAAGCACTCTACCAAACTGAGCTACACCCCGCCGACGAGATAATATTATACCTGACTTTACTTTATTTGTCAAGATTAAATACCTTGATTTAATTTATGTGTAAAATTAGGACAAAAATTTCACAATCCATTGACAAAACTCGTCAAAGATGATACAATTATTTTGAGAAAATGTGAGTGTTTTTAGACAATTTGGCATATTTTTACAACATAATTTATGTGTGTTACGTGAACGTTTTGTCTGTATGAAGTAGTGCAATTATGTAATATTTATTTTTGAACTTTTCAAAGTTTATTTTATATTATTTATGTAATGGGGTATTAAATATGACCGTAGAAAAACAAATTCCTTTTAGTCCGCCTGATATTTCAGAAGCAGAAATACAAGAGGTAGTGCAAGCACTTCGCTCTGGGTGGATTACTACCGGTCCAAGAACAAAACAACTTGAAAAACTTATTGCCCAGTATGTCGGTACTTCAATGTGTGTCTGCTTAAACTCGCAGACTGCTTGTGCTGAAATGGCATTGCGTGTGCTTGGTGTCGGTGCCGGCGATGAGGTTATAACATCTGCCTATACATACACTGCATCTGCGTCTGTTATTGACCACGTAGGTGCTAAAATTGTTTTTGTAGATACACAAAAGGACAGTTTGGAAATGAATTACGATGCTGTTGAGGCAGCAATTACTGAAAAGACGAAAGCGATTATTCCTATTGATCTTGGTGGCGTTGTCTGCGACTATGACAGATTATTTGAAATTGTGGAACGCAAGAAAAATTTGTTCCATGCAAATAGTGATATTCAGAAAGCACTTGGCAGAGTTGCGATTATGGCTGATACTGCTCACTCTTTGGGAGCAAGCCGTAACGAGCGAATGGCGGGTGCTATTGCTGATTTTTCAAGTTTTAGTTTCCACGCTGTAAAGAACCTGACTACCGCAGAGGGCGGTGCATTGACCTGGCGTACCATCGACGGTATTGATGATGCCGATATTTATAAGAAACTCCAGTTGCTTTCATTACACGGACAGTCTAAAGATGCACTTGCAAAAACTCAACTTGGTGCATGGGAGTATGATATTGTTGGTACTTGGTATAAATCCAATTTAACTGATGTGGCGGCGGCAATTGGTCTTAAGCAGTTGGAACGCTACCCTGAAATGTTAAAGAGAAGAAAAGAAATTGTTGATATTTATGATTCATTACTAAAGCCACTTGGTATTGTGACATTGCCACACTTTACTGACACCTCAAAATCTTCGGCACACTTGTACATTACAAGAGTACCGCACATTTCTCTTGAACAGAGGAATGAGATAATTACTAAAATGGCTGAACGTGGAATTGCTTGTAATGTTCACTTTAAGCCACTTCCTATGCATACTGCATATAAAAATCTCGGATTTAGAATCGAAGATTACCCTAACGCCTATAACTATTTTGCAAATGAGATAACTTTACCGTTATACACTCGTTTAACTGACGAAGATGTTGCTTATGTGGCTGAAAATTATAAGGAAATTGTGAGCGAATACATAAAATGATGTTAAGAAAATGGGAAAATCTGCCTACTGAGATGCAGACAGATGAAGTTCGTAAGTATTACGATATTTTGAGAAAAAAACAAGTCACTCTTTTCTTTAAGCGAGTATTTGATATTGTTGTTTCTTCCATCTTACTCGTTGTTCTGTCACCTCTGTTTTTAATATTGGCAATAGCAATTAAAGTTGATAGTAAAGGTCCTGTCTTTTTTAGACAGGCACGTGTCACTCAATATAACAAGAAATTTCGCATTTTCAAGTTCCGCTCTATGTGTCAGGATGCTGACAAAGGTTCTCAGATTACTGTAAATCAAGACAAGCGTGTTACAAGGGTCGGTAAAATTATAAGAGACTGTCGTTTAGATGAAGTTAGCCAACTGTTAGACGTGTGGCGTGGCACTATGACGTTTGTGTCTGTCCGTGCTGAGTCTCCTAAGTATGTTGACCTGTACACACCTGAAATGATGGCAACTTTATTACTTCCTGCAGGTGTCACAAGTTTGGCAAGTATCTTGTATAAAGATGAGGCAAAACTTCTTGATGGTGTGGAAGATGTTGACAAGGTTTATGTGGAACAGATACTGCCTGCAAAGATGTATTATAACTTAAAACAGATAGAGCAGTTTTCATTTTGGTACGATATTAAACTTATGTTTATGACTGTCTTTGCGGTATTAGGTAAGGAATATAAAGAAAGTTTTAAAGCAATTGATGAAAAAGAGGAAACTAAAATATGACAGAAATTATAGTTTCAGTTGTTTTACCGGTTTACAATGAAGAGCGTTTTATTGGAAAATGTATTGACTCCTTGCTTTGTCAAGATTTTTCGATAGAGAAAATAGAATTGATATTTATAGATGGATGCTCAACTGATAAGACAGTTGAAATTATAAACAGATATAAAGAGACGCATCCCTCGTTAATTAGAATTTTTAATAATCCTAACAGAATAGTTCCGTATGCTATGAATATTGGTATTGAAAATTCAAGAGGAAAATATATTTTTCGCATGGATGCACATTCGGATTACGCAACTGATTACATTTCAAAATGTGTATACTATTTGGAAACTACTGATGCTGAAAATGTTGGTGGAGTTGCGGAGACAAAATCAAACGGTTTTATGGGAAATGCAATTGCAAAGATGCTTTCATCTAAATTTGGAGTGGGTAATTCACAATTTAGAACTAATGGTAAAAGCGGATATGTTGATACTGTTCCTTTTGGTGCATATAAAAAAGAAGTTTTCTCAAAATATGGCGGTTATGATGAACGTTTGGCCAGAAGCGAGGATAATGAAATGAATTTTCGTATAAGAAAGAATGGCGGAAAAATATATCTTTCAAACGATATTCATTTTTCATATTATTGTAGAGATTCAATAAAAGGTATAGTTGATATGGCAATACAAAATGGTTTGTGGAATGTTATTGCAACAAAATTATGCCCTGGTGCGATGGGATTAAGGCACTTTATTCCATTTTTATTTGTTTTATCAATTTTGGGACTTTCTTTATTTGGATTTATTCATTCGTTTTTTTGGCAAATGTTAAGTATTGAAATCTTTCTTTATCTTTTCTTGGACATACTTTTTTCTGTTAAAAAATCAAAATCAGTCAAAGAGTTTTTTGCTTTACTCGTTTTATTTCCTATTTTTCATATTTCTTATGGTTTGGGTACAATGATAGGAATTACTAAACTCTTTAAAAAGGAATTTAGAAAAGACTAATATAAAGAATTTTGGAGGGAAATATGGAAAATAAAAAATACAAAATCGGTTATACCACAGGTGTTTTTGATATGTTTCATATTGGGCACTTAAACATCTTACGAAGAGCAAAAGAGAAATGTGATTATTTAATTGTTGGAGTTTCCACAGATGAAACAGTTGAAAGTTATAAACATAAAAGACCTGTTATTAAGTTTGAAGAACGATGTGCTATTGTGGAAGCAATAAAATATGTTGACAAGGTTGTACCACAAACCTCAATGAATAAGATGGATGCATATAAAGAATTAAAGTTCGATGCTTTGTTCCATGGCAGTGATTGGAAAGGCAGCGAGATGTATAATGAGATAGAAAAGAAATTCGCCGAGGTTGGAGTAGATGTTGTATTCTTGCCACATACAGAAGGAATAAGTTCAACTCTAATCCGTGAGCAATCTGACAAGCGATGAAAAGAATTGATAGTATAAAGGACCTTAACCAAAAATGTACCGGCTGTATGGCGTGTGTTGATGCATGCGTTACAAAGTGCATTTCAAGGATAATAGGAAAAGATGGTTTTGCTTATTCTGATATTGACATATCAAAATGTGTGTCATGTGGAAAATGCTATGATGTATGTCCACTGGAAAACCATGAAAAGCATAATGATGAAAAACATTTATTTGCCGCATACGCGGTTGACAATGTTACACATAATGACGGTTCTTCCGGTGGAATATTTCAATTGCTGGCACTTTATTTTCTTGAACAGAACTATTTTGTTTCAGGTGCAGTTTTTGAGAACACTAAATTAAAACACCATATTATAAATTCTAAAGAAGATATTAAACCTCTTTTGAAATCCAAATATGTGCAGTCTGATACAACGGGTATTTACTCACAGATAAAGGAACTGTTGAAAAATGGCAAGAAAGTTTTTTTCTGTGGTACACCATGTCAAGTGTCTGCACTTATCAATTCAATACCAAAAAGCGTGAGAGATAATTTATTTACGGCAGATTTTGTTTGCCATGGAGTTCCCTCACAAAAGGTGTTTGATGACTATATTGAATCTCTTGAGAAGAAACATCAGGGAAAAGTATCTGATTTTTCTTTTAGAGTCAAGGACAATAGGTATCGCCACGCACATGGATATTCGTATCAGTTGACAAAAAACGGAAAGACCAAAAAGATAAACGGAATATACACAAACTCTTCGTTCTATAACGCATTTAAGAATTATTTGATTTTCCGTAACGGATGTTATGATTGTCAATATGCAACAGTTGAGCGTGTATCGGACATAACCCTTGCTGATTTTTGGGGAATAGAAAAATATGATTTCCACGGTAATGTTGATGCCGGCGTTTCGATGATTATTACAAATTCCCAAAAGGGCAGAGATGCTTTTAATGCTATAAAAGAGAAAACGATTAGTAAAGAGTTTCCTGTTCAATATGGAATTGACTCAAATCATTGCCTGACACATAAGACAGAAAAACCACAGAAAAGAGATTTGATAATAAATGAGTTAGCCGATAAAGGATATGAGGTAACAGCACGTAACTACTTTGAATGTGGATTTTTACATAAAATGTATTGGTTAATCCCACCGATAGCAAGAACGCTTATAAGAAAGATGCGAGGGAAATAAGATGTATTCTTATATGAGGAATTATACTCAGGACGATTGGGGTATTAAAAAACTACAAGATAAAATATTGGAAATTGCAGTTTATGTAGATAAACTATGCGAGGAAAACTCAATTCAGTATTGTCTTATGGGTGGCTCTGCATTGGGTGCAATCAGACATGGTGGATTTATTCCGTGGGATGATGATTTAGACTTTTTTATGACTCCAGATAACTATGAGAAATTTGTAAAAGTTTTTAACGAAAAAGGTGACAAGGACAAATTTTTTCTGGAACCGTTCGGACATTTTGATAATATGGTTACCATTGGAAAGGTTCGAGCAAAGAATACGACCTATATAGAAGAATGTTTGACAGACTATGAAATTTCCCACAATGTGTATTTGGATATTTTTATACTACACAGTTGTCCGGATAATATAATACAGCGAAAGCATCAATATATATGGGCTAAATATGTTGTAGCAAAAGCACAATCTGTCAGAGATTTATCAAGATATGGTTTCGCACTAAAGACGGTTTTACGAGTTCTTAAGTGTTTTCCAAGACTGTTTCTTATTAAGCATGGTTTGAAACAGGTATATAAGTATCGAAATAAAAAAACATCATTGTATTGCAACTATCTTGGTAAAGCAAAATACAAAAATGGTACGTACAAACGAGAATGGTTTGAAAAAACAAAGCGTGTACTATTTGAAAATGTAACCTTAAACGTACCTGTGGGCGTAGAAGAATTTTTGAGCGAGAGATTTGGAAATTATATGAAAATTCCAAATATTGAGCAAATTCGCAGAGAACAGCACGCAAGTGTATGGGATACAGAAAAGGATTATAAAGTGTATATAAAAACAGAACCAAAATTTCCGGCAAAGTATGTTTTATAGAGGATTAAAATATGAGTAATGTTCAAGTTTTGGTTGCCTGTATGCATCAAAAAGATGATTCTTTGTATAAAGAAATGAATTTACAAACAGATGCGATACTTGCAAACCAATGTGATGAGTATTCATACAAAATATATACAGAATCAGATGGAAGTAAGGTTGAATTGATTTCATCGTCTGACAGGGGCGTTGGGAAAAACCGAAATAAAGCACTTATGAATGCAAGCGGTAAATTTCTAATGTGTTCTGACCAGGATATGATATATGTAGATGGATATGCACAAATTGTTGAGGATGCTTTTAAGAAGTGTCCAAAAGCCGATATTATTGTATTCAATCTTGAATACTTGAACAGATTTACTCCTGCTCGTAAAGAAAACGGTAAGTTTAAGAAAATTCATTTATGGAATTGCATGCGTTATGGAACAGCCCGTGTTGCTATGCGAAAAGGTGCGATAGATAAGTCGTGCCTGTCCTTTTCAACACTATACGGTGGCGGTGCAAAATATAGTTCTGGTGAGGACTCATTATTCATTCGTGATGCCTTTCGTAAGGGGCTTAGGATGTATTTTTCACCGATAGTAATAGCAAAGGTAAAGCAAGAGGAATCGTCTTGGTTTCACGGATACACTGATAAATATTTTATTGATAAAGGTATTCTGATTGCAAATGCTTTTCCAATAATGAAAAATTTGTTGGTCTATTATTTTGCGTTTGGTATGAAGAATATCAGCAAAGAGTACAACTTTATAAAAATATGCAAACTTATGAAGCAAGGTATAAAAGAGTTTAAGGAAATATAGGGGTGCGATATGCAAAAACTGATTGTCACTGCAGATGATTATGGAATGTGTGCTGTTGTCGATAAAGCAATTGACGCAGGAATAGATAATGGCATAATTACAACAACAAATGTAATGCTGAATATGGAATCTTTACATAATGCGTCGACTTTACGAGATCGCTATCCACATATTTCTGTTGGCATTCATTGGAATGTGACTACCGGAAAGCCTATCTTAAAACCTGAAGAAATACCGACTCTAGTTGACGATAAGGGTGTATTTTGGACTATTGGTGTTTTTAAGAAGAAATATAGCAAAGGCTTAATTTCACCATCTGACCTTGAGAAAGAACTGGAAGCACAGTATGCTCTGTTTGAGCAGACTTGCGGAAAACCGGATTATTGGAATACACACGAGAATTCATCGTTGCATACTAAATCGTTTAAGGTTTTTGAAAAGATTGCAAAAAGACATGGTATTAAGGCAACGAGAACATTTCAAAGGGTTTACTTTGATAAAATTGGTCTTGGAATAAAAAGAGAATTACGAGAGTTTTTAGTTAAAAACTTTTTTCAACTTTGGTTTCAAAAGATTCGAAAATCATTTGCCATGCCTACAGCACGTGTTGTTAGTTTTGATAAAGTTAGTAAAACTGAGGGTGATATTTTATTAAATGCATTGAAAAAGGACGGTAGGGACTATATTGAGGTTGTATTTCATCCTGCAATTAGTGCAGAAAGTCCGTATTTTGGAAATATTTCAACTGAAAGGGTAAAGGAATACGAGTTTGTTTCTTCAAAATCAATATATAAGAAATATCAAGCAAATGATATTAAATTTGTAACCTTGGATGAAATTCTGTTTGAGCAAAGGTAATATGGAACGTAGGAGAAAAGAATGAATATTTGTATCTTAAAAGAATCTTTGAATATTGGTGGAACAGAAAGAAGTGTAGCCAATATATCAAAGACAATTTGTGATAAACACAATGTTTGTGTTGCATTATATGATGCATCTCAAATTAAATATTCATATTCAGGTGAACTCGTAGATTTTAACTTACCACCTAAAAAGACAATTATCGGTAAGATATTCAACACATTTTTAAGAGATGTTAAATTGCGAAAACTTATAAAGAAAAAACAAATTGATATACTATATACCTTTACTGGAATAAGTAATCGCCAAACCTTGTACAAATATGATGTGACAAAAATTGTTTCCGCAAGAGATTTTGGTGGAATGTCAGAAAAATATGATGTTTATTGTAAGGCGTTGAATAACTCGGATGCTATGATTTGTAATTCTGAATACACAAAGCAATTCTATCTGTCAAAGCACCCTGAACATTCAGATAGGGTGTATGCTGTATATAACTATATAGATTTATCGGAAATTCAGCAACAATCTGAAAAAAGCGTTGAAGCCTCATTCATGGAGTTTCTTCATTTACATCCAAATACCGTAGTTTCAGTCGGCCGTTTTTGTAGGGAAAAGGGTTTTGAGTATTTGCTTAAAAGTATTTCTATTGCAAGAAAAAATAATTCTGACATTGGACTTGTATTAGTTGGTGACGGAGATTATAAAGAACGGTATCTTGATATTATTAAAAAGAATAATTTATCAGACCACGTATACTTCACAGGATTTCAGAAAAATCCATATAAATATATGGCTAAATGCAGTTGTTATGTTCTTTCGTCTTTAAGTGAAGGCTTCCCAAATGTTTTAGCGGAAGCGATGGCGTTGGGATTGCCGGTTATCGCTGCAAATTGCTTTTCAGGTCCTGCGGAGATTTTACGGAAAGATTCTGATTATTTTGCAGTAAAAGATAAATATGCAGAATGTGATTATGGAATTATAACACCGACATTTTATGATTCTGATAATTCTAATTCTATATCTGAGTTGGCTCGTGCCATTACGGAATTATTGTCTAACCCAGAGTGCAGAAGAAAGTACGCCAAACTGTCATCTGTTCGTGTATTGGATTTTTCTAAAGAGGCAACGACAAACAGTCTAAATCTTATTTTCAATGAATTGATTGAACGAAGGAAGATAAAATGATTAAAGATAAAAATGAATTGAGGTACTTCCTTGAATGTGACAAAATTGCATTGGGAAAGCAGTGTAAAAAGCCCTCTATTTTTGGCGATGAAATATGGAAATTCCAGATTTTAATGAGAAAATTGGACTTCTATAAAAATCGGGGAGGAATTCGTAAATACTACTACCGATTTATGTTTCATAAATTATCTCTCAAACTTGGGTTTTCCATTCCGTGTAATACTATTGGCCCTGGACTTGCAATTGTTCATTATGGAACAATAATTATTTCTAATGGTTGCAGTATCGGGAAAAATTTAAGAATACACGCAGGAGTGAATATTGGAGCCAATGGCGGTGAGACTATTGCTGCAACGATTGGAGATAATGTTTATATCGGACCTGGAGCAAAGATAATTGGTTCGGTAAAAATTGGAAACAACTCTGTTATAGGTGCAAATGCTGTGGTTACAAATGATGTGCCCGACGGTGTTACCGTTGGCGGTGTACCTGCTAAGATTATTAGCGAAAATGATTCATCTTCACACTTAATAAAAGCAACAGAAATTGTAAACGGAGTAAATATACAATGAACAACCTATATGAAAAAATAATTAGAAAAGAAGAAAAAATATCACTTGTTGGTCTTGGATATGTAGGTATGCCTATTGCAATTGAATTTGCAAATCGTAATGTCAATGTTATTGGCTTTGACTTAAACAAGGCGAAAATCGAAACCTATAAATCTGGTATTGATCCAACTCACGAAGTTGGCGATGAGGTTATTAAGAATACCACAGTAGAGTTTACATCAGATGAAACAGACCTTCGCCGTGCAAAGTTTCATATTGTAGCAGTTCCTACTCCTGTTAATGATGACCATACTCCTGACCTTACTCCAGTAGAGGGTGCATCTCGTATTCTTGGTCGAAATCTTACCAAGGGTTCTGTTGTTGTGTTTGAATCTACGGTATATCCGGGTGTAACTGAAGAAGTATGTGTTCCTATTTTGGAAAAGGAGTCTGGCTTGAAATGTGGCACTGACTTCAAGATTGGATACTCTCCGGAAAGAATTAATCCGGGCGATAAAGTGCACCGTTTGAGCACCATCACTAAGATTGTTTCAGGCATGGATAAAGAAACACTGGACTGCGTTGCCAAGGTATATGAAATTGTAGTTGATGCTGGTGTTCATTGTGCGGAATCCATTAAGGTTGCAGAGGCTGCAAAGGTAATTGAAAACAGTCAGCGTGACATCAATATTGCATTTATGAATGAACTTTCTATCATCTTCAATAAGATGGGCATTGATACTAAGGCGGTTTTGGAAGCGGCAGGAACCAAATGGAACTTCCTAAAATTCTTTCCAGGTCTTGTTGGTGGTCACTGTATTGGAGTTGACCCTTATTATCTTACATACAAAGCAGAAATGCTTGGGTATCATTCCCAAATCATTCTTGCAGGCAGACGTATTAACGACGATATGGGTGCCTATGTGGCTGAAAACTGCGTAAAGAACTTGATTTCTTCCGATAAGGCAGTGAAGAATGCAAAGGTTGCTATTCTCGGTTTTACTTTTAAGGAAAACTGTCCTGATACGAGAAACTCAAAAGTATTTGATATAGTTAAGGAACTGCGTGAATATAGCATTGAACCTGTGATTGCAGATCCTGTTGCAGATACGGATGAAGCAGAGCGTCTTTATCATGTAAAGTTTACTGATATTTCGAAGGTTAAGAATATGGATGCGGTCATTCTTGCTGTTGCACATGATGAATTTACTAAGTTTACAATGGGTAAAATTGATGCAATGTTTGGACAAGGGAAGAAAGTGCTTCTTGATATTAAGGGCATTTTTAATCGCAAAGAGTATGAAAATGCAGGATACTGTTATTGGAGATTATAATTAAAGGGAGAACACTATGGGATATTCAGATATAAATTTTCCAGAAAATAGTTTGTTCCTTGTAACTGGCGGAGCAGGATTCATCGGTTCTAATTTATGTGAAGCAATTCTCAAATTAGGATATAGAGTTCGTTGTTTAGATGATTTATCAACGGGAAAACAAGAAAATGTCAATATGTTTTTATCTAATTCAAACTACGAATTTATTAAAGGTGATATCAAAGATTATGAGATTTGCTTGAAAGCCTGCGAGAGCGTTGATTATGTGCTGAATCAAGCGGCATGGGGGAGTGTTCCTCGTTCTATTGAAATGCCTTTGTTCTACTGTGCAAACAATATTCAAGGAACATTAAATATGCTGGAAGCGGCAAGGCAAAAGGGTGTAAAGAAATTTGTATATGCTTCCAGTTCATCTGTATATGGAGATGAACCTAACTTACCTAAAACAGAGGGAAAAGAGGGAAACTTATTATCGCCGTATGCATTGACAAAGCGTTGCGATGAAGAATGGGCAAAGCAATACACAATGCATTACGGACTTGATACTTATGGGCTTAGATATTTTAATGTCTTTGGTCGTAGGCAAGATCCTAACGGAGCATACGCTGCAGTAATCCCAAAGTTTATTAAAATGCTATTAAATAACGAGCAACCTACTATCAACGGAGATGGAAAGCAGAGTAGGGATTTCACCTATATTGAAAATGTAATTGAGGCAAATCTTAAAGCGTGTCTTGCTCCTCATGAAGTTGCAGGAGAGGCGTTTAATATTGCTTATGGGGGTAGAGAGTATCTTATTGATATTTATTATTCTCTTACAAAAGCCCTGGGAAAAGATATACAACCCAATTTTGGCCCGGACAGAAAAGGTGACATTAAGCATAGTAATGCTGATATATCAAAAGCAAAAAGACTCTTGGGTTATAGTCCGGAGTATGATTTTGCTTCCGGATTAAATGAAGCAATTCAATGGTATAAGGAGAGTTTGTAAAGGGAATGGCTACTTCTAACTATATTTCCAAATCAAGTATATCTACAAGTAAAGATAGTATTAAGTATGTAGTTTATATCTGCTTGCTTTTTGCAGTTCTTATTTTAGGAAGAGCAGTAAATAACAATATGTTTTATGTATTTGCAGGTGTAAGTTTTGCGGTATTTTTGTTTAGTAGTGTTTCACATTGTTTTTCACTTTTATTGTTCTTACTTCCATTTTCATCTATATTAAAAACACATGTTGATGGCATGAGTTTTTTCACATTACTGTTTTTCTTAGTCGTTCTAAAAATGCTTCTAACAATTAAATCTATTCATAGTAATATGCTTGTATCGTTGATTATACTTGTGTTGTATTGTCTTCTGTTTTCCGGACTGGGTCAATTAACTACTATAGTGACAATTATTGCCGGATTAGCAATGGTATATTATTTACAGAAAGTTGAAGTTGATACAAAAACTGCAATTATATCTTATTCTCTTGGAATTGTTGGAGCCTCCACATTAGCATTATTTAAGGATTCATTCTACATAGTTAATATGTTTGTACATAATACAATTCTTAAACTTGACACCGATAACTATGCTTCACGTTTTTCCGGCTTACAGGGCAATCCCAATTATTATACTTTGGATATAATTGTTTTATTATCTGTAATTATTGTTATGATGTATTACAAAAAAGCACCAAAATCTTTCACTGTAGTTTTAATAACATTATCTGTTTTTGGAATTATGTCAGTAAGTAAATCTTTTCTCTTTGCATTGATTTTACTAATAGGATTTTGGTTTTTCTTGTCTATAAAGCAAGGCGTGGGCAAATTCACAAAGTTTCTTATGATTTTAATTATCGGCGGAGCGATAGCCTATTTCTTTGCATTTGACTACTTAAACACTTATTTTTACCGATTTGTAACTGATAGTGGTTCATCAATTGAAAGTATCACAACAGGACGCACAGATATTTGGAAAGTGTATGTAGAGGCAATTTTCAATGATACTAAAATTTTATTTTTGGGGAATGGACTGAAAACAATATTAGAAGGAAATAAAGGTGCTCATAATACTTACTTAGAGAGTCTGTTTTATTTAGGAATTGTTGGTAGTGGTATATTTATTGCCGCATTGAAAAGTTCTGTAGGAAAAATTATAACAAGACCTGCTATGTGGATACCTATTATTGCCCTGCTATTTCGTATGCTTGCAATCGGTATTTTGACTTATGATAGTTTGTGGTTATATATTTCACTTATTGTCATATTATCACGGGAGTTGAAAGTGGGGACAAGTGTGGGGGTAAATACGGTATGCGATTAAAAAAGATATTAGGTATTTTATTATACAACGTTTTTGCTAAGCATTTACCTGTTTCGTATTCTTATATCAATGTCGGTCAAAAAAAGTTTAGAGCACTTTGTGGCAAATTGATTTTAGAAAAATGTGGAAAAAATGTCAATATTGAAAAAGGTGCAATATTTTCTTCTAAAGTTCAATTAGGCGATAATTCTGGAATTGGAATTAACGCTCACATTAGTGGAACAACTTACATAGGTAGCGATGTAATGATGGGACCTGATTGCATTATTTATACTTGGAATCACAAATTCAATGACGTTACTACCACTATGAGAGGACAAGGTTTTCAAGCGGAAAAACCTGTATATATTGGGAATGATGTGTGGATAGGTGGAAGGGTTATTATTCTTCCTGGCGTACACATAGGAAATCATTGTATTATTGGTGCGGGTTCAGTTGTTACAAAAGATGTTCCTGATTGGGCGATTGTAGCAGGGAATCCGGCGGTTGTTAAAAAGTACAGAAAGGAAAATAAAGTCTTATGAAGGTGCTGATTGTGTCTTGGTTGTTTTCTGCTGTGCGAGATGCCATTCAAAAAGACGGTGATTGTGCAAAGGGTATGCCAGGATTTCTGAAAGCAATGAAGTATTTTACTGAACATGGTTTAGATATTGATTATGTTTTCATTTCAACTGTTGAAGAGGACGCATCCTTGTTGCAGCAAGAATCGTTGTTGTCCTACATAAAAAGAGAACAAATTAAAGACATAATTATAAAAAAAGAACGCCTTAATAGGTACACAAAGAACACTTTTTTGCATAGACAGATTATTCGCACTGTTGACAAACTTGTAAAAGACAATCAATATGATTTCATATATGCGATGACTCCAGAAACTGTTTGTGTTAATGAATATGCAAATAAACATAGAATTCCTTGCGGAATGCGGTTTTTTGGAACATTTTTATGGAGTTACTTAAAGAAAAACGGATTGAGAAAAACTCAATTTTTTATGAACGAAGAGATTAAAGCATACAATGTGCCAAAGGCGTTTTTATTGACAACCAACGATGGCTCAAATGGTAATGATTCTTATAATAAGTTTTGCAAAGATAAGACTTTTTATGACTTTCATTATTGGGTAAATGGACTTGATAGAATTATTGTTGATGAACAAAGAAGAATTGCTTTACAAGGTACAATGTCAGAAAATGATATTATGTATGTTGCAACAATAACAAGATGGAAGCGACATGATAGAGCAATAGAATTGATTAAAAGATTAAAAGAAAGAGGCATTAAATCGAAACTTTTACTTGTTGGAAATTGTCCACCAGATAGTTTCTCATGGAAACAAGAATTAGTTGAAATGATAGATAGGTATGGGCTTAATGATGATGTTGAATTTAGAGGCTCTATGGCAAGAGAAGATTTTTTGTATTTGGCAATGAAATCTAAAGTTTGTGCCTTGTTTCAGGATACAACGAATATGGGAAATGTTTTTCATGAATTACTCGGTGTGGGTGCAGTTATTCTTTCGTTAAATGATGGTTCTCTTGATGGATTTATAGAGAATGGGAATAATGGATTTTTGGTAAATTCTATTGATGAGGCAGCAGACATTGCTGAAAAATTGATCAAAAATGAGATTGAAGTTGACACAATAAGAAGAAATGCGATTGCAACATCCCAAAAACTATTAGTATCATGGGATGAAAGATTTGAAAAAGAGTTACAACTAATTAAAAATGCCAAAGTGTAGGATATATGAATAATTGTTGGAGGTGATTTACGTTTGTCAAAAAATAACATTGCAAAAGATTCATTTATTCTTACATTTACCCAATTTATGACTTTGGGTGTCAATATGATTAATGCAATGCTTCTTTCAAGATTTAGAACATTAGGTGAGTATGGTACATATTCGCAAGTAATGGTTGTCTGTACAATTATTATTACTTTTTTTTCCGCCGGTTTTTCTCAGTGCATAAATTACTTTTTAGGGAAATGCGAGTCAGATATTGAGCGAGAGAAGTTTGTAAAAAGTTATTATTCAATTATAACAATAATTGGGGCAGTCGGTGGAATAATTTCTCTTATATTGTTACCGATTATTCAGAGATACTACGGCAATTTTCTATTGTATAATTATTGGTTTGTTTTTTTGTTCTATCCATTATCGCATATTTTGACGAGCGGAACAGATAGGTTTTTTATTGCTTTCAAAAAAACAAAATATCTTTTGTTTTTTAAAGTCGGACACAGTATCATTGTTTTGTCTGAAATAATACTTACAATCCTTTTGAATTTGACTTTCTATCAATACATGATAATATATGTGTTTGTAGAGGTAATGTTCGGATTCTCTGTTTTCCTGTGGATTCGAGGAATTATCGGAATAGTTCCTTTTGGACTAAAAAAAGACTATGTGGTTTTGATTTTGAAATTTGCCATACCAATGGCTTTAGCATCACTTGTTAGTTCAATTAACACCGAGATGGACAAACTTATTGTTGGAGGTCTTGTTGATACTGATACTTTTGCTATATATACTAACGCCGCTAAAGAACTTCCAATATATATTTTTTCAACTTCTATTTCTTCTGTCGTAATGCCTTTTGTTGTTAGGAAAGTAACTACTAATGATTATCAAGGCACTGCAAATTTATGGAAAAAATCAATAGTACTATCTTTTTATATAATTTCTTTTTGTGTTTCTGCTTTGTTTGTATTTGCACCACAGGTAATAAGTTTATTATATTCAGATAAGTATTTACCTGGAGTATGGATATTCCGAATATATTCACTTGTGTTGTTATTTAGAGTTACATATTATGGCATGGTCTTAAATGCTTTAGGAAAAACAAAAACTATTCTTAAGGCTTCCATTGCCACTATGATGATAAATTTGGTATTGGATTTGCTGTTATACAAGTTGTTTGGATTAATAGGACCGGCAATAGCAACTTTAGTTTCTGTGGCAGTTATGAATGTATACCAATTATTATTAACTTGTAAACATATAGGGGTATGCTTTACGGACATTTACCCTATTAGAACAATGCTCAGCATTTTATTTATTAATATTATATTGGGAGGAATATTTTTTGTTCTTCAACAACTTTTGCAAAAAGTTTTGCAAATTAATACTATAGTATTAGCTATAGTACTTGGTATTATATGGTTAGTTATATATTTTTGTTTAATATATAAAAAAATAATACTCATTTGGAATGAGTTAAACAAAGGAAAAAGTGAAAATGATTAATGTAATTGGACTTGGCTACATCGGACTTCCAACGGCTCTTATGATGGCATCACACGGAGTCGAAATTGTTGGAACAGACTACAACAAGGAACTTGTTGCAACGCTAAACGCAGGCAAAACAACATTCAAAGAAGATGGACTCGATGAACTTTTTGCTAATGCTGTAAAAGCAGGCATTAAGTTTTCAACTGAGTATCAAGTGACAGATACATATATTGTTTCTGTGCCTACTCCTTATGACAAGTTTTCTAAAAAGGTAGATGCTTGTTATGTTGTTTCTGCAGTTAAATCAATTATGGGAGTATGTCCCAAAGGAGCGACAGTTGTTATTGAATCAACTGTGTCCCCAGGCACAATAGATAAATATGTTCGTCCTGTGATTGAAGGTAATGGATTTGTTATTGGTGAGGATATTAATCTTGTCCATGCTCCCGAAAGAATTATCCCCGGAAACATGGTGTATGAACTTCTTCACAACAATCGCACTATTGGAGCAGATGACAAGGCAGTAGGTGAAAAAATCAAGAGTATTTACGCATCTTTTTGTCAGGGCGAGATTGTTGTAACTGATATTCGTACTGCTGAAATGACAAAGGTTGTTGAAAATACTTTCCGAGCAGTCAATATTGCATTTGCAAATGAACTTGCAAAGATTTGTCGCCATGATAATATGGATGTATATGAAATTATTAAAATTTGTAATATGCATCCTCGTGTAAATATCTTACAGCCTGGTCCCGGCGTTGGAGGTCATTGTATTTCTGTTGACCCATGGTTCCTTGTGGGCGACTATCCAAGCCTTGCTAAAGTAATTGATGAATCTATGAAAACAAATGATGGTATGCCTGATTTTGTTCTCAACAGAATCCACGAGATTATGAAAGAAAACAATATTACAGACTTCTCTCGTGTAGGTTTGTATGGTCTTTCTTATAAAGAAAACGTTGATGACCCTCGTGAATCTCCAACTATCCAACTTTTAGAGAGTCAGGAACGACATCTTGCAGCACCAATTAAGTCTTATGACCCTTATTTTGATAATGATATTGTTCCAAACCAATATCACGATTTTGATAAATTTCTTGAAGATACCGACCTCGTTGTAATTATGGTAAATCATAATCATATTAAGGAAAATATGGACAAACTTCAGGGTAAAATAATTTTTGATACCCGCAAATGCTGTGATTTGCCAGGCACATACAGATTATAATTTTTCATTGATATTTACAGTGGAAATGGCTAGCGTATTGAATAATTTCTTTAACGAGATTAAGGAGAAAAGTTTCCTATGCAGAAGGATATAAATTATATATTGTTTTCGATATTGCGTTGTGCAATTCAAGGCAATCAAATGAGCGATAGCGATAAACTCCTTGTTACAGATGAATCGTTTCTGAAAGTAAAAGAGTTAGCATCAAAACACGATATAGCACATCTTGTAGGGCTTGGACTTATAAACAACAAATTAGTCGATGCAAAGAAAAATCACGAAGTTTACAAATTTACTTACTCTGCTGTATATCGTTATGAAAAAATCAATGCTGAGTTTTTGAAGATATGTCAGGCACTTGAAGATGCAAAAATTCGTTTTATTCCGTTAAAAGGTTCAGTTTTGAAAAGTTATTATCCTGAACCGTGGATGCGAACAAGTTGTGACATTGACATTCTTATTAACAATGAGGATTTAGACAGGGCAACGCAATATCTTTGTGATAATCTGAAATATTCATTAAATGGCACAGGTTCACATGATGTTGCACTATCTTCAAAAAACGGCGTTCATCTTGAATTGCATTTTACATTAGTTGAAGAAGGCAGAACAAACCAATCGGCACTTGAAATTCTTAATAATGTCTGGGATTATGTTAAAGTTAAGGAAAATTTCTCATACTTCTATGAAATGTACGATGAAATGTTTTATTTCTATCATATTGCCCATATGGCAAAACATTTTGATGTTGGAGGATGTGGGATACGTCCGTTTATTGATTTATGGATATTGGATAAAATTGATGGCGTCGATGTAGATAAGAGAAATAATCTGTTATCAGATGGTGGATTATTGGTATTTGCAAATGTTGCCAGGGAATTGAGTAAAGTTTGGTTTGAAAATAAAACACATAATCCAGTAACTGAGAAGACAGAAAAATTTATTATAAGTGGTGGTGCTCACGGTAGCCTTGAGAACACTGCGAAGGTACAGCAACTAAAAAAAGGTGGTAAGTGTCGCTATATAATGTCAATGATATTTCTATCAAGTAAAAAAATTCAGAAAATGTATCCGATTGCTCAGAAATATAAATGGACAATTCCAATAATGCAAATTCGCAGATGGATTGAAGTTGTTATACGAGGCATTTCACCAAGAACAAGGGTGATGCTTAGACGTAGTTGGAATTTATCTAATTCACAAGCAGAAGATATTAAAGTGTTTTTAGATGAAATAGGTTTATGAAATAGTATTACATAAACCTACAATTAGTGCAAAAAAGAGATGTCTATAGACATCTCTTTTTTATATAAATATTTAATCTTACTTTGCAAGCCACTTAGCAGCACTGTCTTTTTCAATGTAAAGTGTAGCGTTTGCGTGACGGCGAAGTATTGAAGCGGGGCATTTTTCTTCGATTGGGCCCATGATAGTGTTGTAAACTGCATCAGCCTTAGTGGGAGCAGGAACCATACAGAAAAGTTGCTTGCCTGCAAACAATGTTGGAATTGTAAGAGTAAGTGCATGGGTTGGAACTTCGTCAATTGTCTTGAAACAACCATCATTTACCTGTTGCTGACGGCACTTTTGATCAAGTTCAACTACTTTTACAGCCTTTGGATCGTTGAAGAATGCAACGTGAGGATCGTTGAATGCGATATGACCATTTTCACCTATGCCCATCATAACGAAATCAACGCCATCTTTAACAAGTTTTGAATAACGCTCACACTCTCCATCAATATCATCAGCATTGCCGTTCAAATAAGAAACGGACTTAAATGGAACTTTAGAGAAAATTCTGTCACGAAGGAAATTGCCAAAACCTTGAGGTGCATCAGGGTCAAGTTTAACATATTCGTCCATGTGGCACGCATTTACTCTTGTCCAGTCAATATCCTTGTCAGCGATAATGCTAGCAAGGAACTCGTTTTGAGAGGGTGCAGCAGCAAAAATAATTGAAATTTCAGACTTTTCTGCAAGTGCTTTTTTGATAGCAGCGGCGGCTTCCTTAGCAGCCTCAAGTCCCATTTCAGTACGGGTTTCGTATGCTTTTACAGTTAAATTATCTACCTTTGCTTCTTTAATGATAGCCATGTTTTGTTCCTCCGTTAAAATTTACTTTTATCAGCCCACAATCCGAGGGCAGGATTTGAAATGTAATAGATTTTTTCGCCATTTTCAAGAGTATTGTATCCGTCTACAAGTTTTTCAGGATTATAGATTTTTACAGCCTCGTCATACGGCATATAGTCAAACTTTGCACCACGAACTTCTTCTTCTGCTAAGTTCTTTGTACAGTACGTGATAGAAAAACGTCCGTCAGAAGAACCGTGAATTAAGTGAGCAGCCGTTGAAAGGTTATTAGCAAGATCATCATTATCTTTAATGTAATCGAGAACATTGAGTCTGCCTGCATAACCATACTTGCGAATCAATACGTCAATGTCAGGATCTTCACCAAATTGACGAACGCCAGGAGCAAGTACAATCAATTCACCACCATCTGCAATCGCCATACGAGTACGATATACAGCCTTATTACCAAGCCATGTTGACTTGAACTCACTTGGATCAAGATATACAACAACCTTATTAAATGGCTCATCAACAAAGTTTAAGTTCATCTCTTGACTCTTTGCGACAGCCATTTCAAAATACTTACGCTCACGTCCGATGTAAAGACCATGCATACAGATGTTTCCTTGAGGTGCTGTATTGACAGTAAGGATATACACAAGTGGAATATCTTTTAGGAACTTCTCCTCGGCGTAGTCAAATACTTTACGAACAGGGGAGTGATCCTTACCCATAATACGCTCCATACCATAAAAAGCACCGAGCATATGGGAATTGTTTATCATGGAATTGCCGCCAATACCAACAAAAATATTCTTGTTACGATTTGCCATACCAACAACTTCATGTGGTACAACCTGACCGATAGAAAGAATTAAGTCATAGGACGGATCCATAAGAACCTTGTTGACTTCAACGTCAATAGCGTTAGTAACAAGACCTTCAGACACTTCACTGACAAATTCAGCAGGTACTTCGCCAAGTTTAATAACGTCAGTTTTCCAATTATGTACAATAAGACGCTCATAAGGAACTTCGCCCATGAAGAATTCGTTACACTCCTGTTCAGTCATAGCAAAGTGAGTCCCGAGGGCAGGGAGTACATCAACTTGACAAGTATCCTTCAAAGTTTTATAAAAGTAAGCCGTAATTTTACCGGCACCTGAATGAAAACGTGTATAGTCAGGCGGAATGATAAGAATTTTTTTAAGGTCATTACGGCAATCGGCAATAGATGCCGCTAAAGCACTGTAAAGTTCGTCATCTGTCAATCCTGTTGGTGAGGCAGAAACACGAGTCAAATTTATCATAATCGTTGTCCTTTCATATAAAATACATACTCACAGAGGGCGAACGAGTCGCCCCCTGTGTATGATTCATTAGACTACGTATGTAGAAGCAGAGGTGTTGCCGCCGTGACCTGTCCAGTTAGTGTGGAAGAATTCGCCACGTGCATGGTCAAGTCTTTCGTAAGTATGAGCACCGAAGTAGTCACGCTGTGCCTGAAGAAGGTTAGCAGGAAGATTTTCACATCTGTAACCATCGTAGTAGCCGAGAGCGGTAGAGAATGCAGGAACAGGAATACCGTTGAGCATTGCTGTAGCACAAACATTTCTCCAACCCTTTTGACAATCATCAATAACACCCTTAAAGTAGGGGTCAAGAAGAAGATTTGACAAAGCAGGATTCTTGTCGAATGCATCCTTAATCTTGCCAAGGAAAACGCTACGAATGATACAACCGCCACGCCACATAAGAGCGATACCGCCGTAGTTTAAGTTCCAGCCATAAGTCTTAGCAGCAGCAGCCATTAAAGTATATCCCTGAGCGTAGGAAATAATCTTGGATGCAAAAAGTGCCTTACGGATATCTTCAATAAATGCCTCGCGGTCACCTTCAAACTTAGGTGCAGGACCTGTAAGAATCTTAGAAGCCTTAACACGCTCGTCCTTAATTGCAGATAAGCAACGGCTAAATACTGCCTCACCGATAAGTGTAAGCGGTACACCTTCGTCAAGAGCAGCGATACCTGTCCACTTGCCGGTACCCTTTTGACCTGCAGTATCAAGGATTTTATTTACGATATTGTCACCGTCAACATCCTTATATGCAAGAATGTCACGAGTGATTTCGATAAGATAGGAGTCAAGTTCAGTCTTGTTCCAAGCAGCAAAGACTTCGTGCATTTCGTCTGCTGTCATACCGAGGTAGTCACGCATAAGTTGATATGCTTCACAGATAAGTTGCATATCGCCGTACTCAATGCCGTTATGTACCATTTTGACAAAGTGTCCAGCACCGCCTTCGCCAACCCAGTCACAGCAGGGAGAGCCATCTTCAACCTTTGCACAGATAGCCTGGAAAATAGGCTTAACATACTGCCAAGCAGCAGGAGAGCCACCGGGCATCATGGAAGGACCCTTGAGTGCACCTTCTTCGCCACCGGAAACACCGGTACCGACATAGAGCAGACCCTTAGACTCAACATATGCACATCTTCTGATAGTGTCAGGGAAGTGAGAGTTACCGCCGTCAATAATTATGTCACCTTCTTCAAGGTATGGGATAACCTGCTCAATAAATGAATCAACAGGTTCACCTGCCTTTACCATCATCATTACTTTGCGGGGCTTTTCAAGATTAGCACAAAGTTCTTCAATAGAGTATGTACCAATTATGTTCTTTCCTTTAGCACGACCATTTACAAAGTTTTCTACCTTATCAGGAGTACGATTGTAAACAGCAACGGTAAATCCTTTGCTTTCCATATTCATAACAAGGTTTTCGCCCATGACCGCAAGGCCAATAAGACCGATATCTGCTTTCTTCATAATTTCAAATTCCTTTCAAATATGAATTAGTAATTTTAGTTATCTCTTAACACGAGCATTGCCATTCCAAATGCTCCAAACTTGCTCCTCGTCTGCTGGCTGGCCGTAGTCAGTCAAAACGGTAGTAGCAAGAGCACCTGTTGCCCAACCGAAGTGGAGGCAATCCTCATAATTCCAACCTTTAAGTACACCGTAAAGCATACCGCCAACGAAACCATCGCCACCACCGATACGGTCCATAACAGGAATTTCACGAGGTTCAACAACATTCCATGTGTCGTCAGCAAGCATTATACCGCCCCACATATGAGAGTTTACGTTAACTACCTGACGGAGAGTTGTTGCAAAGAGTGAAGCGTTGGGATAAGTTTCCTTAACACGTTCTATCATAGCCTTGAAGCCATCAATCTTGGAAGCGATGTCTTTACCGCCAGCCTCAGGACCCTGAATACCAAGAGCAAGTTGGAAGTCTTCTTCGTTACCGATGAGGATATCGGAAATAGAAGCAATTTCGCAGAAGATTGCACGAAGTTCTTCTTCACGATCCTTCCAGAAAGAGGCACGGTAATTTAAGTCAAAGGAAATTACCGTGCCGTGTTTCTTAGCAGCACGAGCAAGTTCAAGACAGAATATACCTGTATCGTGGGAGAGGGCACCGATAAGACCTGACAGATGGAGAATTTGAACACCCTCTTCACCGAAAATACGATCAAGGTCAAAATCCTTTACATTAAGTGTTCTTCCGACTTCGCCTGCACGGTCATTCCAAACACGAGGACCACGCATTCCAAATCCGGAGTCAGCAATATTAAACTGATGACGATATCCCCAAGGACCACCCTGCTTAACTTCAGGACCTTCAAAGTCCATGTTGCGGCTGCGAAGGCTGTTCTTGATGAACTGAGCAACGGGGCTACCCTCAACAAAAGTGGTTAAAACTTTTACTGGCAGTCCGAGAGAAGAACTTACGTTTGCAACGTTTGTTTCTGCACTGGTAGCCTGCATGAAGTAAGTGTCACTTACGTGAACAGGACGGCGTTCCGTAGGGGTAATTCTCACACCCATACTTGTGGGAACGACAAGAGAATACTTGGCGTCTTTTCTTAGATTTATCATAATGTCCTCCTTGAAATTATTGTACTATATTTTCTTATACAGAAATCAGCACATAATCCATTATTTTACAATGTTGATTATAATACAAATCCTTAAATTATTCAATATTCTTTAGCAATAATTTTAACTATTTTTTTAATCTTTTAATAATGCCACTATTTTATGTTGTTATTTAACTTATATAACTTCATTTATTGGTTTTGTCTTTGGTTTAATTCGTCGTATAAACCACAAAAATATACATTTAGAAAAATTTATCAGAAAATGAAAAAAATATCTTGACAAAGGGGAAGAAAGATAGTATAATGTCATACGTTGGCAACCGAGGATGGAGCACAATACTGAATTAAACGGACTTGTATGGGAGCATAGCTCAGCTGGGAGAGCACCTGCCTTACAAGCAGGGGGTCACAGGTTCGAGCCCTGTTGTTCC
>JAZUCH010000082.1:0-4251 GCA_045639025.1 Bacteroidales bacterium
TTGATTTCAAAAATAATTTTCGGTTTCCCTCTGCCGACTTTATGTGTTTTTTAGTTATTTTTGCATTTATGAGATTACTGATGTTTTTCATATTACTCTTAGCCTTCGGCTGTCAACGGACAACAGTCAACGGACAACAGACTCCGTGCACTAGTGATGCATACCCAATGACTGTTTACTGTTGTCCGTTGTCTGTTGACTATTATGAAAAACAGATTCATATTGCAGACTCTTTATATAAGAATTATCTCCCTCAATATAATTTCGAGGAAGTGAAAGCCGCCGTTGAGTTCTTTGATAGCCTTCGGCTGACAACAGACAACAGTCAACAGACAACAGACTTCTTCCACAGATTTAGAAAAAACAAATCATCTCAGTATTTAAGCAACTCACAGACTTTGTGCAATAGTGATGCATACCCAAGGACTGTTGACTGTTGTCCGTTGACTGTTGACATAGAATTCCTCTGCGCTCGCGCGCACTACTACCACGCCGTTGGTTTGACCGAGCGTGATGATATTGTCGGAGCCTGCGAGCATTATCTGACTGCTTTGGAGATAATGGAATTTGAAACTGAGAATCTGAGAACCTCAAAATCTGAAAAAAGGTCGCAAAGCCGCAAAGTCGCAAGGTCGCAAAGTGATTGTCTTTCCGACTCTGCGACCCAAATACTCTGTGACCGTGAGACTCTGCGACCCTGCGACCTTAACAAAGAAGATTACGAAAAGATAAGATTTCTTGCTTTGATTTATACAAGATTAGGAGAATTGTTCCATAATGAAGGTTGTACATCCATAGCAAAAGATGCATACAAAAAATGTATAAATATATTTATATCGTTAAACGATAGCATTGCGTTCGCGAATTATTATAAGCAATTAGGTGATATATACATCATAGAGGATAATTATGACAGTTCCTTATTTTTTTATAATAAATCAATAGAATCATTAGATAATGCGAATCACCACATAACAAGAGATTCATGGAAAGGTATATCTGCAGTACTTCACCATAATGGCGACGTTGATTCTTCATACAAAATCATTAAAGAGCTGGTTTCTGTCGCAAACGGAGATGAGCAATATGCCTACAAGACTCAATTAGCACAAATGTATTATAAAGATGAAGTGTATGATTCCGCATTGATATATTTTGAAGAAGTCTTAAAGAGAGACAACAAATACACTAAGATAAGTGCAGCCAATTATATAAGCAAGATTTATGCTGCAAAAGGAGATGTCGAAAATAGTAATTATTTTCTGAATCTATATTCAGATGAACTCATTGAAGAATTTAACAGAACATCTCACAAATCACAAATAATGAAATTGTATAACGATTATATGTACAAAAGACCTTTATCACATGAAACCGGTAAAAACAACTTCCCATCGATTCTTTTAATGATTATAGTGTTATGCCTATTCTCTTTCATGATTCTTTTAAATTATGGCAGAAAAAAGCATGTTGACAACTCTCATAAAACACAGGTGAAAACTTTCAATGATTGTATCGACGAGTTTAAAAACGAAAATATATACACCAAGATAAGTTCGGTAAAAGATACTTATATTAAGAGTGCAGAGACCAACAGATATAAGGAATTTCAACTCAATAACGATGATAAAGAAATTCTTATAAATTCCGTAAATAAATGTTTCAATGGTTATGCAATAAAGCTTGTCCAACTATATCCTAACCTTAATACCAATGATGTTATATATTGTTGTCTAATCCTTTTGGGAATGGAAAACAAAGAAATCGGCGCTTTGATGGGAGTGCAATACCAAAGTGTTAAAGACAGATTACGGAAATTAGCCACTATATTCAACACCGATGAGCTTAATACGTTTGTCAAAAGCAGATGCGACGAGTTTTAAATCATTGATTTACTGAATCCTTAAAAAATCTTAAAAGGATTTTTCCATAAAAACAATTCATATAACGTACATTTGCAGAAATTTTAAACGCGCAATTTGTATGAAAAAATTTGTTTTAATCTTAACTATGTTTATCGCTTGCTTTAATACTGCAAGCGCAGATGGATTAATTGATGTGTTGGCACGCTCAAACAATTCATCATCTGTTCGTGACAAATCCATCTCAGCGGATATCACGGGACACGTATTAACAATTACCTTTAACGATAATGTGGGAATCGCCCATATCGTCATCAAGGATTCTAACGGTGTTTACATTGACAACGACAATGTCTTATCAACACCTGATCATGCCACCTTTATTATTAATGATGCCGGCTATTATAGAATGGACATCACTTTGAGCAACGGTGAGCAGTACTGATGAGAAAGCTCAAATGACAAGAGTGCATAAATTGATTGTAACATATGCAAATGTTGCATATCATCAATAATGATTCGGGATGAAAAAAATATTATTAATCATGCTAACACTCTTCTGTAGTGTTAGCATGATGTCTCAGGAATGGGAGTTCTTTATGGATGTCTATGCTGATTATCCTTATAGCAGAAGTTTTACGGATGCCATAGAATTGCATGATGGCAGTATAATAGTTAATTCACCATTTACATTACCTATAGAAGACCATATTAGTGTGCCACATCCAGGGCTAGTGAAGCTTTCTGCGGATGGTGATGAGTTAACAAGAGTCAATTATTTCCGTCCTGCATATTGTTCAATATCATATAATCAGATTATTGAAAACAAAGATGGAGATTTATTTACGTTAATGACATACAGTCCAGACCATGAAAGATTGTCTGAAAATTACTTCAAGAACTTCGAAAATCCTCCAACCGATGCTATATTAGGATTATACAAATTAGATGACGAACTCAATATCGTTGAAAGTTATGAACATTACATTCCTATAGATACTACGGAAAGTGTAAGTAATGACCCTTTGGTGTCCATGATGCCTAACGAAAGCTGCGGTCGTTTGTATCTGTTTACATCGTTTATAGATAATAATGGTGACATTGTCGGTTCTTTTTTCAAATGTCCAACTCTTCATAGTCCTAACCAAGCCGAAAATGATTCAATGTTTTTTTTCAAGATGAATTTTGAGGGTGAAATAATTCAGATGAAAGGAATCGAATGTATCGATAGCGGTTATTGGTTGCACAGAGGACACAGTATGCTTGAGACCGACTCGCATTATATTTTGTACCAGACATTAGGGTATAATAGTTACAATTTCTCTTTTCGTCCAAGTGGAGAAGCTTTATATTTCGACAAGAATTTGAATTTTATTGATAGAAAAGCTATTAATCAACCAGGCTTCACAATGCCGCATTTTTCACCTTTAGAATGCCTTTCAGTGGTAAGAAGCAAACATAACACAGTATATTTAACATCTGTAGCTAGTTCTACAGTGAACTGCAACAGCTATCATTTTAATGATACTAGATTATATGAAATAGATGATAATATTGACAATTCAACAGATCTTTTACCCATTGTTAATTATATAAATAGAGGCACATCATATTCACAAGAGGAGCAACCGTTAAATAACGGCATTGTGTTAAAAGAAGACAATACTTTGATTTTTGCTCAGAATTGGGATCTTGGAGATTATTATGGTGACTCGTGGATTGTGATAGAACATCTTAGCGAAAATTTCGAGACCATATCAGAGCTGTATTATACAAGTGGTGAAGATGGAAATTTTATGGCAGCAAACTCTATAGTATTAACAAAAGAAGAAGATTTGTTGCTTGTAGGTGTTGGCAATGATTTAGATAAAGATAAATCATGGGGTTTTGTCACCAAATTCCCTGCCTCTACCTTCCTCAGCATCGAGGGGGCTCATGCCCATGGCTTGAAGGCTGCCATCGCTTATCCTAATCCTGGCGGTGATGTTTTGAATATAAGAACAGGTTTGCGTAACGCTACATTGCAGGTCTATGATATGCAAGGAAGAATAATTCATCAACAAATAATTACAGATGAAGTCACAAACATAGACGCCTCGAAATGGAAGAGCGGAACTTACATCTGGAAGTTGAAAACTGAAAATGGAAAGTTGAAAGTTGAAGAGGGGAAATGGGTGAAATTGTAATTGAAAGTTGAAAATATCGAACTCACGTTAAATAATGGTTGCTTTTAATCGCTTATTCTATACCACAAGTTTAGTTTAAGAAAATAAAAGCAACCGTTTTTATTGTACATATTCTCCTCCGTCGAATTGGCTTATATTTTTTTTCTTAGGCGAAAAATGCTTGCATTTGCATCCGCAATGATAAGAAAACGCATGCCCCTTTG
>JAZUCH010000083.1:0-3455 GCA_045639025.1 Bacteroidales bacterium
AAAAACACCTCTAATCCCTCTAATCCCTCTGCCCCTCTGTCCCTCTAATTCCTATAAACCCCAAATTCCTGAAATCCTAAATCAAGGTCGCTGAGCTTGTCGAAGCGCCGGTTCTGGAGATTCCACGAAACCACACGAAACCACACGAAATGTTTTTTCTGTTGAAAAAACTCTATTCCCCAATTTAAAAGACTCCACTGGAGTGACGTCTCTACATACGCTCTTGTCACCTCGAAATCAACCTCTAATCCCTCTGTCCCTCTAATTCCTATAAACCCCAAATTCCTGAAATCCTAAATCAAGGTCGCTGAGCTTGTCGAAGCGCCGAGAGTTGTGCCTTCGACAGGCTCAGGCACCATACACGAAGTCTGTTGTCTGTTGACTGTTGTCTGTTGACCCTAGACTAAGGTCGCTGAGCTTGTCGAAGCGCCGGTTCTGGAGATTCCACGAAACCACACGAAACTACACGAAATGTTTTTTCTGTGAAAACCACATCATCCCAACAACTTGTAGTCATGTAGTCTTGTTGACTTGTAGTCTTCTTTCTTTGGGCGTTCCGTCTCCGCTTCGCTCCGCCGTCGGGCTTTCCGCTATATCTTTTTCCGCTACGCTTCAAAAGGATGCCGCTCCAATCCCTAACGCAGGAGAGAATTCTAGAATTCTAGAACCTTAGAAATTTCTAGAGTTCTAAAATTCTAAAGTTCTAGAGTTCTAAAAACAATGTTTTATAAAAATCATAGCGCTGAAAGCACGACAGAACTGCGTTTTGTTTTTCTGTCGTATCTTCGGCACTATGATTAATATCCAGTCTTTACCCTTTAGTCTTTTGTCTTTAGCCCTTATTACCTCTCACCACATACCCGCTCGGGTCGGTAAATCTCAACGGGTTGTTGAAGTAGTAGGAGTAGCGGTTGTAGGATTTCATTTATTTTAACTTTATATCTGATAATTTCTCCCAGTAACAATCAATAAATTCATCCATATTGAATAATAACGGAGTATATTGATCCTTTTCTTTCCAGTTTTCATAAAGAACATAAAATTCATTGTCTTTGATACCAAAGAAAACATCAGGGAGTGTGCTGACAGAGGCTTCTCCATCAACATCAAAAAAACGAGTTGGATAAGCAAAAATGCAGTCTATGATTCCATTGCCTAACAATTTTCCCATGAATTGTTCAAATTTATTACATTCATAAATGTAGTCTTTCAGTTTTATTGGATTAGCATGGTTATTCCTATCTATCCACTCGTTCATTCTAAATACATAACACTTATTATTGCATTTGTCATATAAGTATGGTCGTCCTTCCAGAAAGAAAGATATACATTTATCTTCTCCTTCAAAATACTTGGTCTTTTCAATATGATCATGCAAGAATTGCCCGCTACAAAAATAATGCTTTGAAAACATCGCTGTATCTACCATTCCAGATTCAAGGAAAGTCAAATTCGTAACAGGCCCACACGTCAGATAAGTTATATGAAATGTAAAAAAGCAATCGTCATCTATTGTGTCGCCATATATATTACGACAAAAATCAAGAGCTACTGAATCAGATTTTTTCTGATTATCCGTATCAATGAGATAATCCAAATAATTCTGTGCTTTAGAAGATACAGGTATAAGAATTATGACAAGGAGTCCTATTGCTATTATGTATTTCTTAATCATATAACAGTCTTTTAGAAGATGATGCTGCAACTTATTATCTTAATAATATCATTGCGTAATTATACAGTCAAGTTTCATGGGTGATTTGCCAATCATTTCATCCCAATGGTTTTGTATATATTCCTCTAATTTTAATATACTAAATTCACATTCGCACAAGCCATCTTCCCATTCATTGGTGTTCCTTTCAATGCATAAATCTGCTTTTATAACATACACATCGCTATCCTTTAACGCAAAAAGCATATTATAATTGAAATTAAATTGAAAAACATCATTTTCAAGTAATATTGTCGGATAAGTAAAAATACAATCCACAATACTATCATTATACAGTTTCCCAATATAGTCAACATAGTTTTTTACAGATGTTTTTAATATCTTATTAAACGACCGAGAGTATTCACCGCTATATATATGCTCTGTGTCATAAATTACAAGTTGGCTGGCGACATAGTTCGTTTGTTTATTATTACATTCTTCCGTATTGATCATGTCATTTATAAAATCTTTTGACAAGTAATAGTTTTTGTCATCGATTTTCATTTTTGATTTTAAAAAATCTTCTGATGGGTAGAACCAGAATATTGGATATATCATCAATCTATCGGATATATCATTATAATAATCATTATCTCGTAGTGTTTTTTTCAATTCATTTATGTTATTTATATCTTTTGTAGAGTTGACAAAATAATCATATAACTTAAACGACAAAGATTGACAGTTTAAATCACTTATCGTAAAACACGTGAGAATAATTATAACTATAGTACTATTTTTCACCATATAAAATCATATATAATACGTTATCAAAACTATTTATATTTTTAATGTCCGATGTTCCATCGTTAGCAGAATCCCATATATTTATATCAAAGTCATTATCAATATCATTGATATATAATTTAGTGACATTATATGTATTCACAAAGTGATTGAATATCCAGTTTTTATTTTGAACGAGCAAAGATGTTGGTCGATTCATGTGATACATTTCTTGAAACAAGTACTTTTCATAGTTGTCTATATCGCTGATTTTATGTTTTGTATATTGACTAAATATTTTAGACTTATTGACATAATATTGTAAAGCATTATCCAAATTCAAACCATTTTTATAAGAATCTTTTTGAATATTCATTATCTCTTCCTCATTGAAATCACAACTGTTAGATCTCCGTTCTATTGCACATAAACTTGACGCAATACAACTAGTTGCATATTTTTGTTTATAATTATCGTATAAAAATTTAACAGATTCTAATCTATAATTATCTTCATTAATGGTCCAAGAAACAGTTGTTCTTATGGAGCCTTCCAGTTCTTCTGTATTGTATGATATACTCTCCAAATCTATTCCAATTTCTGCTATTTCTTTTTCATATTTGTTAATATCTGAAGCGTATTCAAGCATCTTCAGATACTCCGGTGGAATAGTCACCACATATCCGCTCGGGTCGGTAAATCTCAACGGGTTGTTGAAGCAGTAGGAATAACGGTTGTAGGATTGGGAGTATTCCGGGTTTTGTATCACAATATCTGGAGAAAGCATTCTGCCAACAAGAGGGTCGTACATTCTGCCGTTCATGTTTATCAAGCCGAAGTCGGGGTAATGTTCGTGCATGCAGAAACCACGGTCGAAGGTGGTGTTTATGTTGTCGTATTGGAGCGTATTATGATTTCTCTCGCGTCCCCAGGCATCAAAGCTGTAATATTCCACCTCGCCATCGGTAACGGTGGCATACAAACTTCCTATATGGTCTTTCAAAACGTAGTT
>JAZUCH010000084.1:0-11110 GCA_045639025.1 Bacteroidales bacterium
GAACCAGCTCTCGCAGAACAAAAGACAGCAAGCGGAATCATCATTCCTGACACAGCAAAAGAAAAACCACAAAGAGGTATCGTTGTGGCAGTTGGTCCAGGTACAAAAGACAATCCTATGACATTGAAAGTTGGCGACCAAGTCATTTATGGCAAATACGCAGGTACAGAATTCCATTTAGATGGTAAAGATTATATGATTATGAGAGAAAATGACGTTATAGCAGTCATCTGATATCTCACAAAATTCCTAAATTAGTTAACAATATTAATAAGTATATAAAATGGCAAAAGACATATTATTCAACCTCGACGCTCGTGACGGTTTAAAAAAAGGCGTCGATGCTCTTTCAAATGCAGTAAAAGTTACACTCGGACCTAAAGGTCGTAACGTTATCATCGAAAAATCATACGGCGCTCCTCATATCACAAAGGACGGCGTTTCTGTAGCAAAAGAAATAGAATTACAAGACCCAGTTGAAAACATGGGCGCTCAATTAGTTAAAGAAGTTGCTTCTAAAACTAATGACCTCGCTGGCGACGGTACAACAACAGCTACAGTATTGGCACAAGCTATCGTAGCAGCAGGCTTGAAAAACGTTATCGCAGGCGCTAACCCAATGGACCTTAAAAGAGGTATCGACAAAGCAGTCGCTACAGTAGTTGAATCATTGAAATCTCAATCACAACAAGTTGGCGACAGCATCGAAAAAATCCAACAAGTTGCAAGTATCTCTGCTAACAACGATAACACAATCGGTACTCTTATCGCTGAAGCAATGGCTAAAGTTAAGAAAGAAGGCGTTATCACAGTTGAAGACGCTAAAGGTATCGAAACACACGTTGACGTAGTTGAAGGTATGCAATTCGACCGTGGTTACATCTCTCCTTATTTCGTAACCAACACAGAAAAAATGGAAGCAGTATATGAAAATCCTTTCATCTTGATTTACGACAAGAAAATCTCTGTCATGAAAGACTTGCTCCCAATCCTCGAAAAATCATTGCAAACAGGTCGTCCTCTCTTAATCATAGCAGAAGACATCGACAGCGAAGCATTGGCAACATTAGTTGTTAACCGCTTACGTGGTTCTTTGAAAGTCGTTGCTGTTAAAGCTCCAGGCTTCGGCGACAGAAGAAAAGAAATGTTGGAAGACATCGCTATCTTGACAGGCGGTACTGTCATCACAGAAGAAAAAGGCTACCGTTTAGAAGACGCTACATTGGCTGAACTCGGTACAGCTGACAAAATCACTGTTACAAAAGACAATACAACAATCGTCAATGGTCAAGGTGCAAAAGAAAACATCGAAGCACGCGCAGCTCAAATCAAAGCTCAAATCGCTACAACAACATCAGACTATGACCGCGAAAAATTACAAGAACGTTTGGCAAAGATTGCTGGCGGCGTAGCAGTTATCTATGTAGGTGCAGCAAGTGAAGTTGAAATGAAAGAAAAGAAAGACCGCGTTGAAGATGCTTTGAATGCAACAAGAGCAGCTATTGAAGAAGGTATCATCCCAGGCGGCGGCGTAGGTTTCATCCGTGCTATCAGCTCAATAGAAAACCTTAAAGGTGAAAACGATGACCAAACAACAGGTATCGCTATCATCAAACGCGCTTTGGAAGAACCATTACGTCAAATCGTTGAAAACGCAGGTTTGGAAGGTTCTGTCGTTGTTAACAAAGTAAGAGAAGGCGAAGGCGACTTCGGTTTCAACGCTCGTACAGAAACATACGAAAACCTTTTGAAGACAGGTGTCATCGACCCAGTTAAGGTTTCAAGAGTCGCTTTGGAAAACGCTGCTTCTATCGCAAGCATGCTCCTCACAACAGAATGCGTTATCTCAAACCATAAAGAAGAAAACCCAATGCCAGCAATGAACCCTAATATGGGCGGCATGCCAGGCATGATGTAATTCATAAGAAAATAAAAGTTTATAAAAAGGGACCTTAGGGTCTCTTTTTTTTACGATATTTGTCTTTAACTTAATCTGAATAAAATGAGAAACAAATATTTAATGCCGATAGTCGTAGCTGCTTGCCTGGCAGTCGGTGTGAAGATGGGATTCCATATCGCAAAGTCGAACGATGGTTTTTATGCTAAAAATCAAAAAGGCACCGAAAATCTATCTTGTATCAACGATGTATTTTCTTTAATAGATGAGGAATATGTCGATACGGTTAATATGAAAGACCTGCAAGTCAAGGCTGTCACTCACGTTCTTGAGTCGATGGACCCGCATAGCGAATATATCAAACCGGAAATACTCGACGACGTCAACGATAATCTCCATGGCAGCTTCGAAGGTATAGGCGTATCGTTCAGAATAGAAAAAGACACTATCACAATTATAAACACAATAAAAGGAGGACCTTCAGAAAAAGTCGGTATCCTTGCTGGCGACAGAATAGTTTATGTTGGTGACACTCTGGTGGCAGGAACTAAAGTCACCAATAAAGACGCGATGCGACTTCTGAAAGGTCCGAAGAAAAGCAAAGTCGATGTCAAGATAAAAAGACATGGAATCAGCGACTTGCTTGACTTTACTATCATAAGAGATGTTATTCCTACATATAGCGTCGATGTGGCATATATGATAAACGACAATATCGGTTTCGTCAAATTGACTAAGTTTTCTCAGACAACGCATAAAGAATTTGTCAATGCTCTGAAGAAACTCAAAGCAGAAGGCATGACAAAATTAATCCTTGATTTGAGAGACAATACTGGAGGTTACTTAGGTGAAGCTGTTGGCGTTGTTGATGAGATGCTTGCCGATAATAATCTGATAGTTTATACTGAAGGTGAACATCGTGACCGTTCATATATATTTTCTCGTCATAAAGGATTATGGGAAAATAATGATGTTGTTGTGCTTATCAATGAAGGCTCGGCAAGTGCGAGCGAAATCGTGGCAGGAGCGCTTCAGGATAACGACAGAGGAGTAATCATCGGACGCCGTTCTTTTGGAAAAGGCTTGGTGCAAGAACAATTCGACCTTGGTGATAACGGAGCGATTCGCCTGACTGTAGCTCGATATTATACCCCAACAGGACGATGCATACAGAAACCTTTTGAAGGAAGCAAGGAAGAATATCTCTTGGAAGAGTATTCCCGTTATGCTACAGGTGAGATGTTTAGCGTTGACAGCATACATTTTGCTGACTCTTTGAAATATGTCACACCTGGAGGTAAAATCGTTTATGGTGGCGGTGGCATCATGCCAGATGTTTATGTGCCATTAACAAATGACAGCACACATTATTTCTTCAATAAGATGGCAAACAATAGCATCTTGTTCCAATATGCCTTCGACTATTCTGATATGCATCGCAACGATATTTTGAAATATGGTGATGTCAAGACTTTTGCTAAAGAATTTGTCTTTACAGATGCGATGTTTGAAGAACTGATGCGACGCACTGAAGAAAAGAAAATAAAAGGAACAGAGGCAGACAAGATGAAAGCTAGAGAACTATCAGAACCATTGTTCAAGGCGTATGTGGCAAGAAATGTCTTTGGCGATGAGGCTTTCTATCCACTATATGAACCATTGGATGAGATCTTGCAAGAAGCGATAGATGTTTTAGAGGATTGAGAGGAGTAGAGGGCTTAGAGGGGTTAGAGGGATTAGAGGGATTAGAGGGATTAGAGGGATTAGAGGGATTAGAGTTTGTCCATCTAGTCCCTTTAGTTCCTCTAGTCCCTCTTTCCCTCTAAAACCTCTAATCCCTCTAAATCTTTAAAAAATAAAAAGAAAACGTTTAAAAAATGAAATAATTTTGTTATCTTTGCAGCCCGATTTTAGGGTAGTTATGATGATGGGAAAAGATTATATATTGCCAATAGCAGGATTATCAATAGGTTATCATGATTTCGAGTTCGAAATTGATGATAAGTTTTTTGATAATTTTGAGTTCTCAGAAGTGAAAAAAGGTAATGTTAAGGTTAATCTTAACGTTGAAAAACATGAAAGAGAGTCAATTTTGACATTTAATTTTGATGGCAGTGTGTTTATCCCATGTGACAGATGCAATGATGAATTTGAACAACCAATAGAAAATGAGGTTGTGATATATTTGAAATACGGACATGAATATGAAGAGGAATCTGATGATGTTATCGTTATTCCGTCAGAAGAAGGAGAGTTTGATATTTCATCTTTAATTTATGAATATATCATCTTGTCATTGCCAATTCACAGAGTTCATGAAGATGTCAGCGAATGTAATCAAGAAATTATCAATTATCTTGAAAGCGCAGCGAATCAAGTTGCAGAAAACGATGACATCGACCCACGTTGGAAATGTTTGGAAGAATTGAAAGATAGAAAAGATAATTAATTAACAATAAAAAATAGTGTAAAATGGCACATCCTAAGAGAAGACAGTCTCACACAAGAGGCGCAAAAAGAAGAACACATTACAAGGCAGAAGCTCCAACATTAGCAGTATGCAAAGAAACTGGTACAATCCACGTTTATCACAGAGCTTACTACGTTGACGGTGACTTATATTACAAAGGTCAATTAGTCATGGAAGGTGCTAAAAAATAATCTTTGATTTAGCATTTTACAAAAAACGAGTTTCAAATCTTGTTTATTAAGAATAAATTTGTTTTGTCAGGAGTTACTGACGGGACAAATTTTTCTTTTTTATGGCAGTAGCCCCTGAAGCGTTAGGGATTGGAGCGGCATCCTTTTGGAGCGAAGCGGAAAAAGATATAGCGGAAAGCCCGACGGCAGAGCCGGAACGCCCAGATGAAAACAAGGGCTGAAATAGAATGGTAAACGTACTGCAGAAAATATTAAATCAATACCATTTATATCTAAACGAAAAAATTGAACTTTTTATAATATTAGAAAAAAAATTGCGTTAAGTATATGTTCATAACGCAATTTTTTTCATAATCTTTATATTGTTTTTCCCCGCCTTTCGTGTAAGGGTGGGGTTTTTAATTTGAAACTCAGAATCTCAGAATCTTAGAACCTCAAAAGTTCTGAGTTTCTGAATTTCTGAGTTTCTGAGATTTTTTATAAGCCTCTGCTGATAAAGCTTCCGTTTTTAAAGCACATTGTTTCTTTGTATCCAGCAGCCTTCAGTGCGTCTTCTGCCTCTTTGAAACATAATGTAAGTTCTTCTGGTTTGTGAGCATCAGAACTTATCACTACAGGGACGTTCATTTCGCGCATGATAGGCAAGACCCATGTGGCAGGATAAAAGTCGGTGCTTCGTTTCTTGTAGATACCTCTGGTGTTGACTTCTACGATTAACGATTTTTCTTTTATCAATGTCAATGTCTCCATCAGCAAGTCGCGATACCATTTGTCTTCTTCAAGAAAATATCTGTCGCGGTTGTGCATCTTTATCTTGTCGAAATGACCAACGATGTCGAATTCTTCCGTTTCAATCATTTCATTATATTGATAGAAGAAAGTTTTGACACCTTTTTTGATATCGCCATTGTAGAAGTTATTGAGGCCTTCGTCGTATGTCTCTACTTTAGAGCCATCGATGAACCATAATTTCTCGACGTCATTACCGACGAGATGGACGGAACCAATCATATAATCGAGTCCGAGTTCATCTTTGATTTTTTTGAAATCTTTGACAATTCCTGGGATGAAGTCCATCTCCATCGAGCAATAAATGTCAATCTTATCTTGATATTTTTCTTTCAAAGATTTTATTGTCGAGATATAGTTATGTACCTCATTGTTTTTGATGGCGAAGGAATTCTCGAAAGGAACAGGAGAGTGGTCGGAGAATCCTAGCACTTCCAATCCTTGATTGATGGCTTCTATTACAACATCTTCTGCGTTAGCTTTGCCGTCGGAGAAATTGCTATGTGTATGTAAGTTGAATAATTGCATCTTTATTGTATTACAGCATCAATCACCTTGTAAACCTTGTCGCCACGTCTGATAGTGTCTTTTACAGGAATAGAACATAACTCGCCTTTTTCTGTTGATTCAACGGCTTTGAGGTCAACACGAATTTCAGAAAGAGTATCTTCATATACTCCTGTTGTTGGACCGATAATCATGATGTCGTCGCCGACTTTAAGGTCTTGAGTTTCCATCTTGATTTCAGCAACATTGATTTTTCCGAAGAAGTTGGTGACAGTGCCGACGAATACTTTTGTCTTTGTTGCTTGTGAGCCATAACGTTGAGTCCATTCGCCTGTCTTTCTTCCGAGATAATAGCCGTCCCAGAAGTCGCGGTTGTAAACGCTGCGCAGACGTTCGGTCCATGCTGCTACTTTTTCTTCGGTGAACTCGCCGTTTTTAATTGCTTCTACAGCTTCGCTATAAACGCCAACAGTCACTTTTGTATATTCTGGTGAACGGCCACGACCTTCTATCTTCAAGATTTTCACGCCAGCATCGAGGAGTTGGTCCAAGAAAGGAAGTGTGCATAAATCTTTTGGCGACATGATATATTCGTTTTCGATGGCGAGAGTGATTTCTTTGTCGCGATCTTGAACTTCGTAACCGCGGCGGCATGGCTGTACGCAAGCGCCTCTGTTAGCAGAAGTGTTGAAGTTGTCGAGGCTAAGATAACATTTGCCAGATACTGCCATGCATAAAGCGCCGTGGCAGAATACTTCAATACGGATGAGTTCGCCTTTTGGTCCTCTGATATTTTGTTCTTCTATTTTTCTTGTGATGGCTTTAACTTGGTTCACTGAAACCTCGCGGGCAGTCACCATTACGTCAGCAAATTGTGAATAATATTTAATAGCTTCGATATTGGTGATGTTGCATTGTGTTGACATGTGAACTTCGACACCAATTTGGCGAGCATATTGAATTACGCTTTGGTCGGATGCGATAATAGCAGAGATGCCATTAGATTTCACTGCATCGACGAGTTGTCGCATTTCATCAAGTTCTTCGTCAAAAACAACAGTGTTGATTGTCACATAACTCTTCACGTTATGTTCGTTACAGATTGTAGCGATGTTGTGAAGGTCGTCTAAAGTGAAGTTTTTTGTTGACTTCGAACGCATGTTGAGTTTGCCGATGCCAAAATAAATTGAGCCTGCTCCAGCTTGAATGGCAGCCGATAATGCTTCGTAAGAGCCTACCGGCGCCATTATTTCGATGTTGTTATACTTGTCTTTCAATTTTATAATATGTTAAAAATTATGAATTATTTTATTCTTTCTTTAAGAGCTGCAGCTCTGTCTTCGAAGCCTTGTTTTCCGAGAAGAGCGAACATATTTTTCTTGTAAGCCTCAACACCTGGTTGGTCGAAAGGATTGACTTCCAACATATAGCCGCTCAAAGCGCAACCCATTTCGAAGAAGTAAATCAACTCGCCAATTGTTGATGCTGAAATTTCTGGAATTTGAATTACAATGTTAGGGACGCCGCCATCAACGTGAGCAAGGATAGTTGCTGTTTCGGCTGTGCGGTTCACTTCAGAAAGACGTTTTCCAGCGATGTAGTTGAGTTGGTCAAGGTTGTTGTCGGCGAGAGGAATTCTCATTTCTTTAGTAGGTCTTTCTACTGAGATGATGGTTTCGAATAAGTTGCGTAAGCCATCTTGGATATATTGACCCATTGAGTGGAGGTCGGTGGTGAAGATGTCGGAAGCAGGGAAGATGCCTTTTCCGTCTTTGCCTTCGCTTTCGCCGTAAAGTTGTTTCCACCATTCTGCTATATATTGAAGACGAGGCTCATAGCTTACCAGAATCTCATTTGTCTTACCATCGTGATACAATGCTTGACGAGCTACTGCATATTGAGCGACTACGTTATTGCAGCTTTGATTTTCTTTGCAGTAATTTTCCATAGCAAGAGCGCCGCCTACGAGTTGTTCGATGTCGATGCCTGCTACTGCAATAGGAAGGAGTCCGACAGGAGTCAATACGGAATAGCGGCCGCCGACATTGTCAGGAACGATATAAGTTTTGTAACCTTCGTTGTTTGCTAAAGTCTTGAGAGCGCCTCTTTCTTTGTCGGTGATAGCAACGATACGAGTTCTTGCTTCTTCTTTGCCGTATTTGTTTTCAAGATGATTCTTTAAGATACGGAAAGCGACAGCAGGTTCTGTTGTTGTACCTGACTTTGAGATGACTGCCATAGAATATTCTTTGTTGTCGAGAAGTTCGAGCAATTCGACCATATATTCCTCGCTCATGTTATGTCCGGCATAAATTACCTGAGTGTTGCCTGGTTTGTTTATTAAAGCACTGAACTGATGAGATAAAGCTTCAATAACAGCACGAGCTCCGAGATATGAACCTCCTATACCTACAACTACGAAGACTTCAGATTTTTTACGAAGCATTTCTGCTTGGTCTTTAATGTCTTGGATAAACTCTTTTGTCATTTCAGAAGGAAGAGTGGTCCATCCCAAAAAATCGTTGCCTGCACCCGATTTGTTATATATAGTTCTAAAGGTATTCTCTATTTTATTATTATAATGAAGAAGCTGTTCATCGCTGATGAAATCTTTAATATGCTTCAAGTTAGTGCTAATTTGTACCATGATAACTATTATTTATATTATGTTGCGAAGTTACAACATATTTTTATAAAAAAGTACTGAAATGACAAAAAAAAGAGACCATCCTTGAGCAAGGACGGTCTCGAGAACCAAAAACCAAAATTTATGAAACCTTACGAATGATAGTCATCATTCGCACTGCAAAGATACACAAATTTTCATCAAATCTTAATTTTTATTAAGAAAAAACTTAATTTTTTTGAGAAATCAAGTTAAAAATTGTTAAAAGGCGATAAATAATGCCTCTTTTATTTGGAAATGAGCATATATGCTCCTTATATTTGTAGAGATATTTGGTCAAATATAAATTTATTATTAACAAAAAACTTAAAACATGTAAAGGGAAAATGTAAAAGCGATTAAGTGGTAAGAGAGAAAAATTACTATTACAAATCAAATATAGCAAATTTGTGTGATAAGGGCTTATGAGAAAGGTAATAAAAATTTTATTGGTAGAAGGCGATAAGAATTTAGGTTTTATTCTTAAGTCATATTTAACAACAAAAGGTTATCCAACGGTGTTGTGTTTAGATGGAAAAGAGGCATTGGAACGTTTCGAGAATGAAGCTTTTGATTTTGTGATATCTGGAGTGATGTTGCGTAATATTGATGGATTTACATTAGCTGAGAAAATAAAGAAATGTGATAACGAAATGCCGTTTGTTTTTCTAACGTCTAAATCATCAAGAAGCGATGTGTCTCGTGGTTTTGAGTTAGGTGCTGATGATTACATCATTAAGCCATTCAGTATGGATGAATTGTTGGATCGGATAAAGGCAATATGTCGCAGGACTGTGTTACGAACAAAAAACGAGCATGTGTTTCAATTAGGCACATATACTTTTGACAGTATTCGTCATGTGTTGATACGTAATGGCATTGAAAAGAAACTTACTGCGAGAGAATTAGACTTGTTATTCTTGTTCTGTGAATATAAGAACAGGGTGGTAGAACGTTCTTTTGCATTACAAAGAATATGGCGCAAAGAGAATTATTTCAATGCTAGAAATATGGATGTTTATATAACCAAGATAAGGAAACTCTTAAAAGATGATCCTAATGTTGAGTTACAAAACATTCATGGAATAGGATACAAACTACTTGTTAAAGAATAGCATTTATTCTGAAATTATACGATCTCGGTAAGAAGAGTAAGGGAAACGTGAGCCTATTTTGGATTCCCAATATGTGATATTGACGGAAGCTGGTGGAATAGGATTGCTCTTGTCGTTTATTATCTTCCAGAAATGGTCAGAGTTTGGACCTTTGTTAGTATTTGTTAAAATGATAATGGTCTTGTCGTTGACATCATCTCTGATGAAGAATGAACGATAGGCTTTCCACCATCCGTAATGATAATAGCATCCTGGGTATTTGCTTGGTATTCTCCATCCGAAACCATAATTGTCTTTACGTTTCTTGCTCTTCGGACTGCCGGGTTTGAATGCTTCGTCTTGTATGGAGTCTGGAACGAGTAAACCATAATCGACAGCTGTCCAAAACTTGAACATGTCTTCTGTATTGGACATCATGATTTTGTCGCCTTTAACGCCATTGAGGTATTCGTTTGGAGCCTGCATAGGACGACGTCTGTCCATATAATAACCTTGCACTACATCTTCCAAGTAGGCAGATACCAGTGTGTCGGGACGCATTTCATATATGTAAGAATTATCCATTCCAAGAGGTTCGAAAATTCTTGTTCTCATAAAATCAGCAAACGACATTCCTGAGACACGCTCTACTATAGAAGCCAAAAGTGCATAGTTGACATTGCTATAGTTAAAACCTTTATCGGGTTTGAAATATGGTGTCGGCTGATGTATGACATAATATTCAATCATGTCTTCATTTAAAAATGGTTTTTTTCTATCAGGCCATTTGGCATCGGCAAGACTTTCATATCTAGACAGCCCTGAACGATGATGTAAAAGTAAACGTGTAGTTATGCCTTCGTATGGAAATTCGGGAATATATTCACGGATATCAACATCGTAGTCAATCTTTCCTTCATTTTTCAAAATCATTACAGCTTCAGCGGTGAACATTTTTGATACGGAGCTGAGTTGAAACTTATCTTCAACATGAAGACTGTCGCGTCTTTTTCTTAAATCGCGGAATCCCCATGCCTTGTTGTAAATGATACGACCTTTTTCTGCATATAAAACAGTTCCGTTAAAACCTACTTTCCTTCTTAAATTACTGAAGACTTTGTCGATACTAGCAGCTTTCTTCTTGATTATTTCTTCATCAAGATTGATGAATATGCTGTCAACATTAATTATAGGCAATGCCTTAACCACCTCTGGCTCAATAAATGTATCTTCTTTTTCAGAACATGAAGATAAGAATAATACAAAAAAAACTATTAATATTGTGAGTAATGATTTATAATGTGAAGGAAGTAATTCTCTTGTCATAGATTTCTAATTTTTATGAAGAATGCAAAGATACAAAGAACTTGCGTAATAATGGCAGGATGAGGGTGAAATTTGATAAGTGGTTGGTACATATACCATTTTTGTGTTACCTCACCATATTGTTAATTTCGGCAGAAGGAGCCGTATATGGTGGGTATTAGAGAAAGAAAT
>JAZUCH010000085.1:0-2830 GCA_045639025.1 Bacteroidales bacterium
TTACAAAACAATACTATTCGTGCTATAAACCAAAACATAACTGTCCGTAATTGGTTAATCGGACTTTGGATTGTAGAATTTGAACAAAATGGTGAAGACAGAGCAAAATATGGAGACAAATTATTATACAAAATATCAAAAGCAATATCTATTAAAGGTTTAGGCACAACTATTCTCAGCCAATGTCGTAAATTCTATTTAATCTATCCAAACATTATATTTGAGATTAGAAATTATCTATCAAATTATAAAGAGATTTTTCAGTCGATGACAGGAGAGCTACAACTTCTTGACGACAAGACAATAAAAGAAAGCATCTATAGTAATCAAAAGATTTTTCAGACGTCATCTGAAAAATTACCACAAGTTGAACCTGCAAAATTATTCAACAATTTTTCATTTTCCTCTTGACTCGTCCCTAAGGTCACAGCTTATCTTTGCAGCTGCTAGCAAAACATCGTACGATTATGAGTTATAAAATCAAGTTAAAAATCGGAGAGTTCTCACATTTAATGCAGGTTACTGTAAAGGCGTTACGTCATTACGAACAGAAGGGATTGCTTATTCCTGACGAAGTGGATGAATGGACTGGATATCGTTATTACAGCATCACTCAGATGCAGAAACTAAATTCCATCCGACATCTGCAACAGTTGGGATTTACACTTGATGAAATAAAAGATTTATTCGATGATGAATCTCATTTTCCAAGCATTAAACAGCTGACAGAGAAGATTGAAGAAACCCAAAGACAGCTTAAACTACTGACGACAAGACGCAATCAACTGCTCGAATGGTCTAACTCTCAAAAAAAGATCAAGAAAATGGGAAAATTTAGTATTGAATCATTACCTGAAATGATTGTTGCCTCGCATCGCGGAATCATTTCCAACTACTCTGAATTAGGAAAGTTATGTTGTAACGTAATTGGTCCTGAAATGCTTCGACTCGGTTGCAAATGTCCTCTTCCTGGTTATTGTTTCACAATAGAGCATAACGAGGAATACACACCTACTGACATCGATATTGAGTATTGCGAACAAGTAGAAGAAATGGGTACAGACAATAGTATAATACAGTTCAAAAAACTACCAGCAATTCCAAAGATTCTGTGTATGAAGCACTATGGTCCGTACGAACGTTTCTACGAATCATTCACCGAAGCTTTCTCCTATATTGAAGAGCAGGGATACAAGGTAACTGACAAAGCTCGCGCCAGCTACATAGACGGCATCTGGAATCAGGAAGACCCTGAGAAATGGTTATCTATCATTCAGATTCCAATTAAATAAGATTTTAAAAGTGTCAAGCCTCACCCAAAAGTTTGACACTTTTTTTATTTTTTTAAATTTTCATTAATATACTATTAATAATAGATATATCTATAACTCATTGATTGTTAATTATTTTTAACTTTATTTTCCTTGACAAGCATTGTTTTAGTTTGTATCTTTGCGAAGTAATTAAAAAACTAAAATATTATGGCTAGACCGATCAAAGAAACTCCGATACTTTACGGAGAAGACGCTCGTAGATTTGAAAAAAGAGCAAATGAAAAACGTCACGAAGATCCCGAGAAAAGAGAAAGGCGCTTAGAAATATACAACACTTTAAAGAAAACACTAAAAACTTAAAGTGTTATGAAAGATTTTTTTAATCATTACCCTGAATACCAAATTCGTAGATTGAAGAATGGTGAAAAAATAAATTCGTTCAATTGCGGAGACGATGATTTGAACGACTTTATTTTAAATGAATCGCATCATTATCAAAAAGCATTACTTTCAGTAACCTATGTGTACGAACATATTGATAACGGTGAAATAATTGGTTATTTCAGTTTAGCCAATGATCGAATTTCCTTAACTGATTTTGAAAACAAAACCGAATTCAATCGTTTCAGAAAAAGTCGCTTTGTTAACAATAAACGCATAAAAAGTTATCCTGCTGTTAAAATATGCCGCTTAGGAATAAAGAAGAATTATCATGGTAAAGGTGTTGGTTCTATTTTACTATATTTCATCAAGTCATATTTTCTTGAAGATAATAAGAGTAGTTGTCGTTTTATAACAGTCGATGCTTATCATGACGCTATTCCATTTTACAAGAATAATGATTTTCAATATTTAAGAAAAGATGAATATGACATTGTGACAAGATTACTGTATTTTGATTTGAATGATATAGTGGAAGAAATTGCCTAAAATAGAGTTATGTCATTAAAACAGAGTATTTTCAAACTCTTTTCTCTAATTCTCAATTTGTTCATTTTTCACTTCTTTCATATTCATTTTTTTCATAACTTTGCGCAAAATGATATTTCCGTATCATTTATTTTTCGATTATTATTTAAACATCATAAAATATGATAGCAAAAGAATTACTTAATCCTAAAAGCATTGCAGTTATCGGTGCTTCAGGCGACACACAAAAACCAGGCGGCAGCATTTTAAGAAACCTTCTCAACAGCAACTTCAAAGGCGAAGTTTACACTGTAAACCCTAAAGAAACAGAAGTTCAAGGTGTAAAATGTTACCAAAAAGTCGAAGACCTTCCTCAAGTAGATTGCGCAATTATCGCTATTGCAGCTAAATTCTGCCCAGCAACAGTCAACACATTGGCTTTTGAAAAAGGCACAAAAGGCTTCATCATCGTCTCAGCAGGCTTCAGCGAAGAAAACGAACAAGGCGCTGAATTTGAAAGACAAATCGTTGAAACAATCAATAAAGTCGGCGGTAGCCTCATCGGTCCTAACTGTACAGGTTTCTTGAACCGTAACTACTGCGGCGCTTTCGACTCTCCAATACCAACTCTCGACCCTCATGGCGTT
>JAZUCH010000086.1:0-13988 GCA_045639025.1 Bacteroidales bacterium
CATCAGAATCGAAGCTTCATCAGGTTTGAGCGAAGAAGAAATCAAGAGAATGAAGGCAGAAGCAGAAGCTAACGCTGACGCTGACAAGAAAGAACGTGAACGCGTTGACAAATTGAACGCTGCCGACTCAATGATTTTCCAAACAGAAAAACAAATGAAGGAATACGGCGACAAATTGCCAGCTGACAAGAAAGCAGAAATCGAAGGCGCACTTGGCAAGTTGAAGACAGCACATCAAGCACAAGACATCGCTGGCATCGACGCAGCAATGGCAGAGATGAACGCTATCTGGCAAAAAGCATCAGAAGAGATGTACAAGAACGCCGGAGCACAAGGCGGTCCACAAGACCCTAACGCCGGACAAAATCCTGGCAACGATCAAGATGTCACAGACGTCGACTTTGAAGAAGTAAAATAATCGAGCAGAAATACTCGTAACATAATGTTATAATTAGGTGTAACCCAAAAGGTTACACCTTTTTTAGTCGCTTTTCTCTGCTTGGTTTATGTCTTTTGAAGAAGTGGGTAAAATGAATTTTTATAGTCATTACCATGTTCCTATATGAGATAAATTAGAAAATAAAATATCTCAAGCGAATTTGGCATAGCAAACATGTTAAAAATCTGATGCTAATTATCTTGATATGTCTATGGGCAATTTTTATTGGAGTAACTGGATTTATTATTCGGGATAATATGGAGCTACATGAACAGATACAGCTGATGGAATTGCAATGGAGGAAATAAATGTGGTGTGCAAAATAGACTCATTCACTTTGTTAGACCATTTGTCCGAAGGTTTCTAAATTTACTGGATAGTATCGGACAAATGGTCATGTATTTTATTCTTTAGGATCTTCCTCAAAAGGAAGAGCGTCCATAAACCTATCGAAGTCACTTTGGAATAGGCGGTCTTGTATTATACGATACTTTTCAAACTCCGTTTCTGTATGTTCTTTTGCTTGTTCGGCAGACACTTGTCCTGTCGTTTGTAGAACTTCGTTACCACCAGCAGTCAATATAATCTGACAGTTCTGTCATTTTGAGATCGGTTTTGGCAATAACCATGTCTGTCTTTACGATTTTACCATCGGGCGCATTCTCCCACGAAGTCAACCCCATGTGCTCTTGTTCTGCATCAGCTCGTTCTACAATCAGTTCCGCGGCTGTACGTACGTGAACAGCATAATGCATCTTGTTTTGCATCATCTTGAAGAATAATCGTGTGGTCGGTGCATCCCGATTGTAGTCAATGGCAGTAGCATAGATATCTGTCAGTTTTTGGTAGAATCGACGTTCCGATAGTCGAATCTCCCGTATTTCTGCTAACAGATGCTCAAAATAATCTTCGCCAAGGAACGAACCGTTCTCCATTCTTTTCTTATCCAAAACATATCCACGTATAGCAAACTCTCGCAATACGCTCGTTGCTCATTGACGGAATTGAGTTGCACGAATGCTGTTCACACGATAGCCTACGCTAATAACCGCATCGAGATTGTAGAACACAGTTTCTCGTTTAACCTGCCTATTACCTTCCATTCGAACTATTTCTATTTTGGAAACAGTTCGCTCTTCTGTGAGTTCTCCCTGCTCATAAATGTTTTTAAGGTGCTTGCTTATTGCAGGTATGTTCACATTGAAAAGCATCCCCATTGCCTTCTGTGTACACCACACAGTTTTATCTTTGTAGAACACTTCAACACCTTGTTCATTCCCTTCAATTTGAAAAATTAGGAACTCTGCTGTACTATTTCTTATTTCTTTACGCTTTGCCATATGCTTGTTTTATTTCCGCTTCAAATAGAATCATACCATCCGTATTTTTTCCAATCGTAGAAGCATATAAGTTTTCTCATATAGGTTGAATAGCTGCTTTTCAAAACTAGATATTTATTAAAAAATAATTTGATGAAATCCCTTAAGGAATCCATTTCGTCATCTTGAACGTTTAAATAAGGAATTAGAGCGATTGTTTTCCACTCTTGTTCCTCATATTTTTTTATTGCCTCACTCATACTTAATTGTTTATCTTCTGAAGAAAAATTATAAGACTGGAAATCCTTTAGCGTAAAAAGTGGAATGTTAATTCCAAGTTGGTTATTATCATAATCTGCTTTTGAATTTATTCCAATTTTTGACAGATACTTATATATGGGCAGAAATGATGTCTTTTGCCCTCCACGACGTATGTTTGGAATACTTTGCGTTAATACTTGAACGGCATCCAAGTCCTTGCCATCTATAATATCTTCTAGAATATTTATAGCTTTCAATCCTGTATATCCGATGGCCGATTTGTACTTGGCAACAGCTCCAAATCCATATACTACCTGAATATTTGAGTTTTGGTCAATCTTTTCTCCAGGAAGAACATATAACTGCTTCTCCGGCTTTTCTGATACAATAATATTATAAAATTGCTTTTTGTATTCACGCAAAAGATTTGTAGGAATAGAACGCTCATACTTACTGAGGCATTCAAACACTCTTAAATAATTATTGGTTCCTATTCTTGTTACGGGTAATACAATATCGTTATTTAGCGATATGCTATGGCTGTCAATTGTAAAAATCTCAGTATCGGAAGTCTGCCATTCTACAAAAATCAAATTATCTCTTAGTTTGTCCAAATTCTTCTTGTCCATGCAACAAACTAAAGAGCGTAAAAGATCCATTATATTCAAGTCTGATATTGAGTACCCCATAAAGACAATAGGATGTTCTATAAAAATGGTAATCAATTTGGCTGCTAAATAGGCATTCTTCTCGTTATAATCTTTGTAGTCAGATTCTGTGAGGACCATACTTGATGGATTCCTTAGACATCCATGTATCTTATATATTTCTCCGATGCTGAATGTTGGAGCAAAAATCAGTTCTTGTTGTCCTATATAAGGAGTGAATTTAGGAAACATTCTTTCTGCTGTGTCATCCCAATTTGTAGTTATAATGCCATCAATACAAAGATTCTTAAGCAAATTGATTTCATCTGCATATTGAGGTGGAAAGTCTTCTAGTGACTTCGACTTTAAATAATCAGCAATTTTAATTTTGAGTAATATACTTTGATCAGTTATGTCATCTGCATATTTCTTTTTGGTTTCATCCGTTTCTGGTAGTCTCCAAAAATCAGTTGTTAGATCTTTTGCTATATGTGTAGCAATTGTAGGCAGACTATCCGTATCAAGCACAGAGAAATACTGATTAATATGTTTAGGCGCAAACATTTCGAGAATACCACGCCAATCAGGGGTATTTATATAGTGACGAGAAAACCCCGAACCTAAAAAAAGGAACGGTGCTTGTTTCTTTAATATCAATTTCTGTATTAATTCTTCTTTTGTCATTGTACAACCTAATTATTTTTTACGAGTATAAGACCAAATACCATTTACACTCTATCAATAACATTCTCTAAGTTATTCATTTTGCCCAGCATGTTTGCTTTTTATTAGTTTTCCCTGAGCTTATTAAACTATTTTTATATAGAAGTTTATCAATTGTTGTATCAGTAAACGTACGCCAAATTTCAAGTTGCACTTTCTGGTAGTCTTCGAATAACTGACCGACATACTCAATCTCGAATACTAAGCGTAGGTCGTTCCTGTCTTCTTTTTCTTGTCCTTCTTTTCGATAGCCAAGACGAGCAATTTTTATGTAATAAAGATCACGAATACCCTTTTCGGAAAGGTATGGCATGAAGTAGTAAAGCTTGTTGAGCGCAACCGTAGTCGGGAACTTCTTGCCTGTATAGTAAATTTGGGCTGAACCATCGAGATACTGCTCCCAATTATCCTTCTTGACATTGCAGATAAGGAGGTTCTTTGCGAGGTCGATGGGCAGGTTACGATGAATGCTCTTCGAACCGTATTCTTGCTTAATATCCTCACAAACCATATCATTCTGTGTAATAGGCTCAAATTCGTATTGGTCAAAAAGGTCGAGAAAATTCAGCTGTTTTACACGTGATTTGCTTATATTTTTGATAGATTTTTCTGTAATTGATAAAAGAGTCTCTTTTAGGACTTGAAGTCTTTCATTAAATACGTCTATCGTACTTATGCCGTCAGTATATTTCAATGAAAAGAATTCATTCAGTAACTGTATCCCATCTTTCTCTTTCTGAGTATCTTTAATCAATGCGTACACATTCTTTATAAACGAGCATTCATATGGACTAAGCAAGGTCAAATCCACAACCATGCCTTTGTTTAGATCGTTTGGTTCGAATTTAACAAGACCATTCCCGTATTGACGCGAATTGTCGAGAAAAATCTCTTTTGCCACATCAGTAATAAGGTATGCAAACAACACTTCTACATCAAGCCCAATATTTTTGGGATAAACACAATGGAATGTTGTGAGGTTATAAATATTTGCTTCGTTGCGAATGAAACGCAAGCCACTTCTGTTGAAGACAGAAACCCATATTGGTGCAGGAGGCCGATTCTCAATAGCATACCATGGAGAACGACTTGCTGTAAGATAACGCTTGTCGATTTCTAATTCTTCACCAAGATGTATGTACCTTTGCACATTTTTGTTGTTTGGTGCAGTATTACCGTTGAATAGATAGACGGCCTTATCGCTGTTTATTAATTTAGTTAATTCATTCTGAGTGAAAAAAGTCTGTGGAGCATCTACGGCTTTGCAGATACATGGCATCAAGCACTCTTCGGGGATATCATAGTCATCTGCTTTTGAAGGCTTAAACGTAAAAAAATTGTTTGCGCCTGTGGCGATACCACGCGAAACCTTGGCAAACTTAGAGAACGGCACAAGATGATTGTATTTACAGCTATTACCTTCTTCATAGTATGATTTCCACTTTATGTTTGCATCAAGCTCCGAGGTGTTGTATTCCGTATATTCACTTAAACAAGTGTTTAATCCTTCTATGTTGTTGACTAATGAGAAACGTACACTTACAGAACCCGTCGTTCTTTCACAAAGGAGAATACAAGCGGTTGTTAAAGCATCGTCAAAAGCACATTCTGTAAAATCGACGACAATTATGTGGTGCAGAGTGTTACTCTCTATCAAAGCGTGTTTTACCTCTACACCATAATCGGAATTGAGGAACTCCGAGGGAATAATGTATGCCAGACGTCCGCCTTCTTGCAACTGGGCAATTGATTTTAAAAGGAACAATGTATAGAGGTTAGTGAAACCATTAAGCTTTGTTCCTAAATGATTGTTTACATTTGGTATATAAGTAGCATTGTCGTAATCGTGAAATTTTAAATATGGAGGATTACAAACAATGGCATCATATTTTGCATTCCAATCACTCGCAAAATAATCTTCATTCCTAAGATTCACTCCTTTTGGCCGAGCTGTAACTGCACTTGCAAAGATTTGTCCATCAATTTCGTACGCATCTATAGGTAGAGTTGCATTCTGTGCAAGGATACGCGAAAAGATTCCCAAGCCGTATGCTGGTTCGAGAACACGAGTTTTCTGCTTTCCCTGTAGCACCCATTGACACATAAACTCAGCAATCTTTTCTGGTGTGAAGAACTGAGCATATCTTTTGCGGTGGTCAAGAGATGTTGACGCAATGTATTTCTGTTCGAGAGTCATCTTATTAGAGTTTTATTCCAAATAGAGATTCAAAATTGTTGGCATCCAAGCATGCCTCACCGCCATCAAATTTTACATAAAACAATAATCTACCTTTGTTTAACTCCTTTCTCACACTTTGATGATTAGGTTCAGTAACAGCTTTTGCAAGGCAAGTACCATCTTGAGAAGGTATCTTGATGGTTGTCTTGTTTTGATTCTTTGTGTCTTGTTCAATGAAGTATTTGTCATCCTCCAAATCGGGGTTTGACACAAGTTCCAAAATGTGCTGGAACGATACACCATACACTTTGTCAAAAAATACCTGTACGTAAAAATGTGGCACATTGTAAGTCATTATCCATTTGTGAACGACCTTCAAATCTTCCACCTTTGGGGTGATGGATAATGAATTGCGCTTTTGAATTACCTTTAGACAGTCTTTTAGTTCAGACAGATTGTCTGTTAATTCTTGAAGCCTTTGCGAGGTCTTCCACGTCGGTTTTCGGTAGTCGATAGATCGTACAGAAGTTTCGTCAAGTTGCTGAAGAATCGCTATCAACTCAGGACGTTTCTGCTCCAATAAATCAATATATTCGTCTAATACAATATTCTTTAACTCGATAGCTCTTTCCGTATTTTTACGAATAACTCTGTTGGCCTCTTCTGTATATTTGTTGATGAGGAAAGCGCTCGAACGAACCTCAATGCCTGCAATAGCTTTGGCAACATAATCGCCAATCTCAATACTTGATTTTGAACTGATGTCATAACCAAGAGATTCATTAAAATCCACCTTCTTGAACAGCAGAATGTCTGGACGTTTGCCAATGGTATCGAGTTCTGCCTGATAGTCATTAAAGAACTTTTCAAATCCTTCATCTCCTGCAACAAGGTCATCGGATTTACCATACCTCACAGCAACGATATTCTCAGAATTGTCATTAATTGCTCTGAATAGAACATCCTCTGCCCAATCGCCTTGCTGCTTGTTGGTTATGAACTCCGAAGACGCCTGTGTAGGCATTGAAGCTTCGCTACGAGGTTCATCGAAGTCAATAAGACCTGTATGGATGTTACTGCAAATGTTGTTTATAATATCTTTGTATGCCATAACTATCTTGATTTAATAATGTTTTCTTTTAATTCTCAATATGATTTATTTCTGCGGTTTCCTAATAACCATATACTTAGCACCACTATTTGCAAGAATGTTCCAACTATACGGACAGTTCTCGTATAAGTATATATATTGCTCTGCTATTGTTTGGTCATTCTTGTCATCGTATGATTCTATTGTCATACAGACAAGTGTAACGTATTTATCCTTCTGTTCAGGTTCCTCTTCCACCCAATAATTTTCTTCCGTGCACTCGAACCATTTGTTTGTGATAATCTTCTTCTCATCTTGCAGAGCAATTGCCAGTCTTTCTTCGGCGTCGGGAAGCAACTCTATCAACTTACGATTAAATTCCTTACACAGCGATTTCGCTTCTTTCTTATTCGTCAGTTTTTTCGCTTCTACGTCGTATTGGCGCATCAGACTTTTAGCCTCTTTGAGAAGTTTACGGGAGATTGGCTTAAAGTTACAGAACACACCATCAAGAGCTATCATTGGGAATCGACGCTGAGCATTGAGCCCCTTTTCGTCAAGCGAATACCACGTTACAATACAGAAATCTTTATTTCCAAGGGCTTCATCCAACTCGTTTACCTCCATGAAAAGTAGAGGATGTGGAGCCATTTTAACAAAGGCATCGCCTTTCTTAAAACGAACAACTGGTTTTGAATCTATTTTATCCATAGATACTGTTGCTATTAATTTTGTCATAATCTCGCCTATTTTACATGACTGAATTCTTCCTGTCTCACCAGCTCCTGCACAGGCACTTCAAGCGCATTTGCTATTGCAATGAGGGTTTCAAGGCTGGGCTGAGTGGTATTGGTAATCCACTTGGACACTGTAGCAGGATCCTTGCCGAGTTTGTCGGACAGCCACTTATTGTTCAGGTCACGTTCTGCAAGAACAACTCTTATACGATTTAACTTTGCCATGATGGCAATTTATTATTTGACGGCAAATTTACTAAAAACAATCGTTATAGATGAAGGAATCTTCAAGAATCACCAATAATAAAACAAAAAATTGTCTTTTTGACCAATCACCCTACATACTGGATAATTGTTCTTGTCATTTGCGTTCTCGACCATCAAAGATATTCTGTATGTGTCAATAATGTCTTCTGAGAGATTTTCAATAATTTTATATGAACGTTTTGTAATTTTGAAAGAAGAGGAAATGGCAAATATCCAGATAAATACTGCAAAAAGATTTCCCATTAATATACAAAAGGTATAATATATGATATTTTTTAGTAATGGATCTGATAATGACTCTGTTAATAAATATATGACACAAAAACATACGGAAAATATTACACCCCAAACTTTCAATAGAAACTTAGATGTCATTTTAGTTTGTTTTCGATATTCTTTGAATGTTATCATAACCTTTAGTGTTAATTTTTTTATTGTTCTTGATTAGATTTTACGGTTTTAATCATTATTGCAAAGCTAATTGATATTTGAATTAAAGTCTATTAGTTATACCTTTATTTTTCATCACTTCCGTTAAACAGCATTTTTATTTGACGATCAAAGTCACTCATGATTTCTTTGTCTTGAATCACTCTGAATTTCTCATATTCTGTGAGTGCCTTTTCTTCCGCTTGTTCATGAGTCACATGCCCTGCATCAGACAATAATGGACGGTTGTTTAAGTCCATGTATCGTTGCAGCAGCTCTGCCCAATCTGCCATTGTCATCAGGATATGATCCTCTGCCCGTTGCTCTGCTATGTCTATGAAAGCAGTGCTCAATCTGTTCAGTGAATCAACCTCTTTTTCACTCAGATAATTTTTTGCTATAGTAACATCAGATTTGACAACTCTTCCATCAGGAGCATTCTTCCATGTAGTAAGTCCCATGTGAGGGTGTCTTTCAGTCGTTCATCATCTAATACAAAGCCTTTTGTCAGATATTCTTTCAGTATCTGAGTTGCCCAGATTCGGAACTGCGTAGCTTCATAACTATTTACACGATAACCTACAGCGATCACAACATCGAGGTTGTACATCATTACTTCTCCTGACCATTTATCCGAAGATATTCGAATTTTTCTAATTGCATCGGATAGATGGATTTCTCCGCTTTGCTCTATTTGATCAAGGTGGTAATTAATTGTAGGTATAGTCACACCAAACAATTCTGCCATTCTTTGTTGCGAAAGCCAAAATGTATTTGTATCAAATAAAACTTGTACTTGTGTCTTCCCACGAGCTCCTTTGTAAAGAAGAATGGTTGATTCCATGCTACGAACTGCCATATCATTAGTCATGGTTGCAGAGAAATATTCTTGTGCAGTTTTCACCATTTCTTTTCTTTGGTCAGCATTCATAGCGACAGACATACATGCAGTATGCGACAACTTGATGCTTGTAACTTCACGAACAGCACCGCTTCCTATTTCGGCCATCTCGATGAATTCTGTAAAATGCTCGCTCAAATGATACCCTTTTTGTGTAATCCAAGCTTGAGCCTTCGCCATAACACGCTCGAAGTTCCAGTATTTACCATACCCCATTATGCGTGCTAACTTGCGTGAATTCCACCATTCCTTGCCATTGGCGTCTACTTCTTTCAGCTGCTCAAAAGGAGATTGAAGGATGGGGATTTCGCTATTTTCAGACTTGTTTTTAATTTCTAATTGTTTTGTCATAAATACTTGATTTTTGTTGTTGAAAATTAAATTTGGAATAATGCAAAAATAATAAGAAATATGGGAATAAATAAGGTTCTGTTAAATTACTTTTTTTCACTCCCCATACTCTTCCTCATTTTCCGCAACCATCTGATATTCTTCTTCTGGAATCTCGTATGGCTTTAGCTTCTGGTCTTGAAGGTATATGTAGTTGAGCGTGTTGACCAACGACTCCAAAGTCTGTTGGCGTACATTAGATTTCAGCTGGCATTCCCAGATGTTAATGAAATGCCATCCCATAGATGCGAGTTTTATCTGTGTCTCGACGTCTCTTGTCCTGTTGCGTTCTATCTTCGTTTTCCAATATTCGACATTGCTTTTCGGTATGACGTAATATTTGCATCCTTCATGTCCATGCCAGAAACATCCGTTCACGAAGATGACTGTCTTATATTTTCTTAAAACGATGTCGGGATGTCCTGGAAGTCGAGGGTGGTTTAGTCTGTAACGAAAGCCATGGCTGAACAGGAACTTCCTCACCAGCAGCTCCGGTTTGGTGTTCTTGCCTTTTATCGCTGCCATGCAACGATGTCGTTGTTCTTTCGTCAGTTTGTCCATGAGGGTTTATTTACAAATTCCAATATTTCTGCACAGCGTTTCGCCGAATTGAAATTCTTGTCCTGCTGTGGCGTGGATATGTCCGAAAAGATGATAAGCTGGTTTTGATTTCATGACGAAATTCAGGATTTCCGGACTTCCTAATTCTTCGTCTAAAATGCCGTAAGGCGGATAATGCGTCACGAGTATGTCGATGTCAGTTGGAATGTCCTCGTCGGCAATTGATATGTTACCGCCGATGGAACATATAGTCACTCCGTCGTAGTCTCTTATTGAATTCTGCATGACTGATATTCCTTTGTCATCCATCGCTTTTTCAATTTCTTCGGATTTATCAATTTCAAAAGAAAGCTCGTGATTGCCAGGTATGAAGATTTTCTTTTTAGCAGATAAACTAGAAAACCAATCTATGAAATCGTCGTATTCGTCACCTTTGAGGTTGTCTTCCACGGCGTCGCCGGCACAGATGACAATATCCGCCTCTTCCGGCACTATCACGTCACGATGCTTGCCATGAGTGTCGGAAAAGACGAAGATGTTTTTATTGTTATGTTTGATAATCATATTTTTACCAGTAACGTTTTTCGAGATAATCAATTAACTCAGGATATAAATTATTCTCTTTAATAGGAGCGAGAAGATCTTCCGGATCAATAATCTTGAACTTGGTTTCGTCATTAAGCATCGGGATAAATTTAGTCTCTACTGCTTTACGTAATTCTGTATGTTCTGAAGGAATGATATTGATATGGAAGAAATCATCAGCGTAGCCTGCCTTAATTAATTGCTCGCATAATAAGTTCTGTCGCATTAATTCATAATATGGTTCTCTGAAATATATGGAGTGTTCTATTCTATTATTGTCAGGCATTTTTAAACGTGCTGAATTTTCTATAAGATGAGCATAACGTTCTATGCGCTTTTTGTTTGTCAAATCTGTTTCTGAATACGTCTCTGTATATTTCCATTCAATTGGTATTAACCATTTGTTTTCTCCTTTCCGAGCCATAATCATTACGTCGATAGAAGTACACAGTGTTCCTCTTTTCCAACCATTGTCATTCTCTTCAAGTAGTTCGTCATTGTTTAATGCGAATTCAAATGAGATATATGAATGTTCGTCATTATCTATGAGAGATGGTAAAACCTCATCGAACTGCATTCCTGTTGCTTTTTCTATTATCATTTTTACAGCTTCCTTGTCTGTCCGAAGAGCAAACAAATGGTTCAGACAATGAATCTGCGATGACACTAAGTGACCTGTGGGTACATTAGATTCGTTCATACATTGCCACCATGCGATATTATACTTTTTAAAATATTCAATTGCATTCTGACGAATACCTTTATATAAGTTTATATCGTTGAATTGTGATTTGAGAATGTAGTCAAACCATTTGTTATTTTTTCGAGAATAGCCAATATCTTCAGCATTATCAAAAAGAGATGCCCGATATTTTTTCAGTCTATATGCTTGTTCTTTTTTCTTCTCGTCAAGGAAATTTGTAGTCATAATCAAATGTTCAAATATCTCATCAGCATATAGACCATATCCCATATAATGTGCCTGAATAAATTTACAAGATTTATTTTTTTCTTTATATCTTCCAACTCGTTATGTAGATTTTTACTTGCCTTCTTGTAATTGGCTAGAAGACAAATAAAGTCAATCTTATCATTTTCTAGTTCTAGTTCAGAATCTTGTTTTATGCCCTCTATCTTTTTGTTTGCTAATATGAGTCCTAATTCACATTTTTGTTTAAATATCTGCAAAAAGTCATTTTTTATTTCGGGGGTCCAGTCGAAATCATTAAAATCACATAGGTGTGATTTTAGTCCAGGAGTTTTTTTATTTGTTCTGACTGATTTATAACCTTGCTTAACCTCAATAACCGCCAAGGATACCATATCCTTATTTCGAGCAGAACGATTAGAATCCCATCGAAGTGCAATTAAATCAAATCGACTATTATTTTGTTCGTACTCCATATCAACTATAAAATAATCGGTGTCTTGAGAGTTTTGAGAATAGTTGTTCTCTCTAACCACGAGTTGTTGAATCTCTTTCTCTCCCAAATGATTTTTTTTTATGCAAATATATCTGTCAATTATATGTTTCGCCTCAGGAATATATTCTTCAAATTGTTCAGCTTTATGCTTCTGCTCATTGCCTTGGATGAGATATTCTTTATCAATACCATTCCAATTGTATGAACCATCAAAATTTTCTTTTACACTAAGAAGATTCCCACCTCGATAATAAATTGTAATAGAATTTTTCCTAAACTCCATATCCAACGTGTCATCATTTTGTACATATTCCAACAATGTGTGGAGTTCGCCGGTTTTTAATGCGTTAAAAAGATTTTCTGTTAAACTTCTCATATTTATTTTGCATTTATTTATATCTAGTACTTAATGATTTAATTATCCTCTTCATCTCCTCTCTCAACTCCTTCGGCTCTAAAACCTCGACTTTGTCTCCGAACGAAAGCACGTCTTGTTTGAAGTCGTAGTCGGGTGTGATGAAATATGTGAAAATGCTGTATTTATCATTTTTTTCAACTTCTTTCTGGCTGCTGTGCAATGGCAGCGAACGAAAATATTGAACTTGCGTTCCGTAAACTTTCAGCTTCACCATCTCTCTTTTCATATTGGGATATACTCTCGCGCCGTAGATGCCTCTGAAATAATCGTCTGCCATAAATTCCTCTGGCATAGTGAATTCTTCAGGTATGATGTCGACATCAATCATTCGGTCCAATGCCATCATATGTGGACCGTCGGCGTCTCCTTTATGTCCGTAGAGATACCAGCGACGTTTGAATTCTTTCAGGAGATATGGCTCAATGATAAAGGTTTCTTCTTCGGTTTTTCTGTAGCTTTTGTAACGAATCTCAAGCTTGTAATTGTCGCGTATCGCCTGAATGATGTCAGCGAGGAATCTTCGATTTGACGGCACGTTTTCAAAGATGACTCTGTTGCGTAAGGTTGCGCTCTCGTTGAGCAAGCTGTTGAGACATAACGCGTCTAACATCCATTCTCTTATGCTTTTCCCTCCTACATCGTCTATATTCTCGATATAATATCTGTTGGTTTTTCTGTCGCATACGATGTCAATTCCGAATATGTCGGCAATCGATGCAATATGATTCGCGAATGTGCGCGTGGCAAGTTCCTTGCCTTCTTCATTGATAGAGCTTCTCATCCACAAGTCCTTGATTTCCTTTAAGGTCTGCGGCCCGCGACTCTGGAGTATTTCCAATAGCCAGATGTACGATTTGAAATAATTCTTTGCCATAGCGCAAATATATAAATTCTTTCTGCAAAAAAGTGGCAGAAGTGGATTTTTTGTAATCTGCCATAATTTTGCCGAAGCTCTTCTCATCTTTGCAGCGGTTCTTTCAAATGCAAATAAATTTTAAAATATAATATTATGAGATTAGCTATTGTTGGTTCTCGTGAGTTTGAGAACTATGAACTTCTTTGCGCTGAGGTTGCGAAGATTCAGAAAACGAAGAAAATTGATCTGATTGTGTCGGGCGGAGCGAAAGGTGCCGACACTCTTGCAAGAAAATACGCCGCCCTCAACAAAATACCTCTGATGGAGTTTCTCCCTGACTACGATCGTTATGGTCGAGGAGCGCCACTCCAAAGAAACACGCTGATAGTTCAAAACGCAGATTATGTCCTTGCTTTCGTAACGCCTTCTTCCAGAGGAACTTTAGATACTATAAAAAAAGGAAAACAAAAAGGCATAGTGGTGAAAGTCGTGAACGTATGACACTGAACTCAAACACTGACACAGACTATTGACAGTTGACAATTGGGCAATAAATGTACTGAAATTTATACCTATGCCGAATGCATTATTCAAGCGTTTCATTTCTTCATCAGCCGTTTGGTTTCTTGTAATTCCTTTTGCAGAAGTCGTACTCTATCAGCCAATTGTTCTTGACTTGGCAATGCGTCTTTGATTCTTATATTGTTATATGTCGCGACACCCATCGGAGTAGAGATTCCTTTGAACGACCATTGGACGTCA
>JAZUCH010000087.1:0-27336 GCA_045639025.1 Bacteroidales bacterium
GTAACCGATTTCGCGGCCACCAACGCCAACGTCACCAGCTGGTGAATCTAAGTCAGCACCGATGTTTCTCCATAATTCATACATGAAAGCGTGGCAGAAACGCATGATTTCAGCGTCTGATTTTCCTGTTGGATCGAAGTCAGCACCACCTTTACCACCACCGAGTGGAAGGTTTGTCAAAGCGTTTTTGAAAATTTGTTCGAAGCCTAAGAACTTCAACATTGAAACGTTAACAGCTGGGTGGAAACGAAGACCGCCTTTGTATGCACCGAGAGCTGCGTTATATTGTACACGGTAACCGATGTTTGTTTGAACTTCACCTTGATCATCAACCCAAACTACTCTGAATGTGAAGATACGATCTGGTTCAACTAAACGTTCAACGATCTTTGCTTTTTCAAATTCAGGATGTTGGTTGTAAACATGTTCTACTGATTCTAAAACTTCGCGAACTGCTTGTAAATACTCTTTTTCACCTGGATGCTTAGCTTCCAAGTTTGTCATAATGGTTTGTACGTTCATTACTTTTATTTTTTATTGGGTTAAATAATAAAATTAATTTCTTATAAATAATTACCCCGCAAAGGTAAGCTTTTTAATTAATAATTACCAAATATTTAACAAATATTTTTTCTTAAAAAAAATTAGTGTTTTTTATCTATCTTTTTCACGAATTCGCCATCCTCCCAGATGAGTATTTCCATCACTTCTCCTTGTTTATCATATCTCAGTTCTTCCCCATCTTTCACATTGTCTTTGAAATGTATCTTGGTCATCATGAGTCCACTTTGAGAATATCCAATCTGTACGCCACTGCCCATATTATATGTAGCGGTAGAGCCAATGCTACCATCGGCATAATATATAATCCATCTTCCGTCTAACATACCTTCATTATATGAGCCTTTAAGGAACAATTCTCCGTTGTCATACCACTGCGTAATAGGTCCGTGCTTCACGCCTTTCTTGTAATATTCGCTTTTCACCATATTTCCAGTCACGTTATACGACTCAAAAATGCTGTCATAATGATTGTCCTTATAATAACATCTCGACTGCATATAACCGTTTTCATACCAGCGCAGCGACTCGCCTTGCAAGGTGTCCATCACATAATTGATAGTCAATTCTGGTTTGCCATTAGGATAATACCATACACAATTTCCATTCAGCCTGCCATCTTTATATCTCAATTCCGATTTAAGATTGCCGTTTTCATAATATGTCTTTACCACATCTTTTTCAGAATTATTCTTGCATGATGTTACAAGAAACAACATCACCATGAAATATAATATCTTATTCATATTGCATAAGTTCTTTTTCATAGTTCTTATATTGATATACATTCCAGAATGTGTTTTCATAACCATCGTTAATATCCTTTCTTTCAAAATAATATTTTGTGTTTAACAGTGGTATTCTGAAAGTAGCTATTCCATCGACGACATTATCGCCATAGTTTATCAAAGCGTTCAAGAAATACCATCCGATATTGAATCCGTGATATGCCATATCTTTCGGTTCAGTGCCGTATTCTTCTCTGAACTTGCAGATAAATTTGCCAACAGCATACGAGTCGTAATCAGTATAGTCATCATCGAAATATACTGTGCTAAGTTTCATTAGATTCTCGTTGAAAAGTCTGTCGAACTTTGACCAATCAGGAAGCGCTATTAAACTTACAGGATAATCTTTTGAAAAGATATTCAACTTATTAATCATCTCATTTGCGAACACCTTGCTATCGCCATAAACCACAAATAAATTTTCACGAAATGCCGATGCAACATTCTTGACCTTATTCAAGCTATCTATTGAATAATCATAAACAGCCACTTGGTTTTTCAATTTTGTAGTATCATCAGGGAATTCGTTTATCATCGCCACGTCGAAAGTAATATTATCTGACTGATATTTAGTTGAGTCAAATTCTATTTCTTCGTTCTTCATAGCATCTTGATATTTCTTGATTATTCTTTTTATCCTCTGATTCGGGACATAAGAATATTCAACTATATTTCTTGAAGCTATTTCTTCAATCTCAAATGCTCTTTCCATACATGATGAATCCATAGCCAAAACAAAGATATTATTATCTTGATACTTATCAGCAATCAGTTGTTCAAGCCATTGCATCTGATATGAAAATGAAGGCTTCACTTTGACCATATTTTTATTTCCTATCAAGAGGTCTTCCCTGTTTGTCATAGGGTTTATAATCATTATTTCATTTTCATTGGCAAAGCTCATCATTCTTTCAAAAGGTTTCAGGTGGAAAGGGCCTACAATCATATCCACGTCACGAAGTGTAGTATCATTAAGTACGGCCGAAAGTTTAGCAGTATCTTGGTCAACATCATAAACCTTAAGGTCTATTTTCATATCAAGGCTGCTAACCATAGAATCTACTGCTATCATGAAACCTTCGTAAAAATGAAGATATGAGAATGGTTTTGCTAGCAATTGCTTGTTTGAGACTTCTTCCTGAAGGAATTTTTCATCCACCTGTTCTAGATAAAGAGGCATCATCAAAGCCACCTTATATAATCTATCCGAATCAAATGATTTTGGAACAAATTCAGGTATGAATGCAATTGTATCGTTTTCAATTAAGATTTCCTCTTCTTCAATAATTTCCTCAACAATAATTTCCTTATATGGTATTCTTATTATTGTTCCTTTTTTGGGATTATTCTTGACGTCCTTGTTTTCAAACAATATCTCAGCCACGCTCACACCATACAGTTCAGCTATATCTTTCAATGTCTGTTTCTTTTGAACAGTATGGATATAATATTGCTTTCCGTTATATTCTGTAATTATCTGAGATTTTACATTTTGTTGTGCCTTTATTTCCGGAGCGAAAATCAATGTCGCCAAACCTACAAGCAAGGAGGATAAAATAATTCTAAAAGCTTTCATTATCATTTAATATATAATCCTAACATTTTCGGACAAAGATAATAAAAAAGACTACAAGACTACAAGACTACGAGACAAAAAGTTTATAGTATAATACAAAGCTACGTCTTTAATTAATAAAAAAAGGAGCCACTTTTTCACAGTAGCTCCTCTTAATCATTAGCCTTTAGTCATTAGACCTCAGCCATTTTATTCAGCGAGTGGTTTAAAACCTTTACCCATAATTTCTGTACTTGAAACAACGTTCAAGAATGCATCTGGGTCAATATCTTTCAATGCTGATTGTAACTTAACGAGTTCAGGACGTGTTAATGTTACATAAATCATCTTACGGTCAACACCTTTATATAAACCTTTACCGAAGAAGCATGTACCGCCACGGTTGATGTCTTTGATGATAAGGTCGCGTACTTGTTCAGCTTTGTCTGTAACGATGAAAGCTGTTTTGTAGCTATTGAATCCGTCAACGACGAGGTCGATAATTTTACCTTCGATGAAGATAACCAAGATTGAATAAACTGGGAGACGTAATTGTGGTTCAGCGATTAATGTTGTGAGTGTAATGATTGAGTCAACTATCATAACCAATGTACCGAGAGAAATCTTGGTATATTTGTGGAGAATCATTGAGATGATATCGCTACCACCTGATGTTGCGCCTGACTTGAAGATGAGACCGATAGCCAAACCGTAGATACCGCCAGCAACCAATGTGTTGAGGAAGTAATCTGGGATGAAGTATGTAGTTTCGCTATGTGGAACTAACAACCAATCTGGACTTGGGTTAGCAACATTTTCGAATAAGCCGTTATGGATGATTGGGTTGTAACCGATGAATGTTTCGATGAGGTAAGTAAAACCGAAAATCAAGAATGTTGAGATGATGGTCTTGAGGCCGAACTTAGGACCGAGAATCCAAGTACCGATTATCAACAATGGGATATCCATGCAGATAGCATAGAGACTGACTTTCCAAGGCCATACTGTGTTCAACACGTTTGAAAGACCGTATGTTCCACCAGGAGCCAAGATGTAAGGGTTAACGAATAAGATGTCGCCGATAGCGAACAACAAACTACCAAAGATAAGATAGAAATACGCAAGCATCTCTTTCTTCCAATTCATTGTCTTCATAATTTTCTCTTTAATGATTTTTTAGGTCAACGGTCAACAGACAACAGTCAACAGTTGAGTGGTTATTATTAATTTTATTTGTCAACAGTCAACAGTCAACAGTCAACAGTTGATGTTATTTATTATAATTTAAAAATCCAGAGACGCAACAATGACAAATTTTATCAAGTGTCATTGACACGTCTCTAGAATTATGAATTATGCATTATGAATTATGCATTGATTATTCCCATTCAATTGTCGCTGGTGGCTTAGAGCTGATGTCGTAGCATACTCTGTTGACACCTCTGACTTTATTGATGATATCGTTAGATACTTTTGCCAAGAATTCGTATGGAAGATGTACCCAGTCAGCTGACATACCATCGACTGAGATAACAGCGCGCAATGCTATTGTATATTCATAGCTGCGTTCGTCGCCCATAACGCCTACGCTCTTGCAAGGAAGTAGGATTGCGCCTGCTTGCCAGATAGCGTCGTACAAATTGTCAGCCATTTCATTTGGGAAAGAAGCGTGTGGCAACTCGCATTTCCAGTTTCTCAAAGAAGAGATGAACACTTCGTCAGCGTCGCGGAGGATACGTAATTTATCTTCTGTAACAGCACCTAAGAGACGGATTGCCAAACTTGGTCCTGGGAAAGGATGACGGCCGATGAGTTCTTTCTTGATACCCAAGGCGCGACCAACGCGACGTACTTCGTCTTTGAACAAAGCGCGTAATGGTTCAACAATCTTGAGGTTCATCTTTTCAGGGAGACCGCCAACGTTGTGGTGTGATTTGATTTTGCAAGTAGCGCCTTCGATGCCAGCGCTTTCGATAACGTCAGGATAGATAGTACCTTGTGCGAGCCATTCTGCGCCTTTTATCTTCTTAGCTTCTGCTTCGAAAACTTCGATGAATGTTGCACCGATAGCCTTACGTTTCAATTCAGGATCTGTGACATCTTTAAGCTTGCTCAAGAAGAGTTCACCTGCGTTAACACCGATAACGTTAAGACCTAAGTCTTTATATGATTCGAGAACATCTTCAAACTCGTTCTTTCTCAAAAGACCATTATCAACAAAAATACAGTGTAAGTTAGAACCGATTGCCTTGTTTAACAAAACTGCTGCCACTGTGCTGTCGACGCCGCCTGAGAGACCTAAGATAACCTTGTCGTCACCGAGTTTTTCTTTAAGTTCTTCAACTATATTGTCAACGAATGAACTTGGAGTCCAGTCGCCTTTGCAACCGCATATACGTTTAGCGAAATTCTCTATCATCTTGGTACCTTCCAAAGAGTGTGACACTTCTGGGTGGAACTGTACTGCGTATGTTTCTTCACCATCGATTCTATATGCTGCGTTGACTACATCTTCTGTACTTGCTATGACGCGAGCGTTTGTTGGCAAAGCAGCGATAGTGTCACCGTGTGACATCCATACTTGATTAACCTTGCTTACGCCTTCGAATAAAGGACATGATTCATCAACGACTGTGAGAGATGCGCGTCCGTATTCTCTTGCTATTGAGCCATTGACATCGCCACCGAAGTGATATGCCATGAATTGTGAACCGTAGCAGATTCCCAAGAGAGGCAACTTGCCTTTAATGTTAGACAAATCAACGAAAGGAGCTTTAGCATCGCGCACAGAGAATGGACTACCGCTCAAGATAACACCTTTAATATCAGGTGTCAACTCTGGTATTTTATTATAAGGATGGATCTCACAATAGACATTCATCTCACGAAGACGACGTCCGATAAGCTGAGTTACCTGTGAGCCAAAATCTAAAATTAATATTGATTCTTGCATGCTTTATGATTTTGGTTGCAAAGTTAATTAATTTATCCTTTGTTTGAAGAAAATTTCTTAAACTTGCAGCAAAATAAAATTAGTATGGCAGAAGCAAAAAAAGGAAAGAAAACAGGCACACCAAAAAAAGGTTCAAAACCAAAGAAAAAAAGCAATAAAAAAGTCTCTTTAAACTTCTTTTCAAAGATAATGTTAACATTATTATTGATTGCAGTCATAGCTTGTGCAATCTTTTTGACATTAAGCAATTTCAATAGCAATGAAAAGAAAGTCAAAGTAACTCCAAAACAGGAAGTATCTATAAAACAAGACGATAACGCAAAGAAAAACGACAATAAAGTAAAATCAAAAGACAAAAAAGAAACAAAGACAGAGATCAAAAAAGAAACCAAAACCGAGAAAAAAACTGAAGTAAAAAAAGAAGAGAGTAAACTTCCAGAAACAGAACCTAAAAAAGAATTCAAGGAATTAAAGACACTGAATGGATGCTGGCTCAGCAACGAGCAAGGCGCTTCTCTCACAATGGACGACTACGGCTATCGCATCGACTTCTTCGGCGTTGACGCTTCAAAGCCGATAACCGGAAATTATTCCATAGAGAAAAACCTCATCATATTCACCAGCGATGGTTCCGACTGCAACGGTGTTGACGGTTCTTACAGAATTACATTCTACAAGAAAAACATAAGCCTCATCTGCAAAGACGACGACTGCAGTTCTAGAAGAAACATTCTTGAAGCCGACTGGGAATGGATTGAGATATAATCGGTAGAGACGTTTCAATGTTACCTAAAAAACAAACACACATTGAAGCGTCTTTTAAATCATAAATGAATGCATGGAGGTTTTAATGAAGAGAGTTCTTCTCATATTATTACTATCAAATTTATTGTTTTTTAGCTGCAATAAGATTCATTCAGCTAAAGAGTTTTTCGATTTGGCTTGTGAATATGAAAAAAACGCCGAGACCGACCTCGCCATGTCAACATACAAACAGGCTCTCGATGCCGCGAAATCTGAAGGCGACACTACCCTACTCGGTCTCGCACAACAATATATGGGAATGCTTCTCTTAGAACAATATTCATTCGATGAAGCAATAGAAATGCTGAATCAATCGGCGGCTACAACAAAACACAATCCCACGATGCTTTCTTACACCAACGCTGGTATCGGACGTGCTTATTTCATAATCGACAGCATCGACAAATCTATTCAATATTTCAAAGACGCCGTATATCATGCTGAACAGTCTGCCGACACCAACGTGATGTCGGTCGCTTATCAAAACATCGCAACTCTATATAACGAAATCGGCAATTATGACGAGGCTTTGAATTACATAAGACTTTCTTTGAAATACAATAACGAAGAAAAAGAAATTCCTCGCTATCATCTGAATTTAGCTTATATCTTTTTAGATATGAAAGTTAATGACTCTTCATCATATTACGAAAACATACTAAAACAAGAACTCGACAGCATTGACGACAAGACTCTTAAAGTAGCGATAAATTATTTCCTTTATAACAAAGCCATGACGGAAAACAATATAGACTCTGCTTTCCATTATTACAGAACCTTCGCCGAGATGGATATGGAATTGTTAGAAGAACGTCTGCAACAGAACGTTCTGGAAATACAAAAGAAATACGATTACGAAAAGATAGAAAACGATTACAATCTCGAACTGCTTAAAAAACAGAGAACACTTACAATCCTGCTTTTCTTGCTATTGACAGCAGGTGCGATTTTATTGATATTGGCAAACAGAAACTTACGAAGAAGAAAAGAAGAGTTGAGAATGAAAGACGAGATTCTGAAATTCGAGAATGAGATTCTCCGTCTCAACGAAATAAAAGGCGACTACAAAAGAAATATAGAATGGAAATACATGCTTGTCTATAGCATGACATTGATGGACAAAAACAAAACGGAATCACATTACAAGATGATAAAGGGAAAGATATACGACAATAGCGAAACCGCTTTCGACGCCGTCATGAAGATTTTCGAAGAAGAACATCCGGGACTTGCCGAAGCGATACGACAAAAATACCCTGTTCTTTCCGATACCGAATATAAAGTCGGCATCATGGCATTGACTCCGTTCAGTTCGCAGGAGACCGCCGACATTCTCGGAAAAAGCATCAACACCATCAACAAGGCGAGAACATCCATAAGGAAGAAATTAGAGATTGCGGAAAACGAAAGCATTGAAGAAGCTATCAGCCGTCAGCTATCAGCCGTCAGCAATTAGATCGTAGCTCATGGTTCAAAGCAATTTGTAGAAGTCTATAAAAACAAACAAAAAAATCATGATTTAGGTTCTCTTCTCCAGAGACTTTTTTATTTTTGTATTGTTATAATTTTGACATGAAATCAAGAAGCGAATACATATCAATAATAAAATCATTCTCAGATGTTGTCATGAAACCCAACATTACTCTATGCCATAAGAGAATTGATTATTAAAATATCATAAACCCTCAAATAAAACTTGTACTTCAAAAATCAGAACCAACTATTTTACAACACCTTACATTTTTTACATCTTACAAAAACTTGTATCTCTATTGACAAATGCGTTTTCATTGTCTTATTTTTGTCAAAAAAATCTCAAAGCCTATGAAAACGCAAAACAAATTCATAAAACAACGCTCTCTGTAAATATGGCGAGTGACAACGTTTACTGGGAGCTAATCCTTCAAATAAAGTAATTGTTATAGGGGACAAATAGATTTAATCCTCTAACGAAAAATAAATACAAACTAAATGAGATAAATTATGAAAAAATACAGTAAAATTTTTTTTATGGTTTTTATTGGCAGCATTGTTGGAATGTCAATTCGCACATTACTTATAAAATTTAATACAAATCATGAAACTTTGTACGCCATAATCATTGCCATGTCAATAATAATAACAGTCTTAGCATGGAGTCTCTATAAAAAACGCTAAATCAAAATTCAAAGCCTATGAAAACGCAAAACAAATTCATTTGAGAACGCCTCCGAAGCGAAAGTAGGAGGCAGAACTAAAGAAAGAAAAAAGCATTAATTATTAACATCAAAAATTATTAAACATGAAAAAATTATCAATCTTAACATTATTATTATTGATGGCGACATTTGCTTTCGCTAATAACAACGAACCTGAAACAAATGAGGTTAAAAACACCAATGAGGTTGAAACAATTTCTCAACCTGAAGAGAGACCTAGTATAATTTACTATGGAGAAAGATCCGGATTATTTAAACCTTGTGTTGGCCACGCTATTACCATATGTAAAAAAATCATCTTTTCTGCAGAAAAGGATAAGGCTTATGTTACAGACGGAGAATCAACTATTGAAGTAAATATCAGCCAAATAAACATAGAAGACGGTAGCATTATGTAAAATGTAAAAACTTGGCAGTCTTATAAGACTGTCAAGTTTAATTATATTAACCAAGTATCAATTATTTAATTACTAAAATTATGAAAATAACAATATCATCAATATTATTTCTAATATGTTTTTCATTTTCATTAAGATTATCTTCACAAAATAATCTTAATGAAATATTTCATAAGCAATACAATAAAGTAGCTCAAATTGAAGGTACCGAAAATATTTTAAGAGATTATTTTTCTAAAATTTCAAATCAAAACGACACACTATATGTTTTCCTTTCTCCCCTTATGTCTTCTCCTCGTTTAGAGGGCATTATGCCAATTGTTCAAGAGATGCTTTATTATAAAAATCCGAATAATCCGATGGTTCTGATAGCATCTTTTCCAAACGAAAACAACGCAAAAAAATATATTGAAAACAAGTTTTTATTTGAGGATGTAATCTATGATACCGATAAATCATATAAATCTTTTTTGGCCTTTAGTACTGAAGATCCTCGCGTTCCTTTTCTGATGAAAATCGACAGAAAATCAGGTCGTCTCCTAACAGGCGGTGATTATCCAGAAATCAGTACCAACTTCATTAACACTCTTGTCAATCACAATGAACCTATGCCTTTCTATGGTGATGTCTGGAGTGGAAAAATCAACTACGAACATTCGATATCTGAGTGTGAAAATGAATCATATAAAAAAGCAAAAGTATTCAGAGAAATGAATATTCCATTTGATGACAACAACTTTATATCTAGTATTGATTTTCCAAGTATAACCAACAATTACTTATCTTTTGGAGACGAGTTGAATAATGCAATTTATCTATACTTTATTAAAAATTATAGTATGACTTTCTTTGGGAAATATAAACCAAATGAAAAAGAAGAAATGCTTTATGTTTCTGAAGAAATCGATCAAGATTATTTTACACAAGGGAAAAAACAAGGAATTTTTATAGCAATGCGAGTTTCTTCCTTGATGAAAGATTCTGAAACTATATTATTCTCAGCATCACTTCCAAATCTATTTTATGAAGATGAAAACAAACAACGACTTGCATATTCCAACAAAGCAGTTATCATTTCTCAAAATTTAAATGATATTAATGATAGAAAATTAATTCCGTTAGAATTCAACAACAATGGGTTTCAATACATCTCTCATGAAAACTTTCATTACTCATCCGACTTTGATAAATATTTCTTTATAACATTAAAGGATTATAATCCTTCAAAAATGACTTTCGAGAAAAAAACGTATGACGACACCCGTTTGTTCACAATATATGATGAGAAGGAAAACGCTGTTGTCGGAAGTATCGGCAAGCTCGGACAAATCAATATGGATTTGAATGTAGGTTGGGTTTACGTATATCCGAGAATATCAACATTCGGAAATAAGATTGCTGTATCTGACGGCAACTCAGGAGAGGTCTTGGTTTATGACTATGAGAATCTGAAAGAACCTCTCTATAAAACCAAAGTCTTCGACGTTTCGTTAAGCGACTTCGAAATCGACAGCACATTGATAGGAACAGAAGAATATTTTCTACAGTTCCAAGACGACTTCAAGAATTATGTCTTGGATGTCGAAATAGATTCAAAGAATCTTTATACATTATCTTTGGAAGACGGATGCTATTTCAAGAAAGTATATGACAAGAAAGGCAAGCTGAAGAAAACATTGCTTATTCCAAGCGTTTACAATTCCTATCATTTAGAGATTAGCGGCTTGTGTAGAATAAACGGGAAAGTACACGTCATGGCATTCTACTTCGACGGCGAGAATCATAAGATGACGCTGTTTTAGAGTTGAAAGTTTAGTTTAAGGTTTAAGGCTTAAGGTTGGAATTTATTATACACTTTGAACCTTGAACTAAAATAAGTTTGGGAAATTAATATAAATAGAACTTACCTAAAGTCAAATATAATGAATAATATATTCATGATGGGGAAAAATAGATTCATAAAACAGTACACTTGGCATAAACGGGTTCCATTTTTGCTGAGTGTATTGTAAAATGCTTTAAACATTATGGAAATGGTTCTGCCTATTGTTTGCATTCAAGTAATATAATTATCAAAAGAACCTAACACAAAAAAATAAATAATTATGAAAAATATTAATTTAATTCCAATAATATTAATTGCATTTATGACATTGGTGTTCTCATCATGTCAAAAAAATGAGGAAGTTTTTTCCAAATCACAAAATGTTACGGCTGAAGATAAACCTGAAAACAACAGAAATTCTGCAAATAACCATAATGTAAATATCTATGAAGAATATTACATGAACAATATTTACAATTCAAGCAACATTATCATGGAAAAATGTGTTGAATCTACAGTAGATATTGACGACCTTGCCTTTGATAATCCTCAAGTGTTTTGTGAGCAAATTGGAATAGACATTGATTACTATAATCAACTTAATGAGACAATCCAAAATTCCATTAATTCAATAAAGAGAATGCATCCTGAAATCTCAACATATAGTAATATGTTTACATGTTCAACATGTGAGCATGAGGATAACATAGAAAGAGTTAAGAACTATATACGTTATTTCAAAACAAATAATTCCGTTCCAATAAGTATTAAATATATGCAAGAAAATGCACCGTTTATTGGTAACGGCAATACATCAGACCAGGTAAATGCTGGTTGTTCTGATTATTTCAATTATACATTATGTCTGATTGTATGCACAGCAAGTGGACCTGTTATTTATTGGATATGTGTTTATGCGTGTTTATGTCATTATTGTCCACAATTTTGTATTCATTTCTAAAAGAGAGGAGGTGCTTATGAACAACAATATTTTGTTTGTTATAACAATAATTGCTATATTCTCAATATACCTCGTGGTAAGATATTTTGTGGATAGAAATTTACAATCAAACGATAATTCTCTTCACAATAATTCAAAACTAATAATTTTTATCATTAATGCTATTAGTTTAATAGCTATGTGTGGATTGATTGTGTATCTATTTATTGGATGGCTTGATAGATTTAAAGATGGGAATAACAACTATTTTAATTTGGTATTGTTAGCTATTCTAACAATAGCTTGTGGTATTAGATTTTGGTACAAATTCAGAAACAACAAACTATAGGAAAATTGGGCTGCATAATCATGCAGCCCATCTTTAATCTAATAATTAACTTATAAATGCAAATCGCCTCAAAATCAAATTCCAAAGATATAGTATATTCTGCAAAAGATATTATAACAGTCATCAATATTCCAATTATGGGATATTATCATTTGGTTTCTCCTAACGATGAAATCGTCTATAAAACCGTAGATATGGAAGACCACTCTGAAATCATTGAAAGTTGAAAGCAATTCTCCATTTTTAGCTTTCAACTTTCAATTTCTATAGTCTTTTATTCTTCTTCAACGCCTCATTAATGATCCACTGGATCTGTCCGTTGACAGAACGAAACTCGTCGGCAGCCCATTTCTCGACGGCTTCCATAGTCTTGGCATCGAGTCGCAGGGCGAAGTTCTTGGTAGCGTTTTCCTTATCTTTCGACATTATCTAACACCTCCCCTATCGTTTTAGAAAAGATATTGTCTTTCAAAACATATCTGTCGAAGACATAAATAACAGCGATGACAACAGCCATCACGATGAAACCCGACAAGCCTGACGCGCCATTTATCAAGTCGTTGCCGCCTTTTATCAAAAGCACGTTCAATCCGGCAACAGCGTTTATCGTTCCATGAAATATGGCAGCTGGAAAGACAGACTTCGCTTTAAGAACGAAATACACTTCCACGAAAGATGCAAGCACACAGAATATCACCATCATAAAGACTCCTGCCACAGAATGTTGAGGATAATTATGACCGAGCAATATCAATGGAAAATGCCACAAACCCCAAACGATTCCGATGAATACCGAGGCACGTACAAATTTCTCTTTTCTCAACACATCGACGAGGTAATTGCGCCAGCCATATTCTTCACCGAAGGCAAAGACCGCGTTGATAGTAACACCCGCCAATAAACCGCTTATTATCGTTATGACAATCAAAAAAGCAGGAGTCATCAACATGCTCACCATTTCCTTTTGTTCTTCCGGAACAGAATCAGCAGGAATCATAGCCGACATATCCGTGTTGAACTCACATCCTGGCATCAAGGCATTAACACACAACGTCAACAAAACGATGACAACCGGCAGTATCCATGCCACGAGCCACGACCATCTTATCTTAAAACGCAACAATCCTGTAGAGGCCAATCTGTCTTTATCAACCTTCTGCATGACAACCGCAACCATCAAAGGAAACAACATATACAATGAAGCCAACACCGTATATTTGATAGGATTGTCAGAAACATTTGTAATTCCAAAACCGAAAATCATGATGGCAGCGTAAACCCAGCTTACCATACAAAGTATTATTGAATATTTGATTGCTTTTTTCATAGTTTTATGCTTTGGGCTATGAGATGTGAGCCAAGAGCAATTTGAAAAAACTCACTGCCCATTGCTCATAGCTGATAGCTATTAATATTTTGAATTAAAAATTTCTTCGTATAACGTTTTAGTCTCTTCAACAGTTTTTCTATTTATAAAAATCAATGTCTGTTGTCCGTTGTCTGTTGTCTGTTGACATTTTATTTCAACAAACAGAGGAACTTCATTATTAACATAGAGTCGGCATTTGTTACCGTCGCTCATCTTGAAATTACCGATATTGACTTTTCTTGTAGAAATACCGTTGGTTCTTAACTTGATAGAAGGGAGCTGCTCAACGAGTAAAACCGTATCAATTTCAGAAACTAGAATATTCATCGCATAATCGCCTTTGATTTCAATCATATCATCATTAACAGTTACTGTATTTCCATAATCAACCATGAAAACAGGAATACAAGCGAGTGCTATCACAAGCAAAGTAACCGCAATTGTATTTCTATGATTTCGCGGACGTTTAGCAGCATAATTCAACTCATTATCTTTAAGAATCTTAATGGTTGATTTCATCTCGTTATAAAGTTCTTCTGTCTGGAAATCATCACCTCTATTGATAAAGACCGAACCATTTACAGTCTTTATTTCAATTGTTTTTCCATTTCTTTTTCTCTGATAGACAGTCGCTTTTTCAGAACCTTCAAATTCATCTCTCTTTATTCTGCAACGACCTTTGAGAACAGCGCCAAAGCTCACACCATTACTACGAGCAACAATCCTCGGCCTTCTGTCTAACAACGAGATAGAGATTATAGTATCATTTGAAATTGCCAAAGGAAACAATATATCCTTTATCTTAATTCCATCTTCAAAAACAGCAACACTTTCCTTCTTTACTGCCAAGACAGAAAACACTACCGTTATTACTATTACTGATATTACAAACATTGACATGGTAATTTAAGTTTATAATTTCTACATTAATTTTCAATTTTTCATTTTCAATTTTAAATTCTATCCAGAGACGCAGCAATGACATATTGTTAATTTTTATCGTGTCATTGACACGTCTCTACGAATTAATTATTGATAAAGCGTTCCTGTATTAACGACAGGCTGCGCTGATTCGTCGGCGCAAAGAACAACGAGAAGGTTGCTTACCATAGCGGCTTTCTTTTCGTTATCGAGTTCCACGATTTCCTCTTCGCTGAGTTTGTCGAGAGCCATCTTCACCATTGTGACAGCGCCTTCCACGATTTTCTCACGCGCTGAGATGATAGCAGCGGCTTGCTGACGACGCAACATAACAGCAGCAATTTCAGGAGAATAAGCCAAGTAATTGATTCTTGCTTCCACGACTTCCAAACCCGACATCTCCAATCTGTCGTTAAGTTTCTTTAACAAAATATCGTTGATTTCAGCACCGCCAGAACGTAATGTCAACTCGTTATTTTTAGTATCGTCGTTATCGTCGTAAGCGAACATGCCAGCCACTTCTCTCAAGGCAGCGTCACTTTGTACGCGAACGAAGCTCTCGAAAGCCTTCATTCTTCCTGAGACAGTAACGCCTACCTGACCATTAGCACCACCAGCCATTGTCTGAGAATCGATTTCAAACATTGCCTTATATGTATCTTTCAACTTCCAAACTAAAATCTGACCAATCATAATAGGATTACCCGTCTTATCATTAACTTTAATTGGGTCAACGTTGAGGTTACGAGCACGAAGAGAAACTCTCTTTGAAGAAAGCAAGAAGTTAACCCAATAAAAACCAGTCTTCTTGAAAGTGCCGCGATAGTTACCGAAGAACAACATCGCCATTGCTTCATTAGGTTCCTGCATTCTCAAACCAAAAAGACATATCATAAAAAAGACTGCTGCAACAATGCTTGCAACAATACCAAATGTATTAACAATCTGAATAAAATGCACCAAAGCATAAACGCTTATTCCCGTCAATGCCAAGAATAATATCAATGCAACAAAACCATTGATGACTAATCCTTTGAATTCTTTTTCTTTTGTTTCCATAACTGTTATTTTTTTAAGTTTTTTAAATTTAATTTTGATATCATTTTGATATCACAAAGATAGTACATATTTTTTATTTGTCAAGAAGAAAACTAATATTTTTCAATAATTTTAAATCATTTTTAAACCAACAGCATCTATAATCAGGTAAAGAATAAAAATTGATATAAAAAACAGTTGTCCGTTGTCTGTTGTCCGTTGACTATTTTTCATTAACTTTGCACATCATTTGAAAACTTAACACATTAATTAATATGAACAGAAAATTTTTAAGCGTGATTGCTTTAAGCATCATGACATTGGCTTCTTGTACTAACAACAGCAAGCCTGTCGCAACAGAAAATCCTTTCTTGTCCGACTACGGCACTCCTTACGAAGTACCAGCTTTCGACAAGATTCAATCAGAACATTATCTGCCTGCTTTTGAAGAAGGCATGAAACAACAAAAGGCTGAGATTGACGTCATCGTCAAGAACAGAGCAACTCCTGACTTCCAAAACACCATCTTGGCATACGACAAATCAGGCGAGCTCTTAGACAAAGTAGGCGGCGTGTTCTTCAACCTCATGGAATGTATGTCGAACGACGAGATGCAAAACATCGCAGCAGAGATAATGCCTAAGATGTCTGCTCACGGCGACGAAATCTCAATGAACCCTCTTCTCTTCGAAAAGGTGAAATATGTTTACGACAACCGTCACAACATGAATCTCGACGACCAACAGATCCGCGTCGTTGAAAAATACTACAGCGACTTCATCCGCAGCGGCGCTGGCTTGAACGAAGCTGACAAAGAAACATTGAAAGGCATCAACGAAAGATTATCATTGTTAAGCCTTCAATACGGCAACAACCTCCTCGCTGAAAACGCTAACTTCAAACTCGTCGTTGACAACGAAAACGATTTAAGCGGTCTCCCACAATCAAGCATCGACGCTGCAGCAGAACTAGCTGCTAAAGAAGGTATGGAAGGCAAATGGGTCTTCACATTGTCAAAACCAAGCCTCATTCCTTTCCTTCAATATGCCGACAACCGTGACCTCCGCGAAAAGATTTACATGGGTTATGTTATGCGCGGCAACAATGGTAACGAGAACGACAACAAAGCTTTAATCGCTGAGATGACAAAATTACGCATCCAAAAAGCACAACTTCTCGGATACGAAGACTACGCTTCATACGTATTGGAAAACAATATGGCTAAAACTGTTCCAACTGTTGACTCATTCCTCGCCGACTTATTCGAACCAGCTTTGAAAGTAGCTAAAGAAGAACTCAAAGAGATGGAAAAAATCGCTGGCATGGACTTAGAATCATGGGACTGGTGGTATTATGCAGAGAAATTACGCAAAGAAAAATATGACTTCGATGAAAACGAATTGAAACCTTATCTCTCATTGAACAACGTACGCGACGGCATGTTCATGGTTGCTAACAAATTATACGGCATCACTTTCGAACAACGCAACGACCTTCCTGTTTATTTCGACGGCGTTGAGACATGGGAAGTAAAAGAACAAGACGGTTCTTACATCGGCATTTTATACTTAGACTATTTCCCACGCGACAGCAAGAGCGGCGGCGCATGGTGCACCAGCTTCCGCGAAGCAGGTTACGACATCAACGGAAATAAAATCTCTCCTCTCGTATCTTTAGTATTAAACTTCACTCCTCCTACAGGCAACGCTCCTGCTCTCCTCAGCTGGGACGAGACAGAAACATTATGGCATGAATTCGGTCACGGTTTGCACGCTTTGTTCTCAGACGGCAAATACAGCAGAACATGCGGCAACGTTCCTCGCGACTATGTAGAGCTTCCTTCACAAGTGATGGAAAACTGGGCAGGCGACCCTGAAGTATTGAGAATGTACGCAAAACATTGGCAAACTGGTGAAGTCATTCCAGAAACAATCATCAACAAATTGGAAAACAGCGGATTGTTCAACCAAGGTTTCGTAACAACAGAATTCTTGGCAGCAGCAATCTTAGACATGGAATTCCATAAGTTAACAGAAATAGACGACAACTTCGACGCAGCTGCATTCGAAAAAGCTAAGATGGACGAAATCGGCTTGATTAACGAAATCTACCCACGTTACAGAAGCACATATTACTCACACATCTTCGCTGGCGGCTACTCTGCAGGTTACTACGTTTACTACTGGGCAGCAGTCTTGGATTCAGACGCGTTCAACTACTTCAAAGAATCAGGCGACTTGTTCAACCCAGAGTTAGCAGCTAAGTTCAGACAACACTGCTTACAAGAATGCGGCAATGACGAAGGTATGGTACAATACAAGAAGTTCCGCGGACAAGAGCCAAGCAACGAGCCATTCTTGAAAAAACATGGTCTTAAGTAATTCATAATTTAAGAGCCTTCGGGCTCTTTTTTTTTGTAAAAATATTTGGTAAATACAATAAGTTACCTACATTTGCAGTAATTAATAATGTGACTAACCTAAAACACCATATACTATGTTTGAACAAAAAATAATGGAAAGCCATAATTTATCCGAATCAGATTTAAGACATCTACGTTTACTTGCTAAGTCATTCCCATCTATTGCATCAGCAAGTACAGAGATTATCAACCTTGAGGCGATTCTCAACCTTCCCAAAGGCACCGAACACTTTCTATCCGACATCCATGGTGAAAATGAGGCTTTCCAGCATATATTAAAAAACGCTTCCGGTTCAATCAAACGCAAAGTCAACGACGTATTTGGACCTTCGCTTCGCGAAGCTGAAAAAAGAAACCTTTGCACTTTGATTTACTACCCTAAAGAAAAACTCTATAAAATAAAAAAGGAAGACACTAACATCAACGAATGGTATATGGTGACTTTAAACCAATTGGTTAAAATATGCCAGAACGTATCATCCAAATACACACGTTCTAAAGTCCGCAAGGCACTTCCAAAAGAATTCGCCTATATCATAGAAGAGCTGCTTCACGACACACATGAAAGCAACAAACGAGGATACTTCAACCAGATTATTTCTACTATAATTTCCACAAAGCGTGCCGATGAGTTCATCATTGCCATGTGCAACCTCATCCAGCAGCTTGCCATCGACAGTCTGCATATCGTAGGTGACATATACGACAGAGGTCAGGGTGCACACATAATCCTCGACACTCTATGCACATATCACAATGTAGATGTCCAATGGGGCAATCACGACCTTTTATGGATGGGAGCTTTTGCAGGCAACGACGCCTGCATTGCGACAGTATTACGACAATCGCTAAGATATGCGACCCTTGAAACTCTAGAAGATGGCTATGGCATCAACCTGCTTCCTCTCGCCACCTTTGCGATGGAAGTATATAACGACGACCCAGTGGAAGTCTATGCGCCAAAGATGAAACTTGTGACAGAACATTATTCTGAAAAGAAGCAACATCTCATCGCACAAATGCATAAAGCCATCTCCATAATACAATGGAAATGCGAAGCAGCATTGATAGACAAACATCCTGAATACAATATGTCTGACAGAAAGCTATTACATCTGATTGATTTAGAACGTGGAGTGATAAATATAAATGGCATTGAATGCGAGCTCCTTGACAAGTCATACCCTACAATAGACCCGTCAGATCCATATAAATTGACAGACGACGAACAAGCCATTATCAACCATTTCCATGCATCATTCGTCAATAGCGAGAAACTCAAGAAACACGTGTATTTCCTACTTCAAAAAGGCTCGTTCTATTTAGCAAGAAACAACAACCTCATGTTCCACGCTTCAATACCATTAAACGAAGATGGCACATTCAAGAAGGTCAAGGTTATGGATGAGTATTATTCTGGCAAGAGACTTCTTGACCGCTTAGACTCTTTAGTTCAATTAGCATGCAGAAAATCAACGGAAATATCTGAAGAAAAACAAGCCTCCATTGATTATATGTGGTACTTATGGTGCGGTGCAGACTCCCCATCATTTGACAAGGCCAAAATGGCAACATTCGAACGCTACTTGATTACAAACAAAGAGACACACAAAGAGCATAAAGGATACTATTATCAATTGCAAAATGATGAGAATATATGTATAAAAATTCTTAAAGAATTCGGCATTGAAAGTGAAAGCAGTCACATTATCAATGGTCACGTTCCAGTAAAAATAAAGAAGGGAGAAAATCCAGTTCGTGCCAATGGCAAGCTGCTTGTTATTGACGGAGGATTCTCAAAAGCTTATCAGCCAGAGACAGGCATCGCCGGTTACACATTGGTTTACAACTCATTCGGCATGCAGCTCGTACAACACGAACCATTTGAATCCACACAGAAAGCCATTGAAGAAGGACTCGACATCATCTCCAACACCGTGCTTTCTGAACATAACACAGAACGCCTGCTTGTGAAAGACACCGACAAAGGCATCGAGCTGACACGAGATATCGAAGACCTGCACAAGCTGCTTATTGCATACCGCACAGCTTTGGTAAAAGAAAACAATTAAAGAATTCTAGAACTCTAGAATTTTAGAACCTTAGAAAATTAAAGGTGATGTTGTAACAACATCACCTTTATTTATAATTCCAAACTCCTAATTCCTAATTAATCTAAATTCTCTGTGCAAGAACGTCTGCTATATGCAGCACCTGAATATCGAACTTTTGTTTTTTGATGCAGCTGTCGAGTTGCATGAGACATGAGATGTCGTTTGTGACGATATATTCTGCACCTGTTTCCATAGCGTCTTTTATTTTTCTCTCTGCCATCGCCACCGAGATCGCTTCATGTTGTATGGAGAAGAAACCGGAACCGAAACCGCAGCAAATCTCAGGACGTTTCATCTCAAGCAGTTCGAGACCTCTCACATGAGAGAGCAACCTACGACCTTCGTCTTTAAGCCCGAGCTCGCGCAACGAACAGCAGGTGTCTTGATAAACGACCTTATGATTAAACTCAGCGCCGAAATCCAGGAAGTTGATTTTGTTGACGAGGAAATCTGTGAGTTCGTAAATGTTTGACACGAGACGTTTGAACTCGAGGTGAGAAGCGGTGTTGTAGAACAACTCTTGGTAACGAGTCTTGATGTAACCCACACAAGAAGCGCTGACACCTACGACAGGTCTGTCGTTAGGGAAATCACGAAGGAACTTCTCCCCTAACTCCTTGGCTTCTTCCACGAAACCGCTAGTAAAAGCGAACTTGCCGCAACAAGTCTGCTCCGGATTATACTCGACCTTAACTCCGGCAGTATCTAAAATCTTCATAACATTCTTGGCAGTCTCAGGATAAAACTGATCCATCACGCAGGAGATAAAAAGGTCGATAGTCATATTCGCAAAATTTATGTTATGTTAAAATATTTTTAGATTGTCTGCAAAGATAGAAAGAATTCGCAATATAAAGGCAGGATTTCGGGAAATAATGCAATCCGTTGGAGGATTGAACGATACGTCACGAAGTTCCATGAATGTAACATGGCTGCGAATAGCCGTATATGGAGGTGTTAGGAATAAGATACACTACTAATCCGTTGCCTTTTTATATGGCAAAAACGGTTGCTTTTATTTTCTTAAACTAAACTTGTGGTATAGAATAAGCGATTAAAAGCAACCATTATTTAACGTGAGTTCGATATTTTCAACTTTCAATTACAATTTCACCCATTTCCCTTCCTCAACTTCTTTAATTCCTAATTCCTCATTCCTAATTCCTAATTTCCAAACGTATGTTCCGCTTGGCCAATTAGAAGCATCTACTGAAGTGACGTCGTCTGTTATTTCCTGTTCGTGAATTTTTCTTCCGTTTATATCATAGACCGATAAGACAGCATTTCTCAAACCAGTTCTTATGTTCATCACATCGCCTCCTGGATTTGGATAAGCGACAGCGAGATGAAGATTATGAGCGTGGGCTTCTTCGATGTTGTCAATTCCAAAGGCTGATGCGGGGAATTTGGTGATTTTAGATAATCTTTTGTTGAATTCATTTATTTTATACGAATATGAAACAAGGATAAGTCCGTCATCTTTTGTTGTTGAAATACAGCTTGATCGATTATATCTACCTACATCGTTATAGAAAAATGTTGCTATTGTATCAAAATCGGAATCCAATCTTTCAACCATAATCCATGAATCATTATTGTCAGATATACCGCAATTTAAAGAGTAGGTGAAATATATATCTCCATTTTTAGTTATATCAATAGATTTCCCTGCAGAACGATCATGATCAGGTGTCCTTCTTTCTATGTAATTAAGTATAGGTAACACTTCTGTAGAATTATTCAAATCATCATCAAATTCATATAATCTTATATCATCGTTTACAGATTCTTCTATATATGATTGTGAATCTGTCGCTACGTATGTTGTATTGTGATTGCTACGCATCACACAGTGAGCATCTAATCGATTTTGAAATATTACTCCTGGATTAGGCATTATTATATACCTTGTTGCGATATAATTAAAATCATTGTCATAATATTCTACTGTACCATTGGTTTCGGGTTCGCAACCTCTATAATAGATTATATAGCCATTGTCACTTTTCACCATCTGCTGTCTGAAACAAGCATTTACCGAGTATCCGCAAGGAGCAGGTATCTCAAATCCTTTTTTTAATATAAAGTTTCCTTCGAAATCCATTTTGAAGAAAAAGACCGAATCCTGTCTTGTTTGACCAGGAAAAGCGCTCTCATTTTTAACATACGAACCTGTTATGTGACCATCATCTTCAAAAGCCGAGTATATATAGATATATCCACAGTAATAATTAAGATATGCATACCAGTCTACTGTTCTAGATTCAGATGTATCAATAGGATAAACATGTTCATAACTTTCAGCAACATTGAGAGTCTCATCCAACTTATATAATCCTATAATAGATTCAGTAGGCGGATTGTCGAAATTTTTAAAATAATTCTCTGAATTTATATCATGATCGGGACTATATGACGTGAGAAAATACATCTCTCCGTTATTCTCAAACAAATATGGAGGCGTCGTTGAACAAAGACCTGGTTTAAAATAATCATGATAGTTTCTGCTTATTTCATTTCCTTCTGATGAAATCAATGACATGAAAGGATGATTAGAAAAAAAATCACGGCCATCGTTTTCACTTGTGTTTCTCCTCGGAGAATATAAGGATGACACAAATATATTGCCATTCGATAATTCAATAGCTTCATGATAAAAGGATTTGAATTCACTTCCATCACTGTAATAAACCGATTCCCATTCTTGTGAAATAACACTATTAACCCCGCAGAAAAGCAGAGTTAATAGTGTTGTTATTATATAAATATTATTCCTGATTTCCATATGATATTTTAGCATATGTTACAATTATTGCATGGAATTTATTTATATAATCAACCAAATGAATAGGATCTTCTTCCCATATAACAATACATTCATGATATGGCGAACCACTAAATGGTCCCCAATGCAGTGCTCCATTGGGAGACTCAAATATTATGTTATTATTTCTTGAATAACAATTCATTTCATCATATGTTATACAAGGCTCATCATTGCCATATACAAGTTCACAAAACAACCACTTGTGTCCGCATTGCAATGAAATGTTATTATAGTTATACTGAGGGTACCTATTATATGGATCTTCATAAGACATGTATCCAACATACTCTATGTCATATATTATACCAAACATATCTTCATGCTCTTCATCTGGTACATGTTGAAAAAGTCTTGTTAATGCAACTGTAGCGTCTGTAGCACGTGCACCTGGTTGTGGATCACAATATCCCAACATCTTGCCCCAAATATAATCATCACCTTCTTCAAATGGATCACTTGCAGCTGATGGGTCTTCTCTTAATCCTCTCGTAAAAATAACTTGAATAGCATCTTCGTTTTTGGTTCCTGTATCTGGAAATTTGATGCTGAAGTTCTTTACAAGATTAGAATCATCTTCAACATTTGCCAAAAGGTTTTCCAAGCTTGTTTCAAATGCGTTGTAGGTTGCAATAGCGTCTGCTGCTGAAACATTGCCGTTGGCATCTGTTTGCGGCATTCTTACATAGAATGTGTCTAATGTGGCGTTTGCAAATGGTGTTGCGTGCTGACTGTGTTCAAAATTGAAGGTAAGGTCAATGTTGTCACGTAATTCTTCCAATGTCATGCTTTCGCCTGATTTAGCGCCAGAATTGATGTCGTCTCTCAATTCCTGGAAAGTGTAAATGCGGTTCAACAATTCTTTTGCTTCACTGTTCTGTGATTGTGATGCAACTGGTTCTTCTGTTTCCTTGTCTTTCTTACAAGAAACTACTGCTACTGAAATAGCTGCTGCAACAAATAATGCAGCAATCTTAAAGTACTTGTTCATAGTCTTGTTTTTATTTGGTTAATAATTTCTTTTTGCCTTGAGCTATGAGTCTCGAGCAATGAGCGATAGCTGAGGACTAACTTGAGACTTAATTCTTGAAAAATCTTCTAAAGTTCTAAAATTCTAGAATTCTAAAGTTCTACTCTAAAATATCCATAATACTGCTCGCCATTACTCAATGTTATATCCATTCTGTAGTAGCCAGCGTCATTAATAAAGAAAGTAGCGTAATCTGGTGTTGAGAAGACATTCTCTCTGTCAATGTAAACACCATTGGAATCCTTAATAACGATATGCGCTATTCCAACGTTTTCGTTAAAGGTAATAGTTAAAGTGTTTCCGGTAATGTCAGCGGAGATAGCATTAGTGCGAAATTCAGCACCGTTTTGGGTATTGGATTGTACTTTTAATACATCAATACCCTCTTCCACATTTTTCTGTTTCGCCTCTGTCATAAAAACGACCTGCGAAAACATAATCAATAATAATAGTCGTTTCATACTTACAAATTTTATTTGCAAAAATAAAACGACCATCATTTCGTGTCAAGTAGAAAATTCAAAACCAAAGCGCATATCTACTTTATTATCAATGCACAACACATAAATTAATAATATATGTATATAAAATTTCATTTGAGCTCAAACCGAAAAGATGCCGGATTTTCTTTTTTTTCTTATTTATTGCTGTATATGACAGAGCGAACAATGATGATATTTGAGTGTCATTTAATCCTAATATTACAAGACATATATAATATAGATCATCTATCTTTAATTGAGAATGCTTAACCGCTATTTCATTAAAGTTATTCAGATAAAGTCTTGCTGCATTCAATAACACGACAAATTCTTCATGCCTAAGCGGAGTGAGTCTGTTGGTATCAATGTTTCCTGCCGACAGTTCATTAATTTCATTGAGTATTTTTGAACAAACCTTCGATTGGAGATACAAATCCATACCTGTTTTGGGAGTGTAGGCGTTATCGTTATTATCAGAATCAATTATATCCAATTTGTTCTTAAGTTCAGATATTTCAGTCGTATATCTTCCGATAAGTTCCTCTTTGTTCTTTAATTCTGCATTTTGCTTCTTTATTTTACCTTCTGTAAAAGAATTTTTGAATCTTAAATCCTTAATATCTATTTGTGCTTGATTTATCTCTGTCTTCAATTTTTCTATTTCATCAAGATAAACGGCCATCTGTTCTTTATTGTTTCTATAATCTTCCGACAGTTTGTTTAGAAACTTTTCATTTTTACCGATAATCGCCTGCAGTCTTGCAATTTCGTTTCTGTTTTCAGCAATGGCATCTTTTCTTGCCACCAATCCTTCCGTCGCAATCGAAATAAGATGGTTCTTGTCGTTTATCACCTGCCTGTTGTCATCAATCTCTTCAAGATAACATTCTATCTGTTTCTCTTTCGCCATATTGTCTTCATTCAGTCTGTCAATCAGGATTCTGTTCTCATGAACATTTTCCTGAAGTCTTTTAAGTTCTCTTTCTTTTGCCGACAAATCGTTTTCCATCTTCTTGATGTCGGTTTCTTTATCCGATATTTCCTCTTCTTTTATAGCTGCATCATCCTTGAGAGAATTGATGTCCGATTTGAGGTTTCCTATTATTTCAACAAGTTTCTTTATCTCAGATTCGTTTCGTTTTATTTCCTCGTTTGTTTTACTGATGATTTCTTCTTTATTTGCTATATATCTATCTTTCTCATTAAGTGATTCTTGATGTAGTATGTCTTTTCTTTTGGATTTGTGCCATATTAGAATTATAATGACAAATGATATGATTATAAGTAAAGAAAGTGATATGGCAATAACTTTTGTTCTTGTTCTGCTTTTTATTTTTTCTTTTTCAGCTTTTCTTTCTTTGTATTTGTCATAAACATCTTGCAACTTGTTTGTTTCAAAATTTCTATTAACGTTAATAATGGATAATTTTGAAACAATATCATCATAATAAGCTTTTTTTACGTAATTTCCTAATGAATCATACAATGAAGATAATCTTGACGCTGACATGTGAATAATATAATTATTATCACTTTTTAAGCATTCTTTCAAATAATATGCAGCAGAATCATAGTTTTTATCATTGAAGAACATATCTCCAATTGTTGTATAATATGAATATCTGATATTGATATTTTCTATCTTGTTCATATTCTCTTTTATCAGGATGTACGCGCTGTCTTTTTCACCTTTTTCGAACAATATCTGAGCTATGTTTTTATCAATATCCAACTTATTTGTCAAACCTGAATTAATTTCTAAAGATTTCCTATAATGATATAATGCGCTGTCTGCTTTGCCCAAGAGTTGATAAACATTGCCAATGTTCTTATATGTATATGAGATGGGAATACTGTCTTTAATAATATTTAGACAATTTAATGCCTTCTTATATTTCAGAATCGCCAAGTCGCAATAGTTTTCATTATAGAACAACCTTCCGAGACGGTTGTAGGTTAATGCGAGAAATCTTATTTTTTCGTAATCCTCTTTGTTGGAGTCGCAAAGACGCAGAGTCGCAGAGTCGCAAAGACTTTTTCCTTTGCGTCTTTGTGTCTTTGTGTCTCTGAGACTTTTAATAATGTCATCGTCTTCCATTATCTCCAAAGCAGTCAGATAATGCTCGCAGGCTCCAACAATGTCGTCTTTTTCGGTGAGGCCAACGGCGTGGTAATAGTGCGCTTTGGCATAGATGAAATCTATGTCAACAGTCAACGGACAACAGTCAACAGTCCTTTGGTATACGGTCGCTGAGCTTGTCGAAGCGCCGGATATTGTGCCTTCGACAGGCTCAGGCACCGTGCACATTGTTCTTTGTCTTTTGTTTGGAAAAATTCTGTGCACAAAGTCTGTTGTCTGTTGACTGTTGTCTGTTGACAGCCGAAGGCTATCAAAGAACTCCATCGCTGCTTTCACTTCTTCGAAGTTATATTGAGGGAGATAGTTCTTGTAAAGAGAATCGGCGAGACGGATTTGGTTTTCATAATAGTCAACAGGCATTGGATAACCGTCAACAGTCATTGGGTATGCGGTCGCTGAGCTTGTCGAAGCGCCGAGAGTTGTGCCTTCGACAGGCTCAGGCACCGTACTCAAAGTCTGTTGTCCGTTGACTGTTGTCTGTTGACAGCCGAAGGCTAAGAGTAATATGAAAAACATCAGTAATCTCATAAATGCAAAAATAACTAAAAAACACATAAAGTCGGCAGAGGGAAACCGAAAATTATTTTTGAAATCAAGCTAAAGGCTTTACGGCGTTAAAATCCCG
>JAZUCH010000088.1:0-14993 GCA_045639025.1 Bacteroidales bacterium
GAGCAGTACAAGCAGGGCGGAGTCTCCACGTTCTCTCCATCCACAGACATCTATTCCTTGGGCGCGACGCTGTATAAGTTGCTTACAGGCACAACGCCACCGGAAGCAGATGAAATATATGAGAACGGCCTCAGTTTTCCAGCCAATGCGCCTATAAGCGAAAGCATGAAGAAGGCCATAGTCTATGCTATGCAGCCCAAGCGCAAGGACCGTCCTCAGAGCATAGAGGAATTCCTCAAGGCATTAGAATTTAAAAAAGTAACAGAGGACGAGGGGACAGATATAAAAGAAATAAAAGTTAGACCAGAGCCACCGGGGCCTATACCAAGGCCCAAGAACTGGGTGTTGTATGCAGTACTAGCGTTAGTACTTGGAATAGGTGCGTATTTTGTATATGATATTATAGAGAAGAAGGAACGCGAGGCCGAACAAGAAAAGCAGGCGTTCTACAACCGCACCCATGGGAGCAAGAGCGGCCACGATTGGGTTGACTTGGGCTTGCCGACAGGGATAAAGTGGTCTACGTGCAACGTTGGGGCATCTTCACCTGAAGACTACGGCTACTATTTTGCCTGGGGCGAGACAAGAGAGAAAAGTAGCTATGACGAAGATAATAGTGTAACATTCGGTAAAGATTTTAGTGATATAAAAGGCGACTCGAGATACGATGCAGCTAAAGCCAACTGGGGCGGCAGCTGGCGACTTCCAACAATAGAAGAAATAGAAGAGTTAGAGGTAAACTGCACCTGGAGCTGGACTACACAAGGGGGCAAGAAAGGGTATAAGGTTACGGGTCCTAACGGCAACAGCATCTTCCTTCCTGCTGCGGGTTGGCGTTACGGGACGACGCTCTACGACACTGGAGAGTACGGATACTATTGGAGTTCTACGCCTATCGAGGGTGATATCGCTGGCGCGTACGACCTAGACTTCGATAGTGGTGGCCAGGGTGTGCATTGGCGCAACCGTAGCCACGGTAGGAGTGTTCGTCCAGTCTCAGAATAAAAGCGAAGCGCATCCAATTCATTTGATTCATTTCCGTCGGGCATTTAAAGAGCCCGACGGCCAAATACCGGCGAAGCAGTTTTTTTTTAAAAAAAGACTACAAGACTACAAGACCACAAGTTGTAGGGGTGATGGAGTGCTGGAGTGATGTGTTTTTTTTACCAAAAAAAACAATTTCGTGAAGTTTCGTGAGGTTTAGTGGATGTTATTTTAAAGACTACAAGACAACAAGACCACAAGACTACAAGTTGTAGGGTTTTGAGATTTTAAGTTTCTGAGTTTTTAAAGCTACAAAAAATAATTCCTAATTCCTAACTCCTCATTCCTAATTAAAAAAACTTTACCTTTGTGACATTACGAAGTGATATAAAAAACATAATATTATGCATTTAAAACAAGGCACATTATTAAATAACGGCACTTATAGGATAGAGAAAGTTCTTGGCCAGGGTTCCTTCGGTATAACGTATTTGGCTTCATTGGAAATCAAAGGTGCGCTTGGCACAATAAGCAGCACCTTGGTGGCTGTCAAAGAGTTCTTCATGAAGGATATCAACGGCAGAGAAGGCTCCGTGGTGACATGCGGAAGCAAAGGCGGATTTTATGAGGACTATAAGAGGAAGTTCGTTAGAGAAGCAAAGAATCTTAGCCGATTGAACCATCCTAATATCATAAAGGTGATGGACTTGTTTGAGGCAAACAATACTGCTTATTACGTGATGGAATATATTGACGGAGGCAGTTTGGATGAGTATATAAAAGAACAAAATGGTCTTTCGGAAAGCAAGACTATGAAATGTTTCAAAGGGGTAGCATCGGCATTGTCGTATATGCATGAAAACAAGATGTTGCACCTGGATCTTAAACCATCCAATATAATGCTTCGTAAAAATGGAGAGACTGTTTTGATAGATTTTGGACTGTCAAAACAGTATGATGAAAACGGAAATCCGGAATCAAGTACAAGCATAGGAGGCGGCACTCCTGGTTATGCGCCTATGGAGCAAAGTAACTACCACGAAGGAAAAGACTTCCCTGTCACTATGGACATATACGCCTTGGGCGCAACTTTATTCAAAATGTTGACAGGTGTTCGCCCTCCTGAAGCATCTGTTATATTCAACGATGGCTTCCCTTATGATATGTTAAAAGCCAGAAAGATTAATCCTGAAACTATTGGCATTATAGCAAAGGCCATGTCTCCCGCTAAAAAAGACAGATACCAGCATGTAGGATATTTAATATCTGAGTATATCAACTGTTTCACAGACGAAGATACACATGTAGATGACAGGTCTAAGAAAGATGAAAATGATGAGAAGACTGAAGTTGAAATAACTTATGATAAAAAAAATAATACGATAAAGAACATAAAATCCCTTTTGCAGACAAGACATTGGTTTGTAAGTATTATGTTGCTTGTTGCATTTGTGACTGCTATTGGTGTGGGAATTGGAACAACAGTTATGCTGGAAGGTAGAAATTACTTTTGCTTATCTTTAAATTTGATGATGGCTGTTTTTTTGTGTTTAGGTATCATTGGCTTGATGGCAAATAAAAGATTTGGATTTAGCATTATGTTATTGTCAACAACAATAGGCTGTTTGGCAATGGATTGGGTGTTTGGAGATTTTGATATAGCATATATCAATTTCATGTGGTATATGTCAATAACAGCTGTTTTAGGCTTGACGTTTTTTGTTCGCAAAAACAAGGCTAGCGCATGGTCAAAATTAGAAAAAGTTAATCATGCAAGATGCAAATACATAAGGATAGCTACAGTAGTGTTGATAGTGTTGACATTCTTCTCTCAAATAATATATCCAGTTAGCGTATCATCTAAAGACTCAGGCCTTGAATGGACTAGATATGATGATATAATAGATATTTATGAAGCTAATCAGGATGTGAGCAAAAAAAATAAAATTTAATTTGAAATGTTATAATAAATATATATATTTGCGAGATACGAAGTGATATGTTTAATGTTTATAAAAGAAAAGTTATTATAAAGTTTTTTTTGATATACTGATAGATTATAATGGATAATATCTCTTTACCAATGTAAATCTTTTATGACAGAAAACATTTATTATTAACAATTAAAAACGTATGTTTATGGAAGACAATGGTAACAAAAAGAATGTAGATGTAGTATCTGGTGCAAGTGCAGCAGTAGGATCTACAATAGGTATGGTAGCAGGAACTTTTATAGATTCGGAACTTCATGCAGCAGAAGTGGTGCCAACACCAATGCCAGAACCAGAACCAGCACCGGCACCAATGCCAGAACCAGCACCGGCACCAATGCCATCATCAACTATATCAGAAGAAACTCCAGTTGCGGTAACGTCAGTGCAAGAAGAAACTGTAACAGAACCTGTATCACAATCTCAACATAATAATAGTAATAATAATACAGAGATAGAAGTGATGGCATATGAGACAGTGACAGATGAATACGGCAATGAAATGGATGTGGCTCTTCTTGATGTAGATGGACAGCAAGTAATGCTATTTGATGTCGATAAGGATGGAACTGCTGACGTTATGGTTGCAGATGCCAATTCTGACAATATGATTGAAGATAACGAAATTGTAGATGTGGTAGATTACAACATTTCTATGGATACATTTGAAAAAGAAATGGGCAATGACTATACCAACGAATCATTAGCATATAATGATGACTATGTAAATGATGCTGATGTAACAGATTTTATGGCGTAACAATTTAAATTTATAATTATGAAAAAGTTAAGATTATTATCATTATTAGTCCTTATGACATTGTGTACAGTTGTTTCAGCACATGATTTCACAATAGCAATAGATGGACAAAAAGTTTATTTCAATATATTGAATAAATCGAATAAAACAGTTGAAATAACATATAATGGAAGCATAGTTGATAAAGATCCTACCTATTATGAAGGTGAACTTAAGGTTCCATCAAAGGTAAAATATAATGGAACGGTTTATACGGTTGTAGGTATTGGCCCTAAGGCTTTTGCAGGCGCAGATAAACTTACAGCAATAGAACTGCCTATGGGAGTTGATAAGATTGGAGATTTCGCTTTTGAAGGATGCACTTCGTTGGCTAAGATAATCTTCCCTGGCAATGTTGTTAAATTTGGACAAGGCGTCTTCTTTAAATGCGACAAAATTCAGAATGTATCATTTGGCAGCGAATGGACAGAAGTTGATCTTAAAATGTTTAGATGGAGTGACAGCTTGACAGTTGTGAATATTCCAGCAAAAATGGAAAAGATATTAAATTCCAAATCTGTTAAAAAGCTTGAAATCTTTGCAGCTGATGTCAATAATTCATATTTTACAACATTAGAAGGTGTTTTGTACTCGGCAGACAAAGAAACTCTTTTAAGTTGTCCTAGAGCATATAAAGGCAAGGTGGTTGTTGCAGATGGAACGAAAAATATCGCTAAAGGCGCATTCAATTACTGCAATGATATAGTTTCAGTCGATTTGCCAGAGTCAATTGAGTCAATGTCATTCAGAACATTTTTCAGAATGTCATCTCTTAATGAGATTATCATCAGAAATCAAAATCCTATTGCAACAGCAAAAATATCAGGAGAAGAAGTTTTCTTGTTGCAGGTTTCAAATCCGGAATTGGAACTCATAGTCTCAAAATCAGCTAAGAAAGCATATAAAAAAGCAATGAACCTAAAAGCTGGAGAATATACCGACTTGAATGAAGATATACCATATTTCGTTGAATTGTCTGAAATGCCTAATTTTGTAAATTTAGTGACTGTAAGAAAGTTTTAATCTTTAATATAAAAATAGTATAATCATGAAAACAAGATATTTAGTTATAGCTGCAATGATGATGCTGTTGTCAATGCCAGCATTTGCACAAGAAGAAAATCGCACTAATGATTCAATTGCAAGATTTGTTAAAATCAAGGAATTGAAAATAAAAAAAGATAATCTTATCAAGCAAATTAAGATGGAAGATGCAAAGCGTGATATGAGTATTGATGGCGTGACATTTGAGTCACAGGAAAGACTTAATGACATCCAAGATTCTATCTGCCTTGATCTTCGCTCTCAACTGGTGTCTATTGAACTTGAAATTAAAGAGTTGTCACCAAATTATGTTACCGAGGCTATCAGCAAGCAATTGAACAAAATTAATGCTAATTCTCAACCAATAAATAAAAAAGAAGAATAAAAACTTGTAACCAATGAGACTTCTGCTGATGAATATGAAAAGATTGTTGTCTATAGCATTCCTTATATTGTTGGCCCCTTGTACCTTAAAAGCTACAACATACCTTGTTTCAGTCGGAATATCAAATTATCCTGGTACATCTTTGGATTTGAATCTTCCAGCTAATGACGCGCAGACAATAACATGGGTGTATTCTAAAAATAAGGATCTTAGATATTGCCAATTGCTTAATGAGAATGCAACCCGAGCAAATATAATCAAAGCTATGGATAAAGTCTTTTCAATGGCCAAGGCAAATGATGTGGTGGTGTTGTATTACAGCGGACACGGATATGAAGGCGGATTTAGAGTTTACGATACTAATCTTAGCTACAACGAAATACGTGAAGCTATGTCAAAAACCAAATGTAAAAATAAAATGATATTTGCAGATGCATGCTTCTCAGGACAATTGCGTTCAAATAATAATAATGGTAGAGCAAACGAATCTGCTAAGAAAGCCAATGTGATGCTTTTCCTTTCATCAAGAAATGATGAGGTGTCAATCGAAAACTCGGCAATGAAAAATGGATTCTTTACAACATATCTGCAAAAAGGTCTCAAAGGAGCAGCCGATAAAAATGAAGATAGAATAATTACAGCAAAAGAATTGTTCGATTACGTACATAAAAATGTGATAAGAATTTCAAATAATCAGCAACATCCTGTCATGTGGGGAAAATTCTCCGACAATATGCCGGTTATGAAATGGTAAAAAATACAAATGATAATAATTAAAAAATAACAGTTATGAAAATAAAATGCCCATATTGTGGAAAAATATTAGAAGTAAAATCCAAAACAGATGAAAAAATAAATCTTGCAACAACACTGGCATGTCCACTCTGTAAAAGTAAATTCAGCTTGAGTGAATGTGAAAAAGTTAAAGAAGAAGTAAAAGAAGAAGGAACGCAAGTTAACCTAGGGAAACATATAAAAGGAGAACTTAAAGTTCTCAACTCCAATCTTCCTAACTTCAAACTTAAAGAAGGCAGTAATGTTGTTGGAAGAAAAGCGCAGACTTCACAGGCTGATGTCCAAATTCCAGCAGAAATACCTGCAGGCCAAGAAAAACATAGATTCAGCCGCGAACAGATTGTTATAAATGTCGTCAAGACACCTAAGGGTTATGTCCATAAAATGTCTTTGTATAAAAGCAAGGTGAATGCAACATACTACAATAATGTTGAGCTACAGTATGGCAATTCATATATATTGAAAGATAATGACATAATCAAATTCCCAGATAATATTACAGTGAAGTTCGTTATGCCAGATTCAGAAGGAACAGAAATAGATTGATAACATAAAATATAATAACAATGAAATATACCTTAAAAGCATATAATATATGGGAATTGGGAGCTAGAGACAACCAGGAAGATTCTCTTTTCCCTGCCTTTGGCACATTAAGTGAAAATGACAGACTGTTTATCGTTTGTGACGGTATGGGCGGACATTCGGATGGCGAAGTCGCAAGTAAGACCGTATGTGAAACGATGAGCGATTATATAATGAAAAATGTGGCAGACCAGGAAGGCGAGTTCACTGATGAGGATTTCAAGGATGCCTTGAATGCCGCATATCTTGAACTTGATGCCAAAGATAATGGAGCAGAAAAGAAAATGGGCACGACACTCACTTTCCTCAAGCTTCATAGTCAAGGTGCTACGATAGCTCATATCGGAGATAGCCGCGTATATCATATACGCCCAGGAAAAGACAATAACGATACTCAAATACTTTTCCAAACCCTTGACCATTCTCTGGTAAACGACTTGGTGAAAATAGGTGAGATGACACCAGAAGAGGCAAAGACATCTCGTCAGAAAAATATCATAACAAGAGCAATGCAACCTAATGGAGAACATCGTCATAGAGCTGATATATATCATACTGTTGATATAAAGCCTGGCGACTATTTCATGCTTTGCTCTGATGGTATTCTGGAACAAATGGAAGATGATAACATCAAGTTCATATTCTCTGAAAAAGCAGGCAACGATGAAAATAAGGTGGATATGATTATAAATCTGACAGAAAACAATCGCGATAATCATACCGCTATCATTGTTCGTATCACCGATGTGATAGACCCGCTTCCTGTCCCTGAACCAAAACATGAAGAAGAACAATTTTTGCCAGCAGTGACTGATGAAACCGATAATGTTGTGTCAAATGATGATGAACCAATATCAGATCCTGTAATAGAAGATGAAAAAAAAGTAGGCTTTTTTGAAAATATGCTGAACAACATCTTTAAAAATCATGTGATTTCTTCTATTGTAATTGTAGCTTTGCTGGCAATTGTAAGTTTAATTATCATCTTTAGGAATACTAATGAAAATAAGGTTAATGAGGCTATAAAATCAGATTGCAATGAATATATTAATTTTTTAGAATCTGGAGATAAAGCATATAAATCAGCTGAATTTTCATTAGCAATCGAAAATTATGGAAAAGCGGAGGAAATTGAGAAAAAATACTCTGCTTCAGAGCATGCTGAAAAATTTGCAGGTAAAGCGACAGAAAAGCTGGCATTGGTTAGACAGGCACAAAATGATATAGACAATAAAAATAAAAAAGAAATACAGCAATTACAACAAGAGAACGAAGCATTAAAAGCAGCAGCAGAACAAGCTCGCCTTGAAAAGGAACAGAAAGAACGCGAAGCTGCAGAGAAAGCTCGTCTTGAGAAGGAGAGGAATGAACGCGAAGCTGCAGAGAAAGCTCGTCTTGAAAAGGAAAAGAAAGAACGCGAAGCCGCAGAGAAAGCAGGGGCGGAAAGGCTTATACAACAAGTAAGGAGTGAAACAGAAACTTCTGAACAGAATAATGCAACACAGCAATTTATGGATCAAGTATTGTTTGCATCAACGGCTATAGATACACTTGAAAATGAGCCTGTGAATAAAAACGATACTACAACAGTATCTCCTGAAAATTGATTTGGGAGATATATTTATTAAAAGAAAAACAAATAAGATTATGTCATTGGAAGGTAAAACAATATTAATAGGTAGAGAAGATAAAACCAATAATTTATTATTGTCATTTGAGCATAACGGCAGCAATAAAATTCTGAAAATAAAGGAAGAGGTGCCGAATTGCGTCAGCAGATGTTTCCCTAATGAAAAGAAAGCTCATTGTAAGATAGATGTTCTTGCTAATGATAAAATAAGGGTGACAAATGTTAATATAATGAACACTACTCTTGTAAATGGAAATGAAATAGATTCTGTTGTAGATAATAAAAATATTAAACTTGAATTGGGACAGTTTAAATATCAGATAGATGTCAACAAGATATTGAGTGCAGTGGAGAAAAATATAGGTGTTAATGATGGAGGAGGTGGACCAGCTCCAGAACCAGTATCTATCAAACATCTGGAAGTTGTGTGGAACAGATTCGAAAAAGCAAGAGATGAGATTAAAGAGAAACAGATTAAAACAGGAAAGCTTAGGATGATTCCTCTGATAACAGGTTCTTTAAGTACTATATTAGCTTTGGTCATGGGTGGTAAAGAGATGCTTATAGTACGTGTGATTACTATCATTATAGCGATAGTTTCTGCAATTATTTTGGTTGGTTTATTTTTGCAGAAAGACACTTCGATAGAAGATACAAAGAAGGCAGAAGATGAACTGATAAATGATTATGTATGTCCTAAATGTAAGCATTATTTAAACCAACAAAAATACAAAATTGTCAAGCAACACGGAAGCTGCCCTTATTGTAGAGTTAAGTGGCTTAAATGATTTGAACTAAGAGCTAAGAACAAATAACAAAGAACTATGCATTTAAAACCAGGCACATTACTCCAGAGCGGGAAGTATAAGATAGAGAAAGTGTTGGGCCAAGGCTCTTTCGGCATCACCTATCTGGCCACAACAAAAATAAAGGTAGGCGGCAATCTCGGTAAAATGGATACTATAGCGAATGTAGCCATAAAGGAGTTCTTCATGCGCGACCTTAACGGACGAGAAGGTGGCACTGTCACACATAGCGGCAATGGCGAACTCTTTGCCGATTACAAGTCCAAGTTCGTTAAGGAAGCTATTAAACTCAGCGAACTGAATCATCCCAATATCATCAAAGTGTTAGACTTGTTTGAGGAGAACAATACCAGTTACTATGTGATGGAGTATTGTTCTGGTGGCAGCCTTGACAATAAGATAAAACGAGAAAATGGCTTGAATGAGAAAGAATCAGTCCGTTATGCCATGCAGATAGGAAAGGCATTGAAATATATGCACTCAAAAAAGATGCTGCATCTGGATCTGAAGCCAGGCAATGTAGTTCTAAACGACAAAGGGGATGCTGTATTGATAGACTTCGGCTTGTCGAAGCAGTTTGACAGCAATGGCGAACCGGAGAGCAGCACTACCATAGGATTGGGCACTCCAGGATATGCCCCAATAGAGCAATCCAATTATGACGGCAAAGGATTCCCTGTCACTATGGATGTCTATGCTATGGGCGCGACCCTGTATAAGATGCTTACAGGAGAAACTCCACAAACGGCACCAGTATTGTTTAATTCTGGATTTCCGTACGAAAAACTGAGAGAGAGAAATGTTAGTGAAGACTTGATAGCTATAATATCCAAAGCTATGAAGCCAATGCTTTTGGAGCGTTGCCAGAGCATAGAGGAATTCCTCAAGGCATTAGAATTTAATGAAGTAACAGAGGACGAGGGGACAGATATAATAGAAATAGAGGTGGGACCAGAGCCACCGGGGCTAACATCAAGACCCAAGAGTTGGGTATTGTATGTAGTTGTGGCTATTCTGTTAGGTGTTGCAGGATATATTATGCATGATAGCAAAGAAAAGAAAGAATATGAATCCATGCTATCGGACAAGCAGTCATACATTACCTTAATAGGCGAAGGCGACAGTCTGTTGTCGGGCAAGAAATATTCGGAATCGATAAACAAGTATGAGCAGGCACAGATTTATGAGAAGAAATATACCGGTACGGAATATTCCAAAGAGTTTGACAAGAGAGCGTCATCCAAGATAAGTGAAGCGAAGGCAAGACTTGAGAAGGAGAGGAAGGAACGCGAGGGAATATATGAAGTGAATGGCGTTACCTTCAAGATGATAGCCGTAGAAGGTGGCACCTTTAAAATGGGAGCGACCTCAGAACAGGGCAGCGATGCTTATAGTGATAAAAGACCGGTTCACTCGGTAACTCTTTCTGACTATTACATTGGCGAGACGGAAGTGACACAGGAGCTATGGGATGCAGTTATGGGAACTAATCCAAGTCGTTTTAAAGGAAGCAAGAGGCCAGTGGAAAGTGTTTCATGGAACGACTGCCAGGAATTCATTACAAAGCTGAATAATCTTACAGGCAAGAACTTCAGACTTCCAACGGAAGCGGAATGGGAATATGCAGCGAGAGGAGGCAGCAAGTCTAAAGGCTACAAATACAGCGGAAGCAATACAATAGGAAACGTTGCATGGTACGAAGGTAACAGCGGTAATAAAACACATGACGTAAAGACCAAACAAGCCAACGAACTAGGCATATACGATATGAGCGGCAATGTATGGGAATGGTGTCAGGACTGGAAAGGAGACGACAGCAGCAGTTCGCAGACCAATCCAACAGGACCTACATCTGGCTCTTACCGCGTGTACCGTGGCGGCAGTTGGTACAACAATGCGGAGTTCTGCCGAGTATCGTATCGTAACGGCATCAATCCAGTCAACACGTTCAACCTTCTCGGTCTGCGCCTTTCTCTTTCTCAGGATTAACACAAACATCTGGAAATTGTCTTAAGCTGAAGAAAAGCGAGCGTCATAGATGGAGTTGTGCAAGCGAGTGAGGGACGAACGAGGCAAGCGCAACCGAAGATATGATGCGAGACGGAATTGAGGAATTAGGACGCCAAGTCACCAAGACACTAAGTTGCTAAGTTTCTGAGTTTTTAAAGCAACAAAAAATAATTCCTAATTCCTAACTCCTCATTCCTAATTAAAAAAACTTTATCTTTGCGACATACGAAGTGATATAAAAACAATCACATCACACACCATATAAAAAAACGAGAGATTATGCATTTAAAACCAGGCACATTACTTCAGAACGGGAAGTATAGGATAGAGAAGGTCCTTGGCCAGGGCTCTTTTGGCATTACGTATCTGGCCACGATGAAGATAAAGGTAGGCGGCAATCTGGGAGATATGGAAGCTACTGTCAATGTGGCGATCAAGGAGTTCTTCATGCGCGACTTGAACGGACGAGAGGGGAGTTCCGTTACGCTGAGCAGCAAAGGCGAGCTCTTCAACGACTACAAGTCCAAGTTCGTGAAAGAAGCCCGTAACCTCAACAAGCTGAATCATCCTAATATCATAAAGGTTCTGGAACTTTTTGAGGCGAACAACACCTATTACTATGTGATGAACTATTGCAAAGGCGGCAGCCTCGATGATAAGATAAAGCATAGCAAATGCATGAGTGAGAGGGATGCGGTCCGATATGCATATCAGATAGGGATGGCGTTGAAATATATGCATTCCCAAAAGATGCTGCATCTGGATCTGAAGCCAGGCAATGTAGTTCTCGATGACAATGGAGATGCGGTTCTGATAGACTTCGGCCTGTCTAAGCAGTTTGACAGTAATGGCGAACCGGAGAGCAGCACCACCATAGGATTGGGCACTCCAGGTTATGCCCCGATGGAGCAAGGCAACTATGACGGCAAGGGCTTCCCTGTCACTATGGATGTCTATGCCTTTGGCGCAACGATATATAAGATGCTGACCGGAAAATGTGCGTCCAGTTCTTCAGTTCTGTTTAACGAAGGCTTTCCATATAAAGAACTGAGAGAAAAAGGCGTAAGCGAAAGTCTGATAGAAGTTATATCCCAAGCCATGTCTCCGATGGTTAAAGACCGTTTCCAGAGTGTAGAAGAGTTGTTGAAAGCTTTTCCTTTCAGTAATACAGACGAAGGGACAGAATTTGACAAAAACTTTGGTGGAGTTACACTACCACCGGGAACAACCACCAAACCAAAGAACTGGATGTTGTATGCGGTATTGTCTGTAGTACTTGTAGTAGTAGGATATTTTGTGTATGACGGCATAGCTGAGTATGCAAAATACAAAGGCCAAGAATGGGTGGACTTGGGCTTGCCGTCAGGAATAAAGTGGGCTACGTGCAACGTTGGGGCAAGCAGGCCAGAAGAATACGGAGACTATTTTGCCTGGGGCGAGACAAAGGAGAAAAGTAGCTATGACGAAGATAATAGTGTAACATACGAAAAGGACTATGGCGATATAGGAGGAGATTCGAGATACGATGCAGCTAAAGCCAACTGGGGCGGCAGCTGGCGACTTCCGACAAAAGAAGAATTAGAAGAGTTAAAAGAAAACTGCATTTGGAGCTGGACCACCCAGGGCGGCAAGAAGGGATATAAGGTTACGGGTCCTAACGGCAATAGCATCTTTCTTCCTGCTGCGGGTGACCGTTACGGGACAACGCTCTACGACACTGGAGAGGACGGTTACTATTGGAGTTCTACGCCTGACGAGAGTGATACCGGTGACGCGTACAGCCTTTACTTCAATAGTGGTGACCAGTACGTGGGTTGGAGCCGTGAACGTTACTACGGTCAAAGTGTTCGTCCAGTTTCAGAATAAAAGCGAAGCGCATCCGATTCATTTAATTCATTTGATTCATTTCCGTCGGGCGGTTTAAGAAGCCCGACGGCCAAATACCGGCGAAGCAGGTTTTTTTTTAAAAGACAACAAGACTACAAGACTACAAGACAACAAGTTGTAGGGGTAATGGAGTGATGAAGTGATGGGGTGATGGGGTGATGTTTTTTTACCAAAAAAACAATTTCGTGAAGTTTCGTGAGGTTTCGTGGATGTTGTTTTAAAGACTACAAGACAACAAGACCACAAGTTGTAGGGGTGATGGAAAGACAACAAGACAACAAGACAACAAGTTGCTGGAGTGATGTGGTATCTGAGGTTTTTAATTTCTGAAATTTTCAAAAAAAATTCATTTCACTGATAGATTAACATTCAATTTTCATCCATATAAGAAAAAGTTAAAATTATTTTCGAATATTTTGATTTTGATTCTTATAAATGATATTTTTGCAATAAATTAACAATTAAAAAAACGGCTTATGAATACTCATCCAAACGAAGACACATTGTATGATAATGTAAACAATGTTAAGAACCCAAACGAGGAAACAATGATAGACAACAATGTTGTTTCAAATAATGTAAATAACAATGGACCTAAAACCAAATCAAGATTTGGAAGAGTGGCTTCCGGCTTAGGAATGGGTATATTGTTAGGCGGAACATCTTCATTCGTGACAGCTAAAACTATACATGCTGCAGAAAAAGATGATATTAATAAAGAAGAGGAAAACAATAATGGTGGAGAAACCAATAACGGAACCAATAATGAAACCGATAACGGTACTAATACCACCAATGCTTCAAATGAAGGAAGCGGTGCTGAAACATGGTCGGATGGAGCATTGCCAGTGGCAGACAGCGTGAATGACAGCATGTCGTTTTCAGAGGCTTTCAGTGCGGCACGTGCTGAAGTGGGTCCAGGAGGCGTTTTTGAATGGAGAGGCAACGTCTATAACACATATTATGCTGAAGAATGGAACAATATGTCGGAAGAAGATAAAAGCGAATTCGTTGATCATCTCAGCCTTACAGAAATAGAAGATGAACCTGAACCTTCAGGTGATGTTGTTGAGATTGTCGTTGCGGATGATGTTGATACAAATGAAACAATAGAAGTGTCTCCTGTTAATGAAGAAAATCCAGAGCCGGAAGTACAGGTGTACGGAGTATATCATGACGATGAATACGATATGAATGTGGGCGTGGCTTCTATTGACGATCAAGAGGTTCTTTTTATCGATGCAGACGGCGATGGAGAAAACTTCGAATACATGGCCTGCGATATTGATGAAAACGGTAAGATTGATGAAGGAGAGATAGTTGACATCTCAGAATATGAAATGCCAGTTGATAGCCTCATGATTGATAATTCACAGATGGCTTACGATGACAATCTGGATTATACGTCAGATGCAGATGTTTATGATATGATGTAAAAATACCTTAATGACGATAGTTAGACAATGACGATGATTTTTTTGCATCGTCATTGTCTATTGATAACTGATTGTAAAAAAAACAAGAGATTATGCAATTAAAAGAAGGCACATTATTACAGAGCGGAAAATACAGGATAGAGAAGGTCCTTGGCCAGGGCGGTTTCGGCATCACCTATCTTGCAGAGCAGCCAGGCCTCCGACGCATGGTGGCGATCAAGGAGTTCTTCATGAAGGAATACTGCAACAGAGATGGCGACACCTCACAAGTGAGTGTTCCGTCGGTTGGCAGCAAGGAACTGGTAGAGAAGTTCAGGGAAAAATTCGTCAAGGAAGCACAGAACATAGCGAGCTTCAGCCATAATAATATAATAAAGATACATGACGTTTTCGAGGAGAACAACACGGCGTATTACGTTATGGAATATCTTGACTGTGGCTCACTGTCGGACTATCTTTCAGATAGAGGCAGTCTGTCGGAGGAGGAGTCGCTGACCTTTATCCGTCAGATAGCTGACGCGCTGTCGTATATCCACAAGCGCAAAGTCAACCATCTGGATGTCAAGCCAGGCAATATTCTCCTAGACCAAACCCACAACGCTATACTGATAGACTTCGGACTGTCGAAGCATTACGACGAG
>JAZUCH010000089.1:0-12825 GCA_045639025.1 Bacteroidales bacterium
TTAACCTCTTTAACAGTAAGGTTTACTAATTGTTCTGCAAAAGCTTTTAAATCTGCCATTTCTTTAAGTTTTTAATTGTTATACAAATTTATTTTTTTTCTTTTTATTACTTTTTTATTATTCTGGTCTCTCTGATAATGTCTTAACAACACCACTGAGAATATGTCCGCCAGATTGTAATGCACCGAGTACATTCTTTGCAGGTGATTGTAACAATGCTACAACGTCTGCTATCAATTCGTTCTTTGACTTGATGTTTACTAATGTATCGAGCATATTGTCGCCAACATAAACGCACTCTTCAATATAAGCACCTTTTAATATTGGACGGCTGTCCGTTTTACGGAATTTTTTTATCAACTTTGCAGGAGCGTTGCCATTTTCTGACAACATCAATGCTGTTGTGCCCTTCATGACGCTGTAAAGATCACCGAATTCTCTACCGGTGTTTTGCATAGCTTTCTTTAACAAAGCATTCTTTACCATCACAAGTTTAACGCCACTATTGAAGCATTGTCTTCTTAAATCACTTGTTTTTACTGCATTGAGTTCAGCTATATCTGTCAAGTAAAAGTTTGGACATGCATTCAACTCCTCTGTAATTGAGTTGATAATAACTTGTTTATCTTCTTTTCTCATGTCAATTACTTATTAAGGGGTTAGAGGGCTATTGATTTAGGATCTACCTGTACACCAGGACTCATTGTACTGGAAATGTAGATACTCTTAATGTAAGTACCTTTAGCTGCTGCTGGTTTCAATTTGATAATAGCTTGGATAACTTCTTTAGCGTTATCATAGATCTTATCTGAAGTGAAACTGACTTTAGCAATACCAGCATCAACGATTCCGTATTTGTCAACTTTGAAATCGATTTTACCAGCTTTTACTTCTTGTACAGCCTTGGCGATGTCCATAGTTACTGTTCCAGTTTTTGGGTTAGGCATTAAACCTCTTGGTCCGAGGATACGTCCTAAAGCACCAATTTTAGGCATAACTGTTGGCATTGTGATAATCACATCAACATCGGTCCATCCGTCTTTAATTTTTTGGATATAATCCTCTAATCCGACGAAATCTGCACCGGCATTCTTTGCTTCTTGTTCTTTGTCTGGTGTACAGAGTACCAAAACGCGAACGACTTTACCTGTACCGTGAGGAAGTGTAACGCTACCACGAACCATTTGATTGGCTTTACGTGGGTCAACACCTAAACGAACATTTAAGTCAACAGATGCATCGAACTTGGTGTAAGTGATTTGTTTCACGACATCAACCGCTTCTGTCAAGGAGTAAACCTTGCTTTTGTCGAACTTAGCTAAAGCTTCTTTTCTTTTTTTAGATACTTTTGCCATTTGGTAATTTCTTTTTTTTGTTCTACAAATGCTTAAGACTTAGTCTTTACTTTAAAGGTGATTCGCCTGTAATCTTAACACCCATACTACGTGCTGTACCTGCTACCATGCTCATTGCTGATTCAATTGTGAAGCAATTTAAGTCCTTCATCTTATTTTCAGCAATACTACGAACTGTATCCCAGCTCATAGAACCGACTTTTGAACGGTTAGGTTCTTTTGAACCTTTAGCAATTTTAGCAGCTTCAAGAACTGAAGCAGCAACTGGTGAAGCTTTTACAATGAAATCAAATGATTTATCCTTGTACACTGTAATAATAACTGGAAGTACTTTACCAGCTTGATCTTGTGTACGAGCATTGAATTGCTTGCAAAACTCCATGATGTTAACACCTTTTTGACCCAATGCTGGACCAACAGGTGGTGCAGGATTAGCGGCTCCTCCTTTGATTTGCAGTTTAATTAATCCGCTTACTTCTTTCATTTTAATTTTTATAAAAGTTAAATGAAAACAAAATGTTTCAAAATTCTATACTACTCTCTTTTTACTTGGAAATAACTCAATTCAAGTGGCGTTTTACGTCCGAATATCTTAACCATAACTTTGAGCTTTTTCTTCTCATCATTAACTTCTTCGATAATTCCGCTAAAACTACTGAATGGTCCGTCGTTTACCACTACAGTTTCACCTACTATGAATGATAAATCACTACCCTCTCCCATTTCTGTAAGTTCATCAACTTTACCTAAAATACGACAAACTTCAGACGGACGAAGAGGATCAGCTTCTCCTTTAGTACCAAGGAAACCTAATACATTAGGTGTATCCTTAATAATGTGAGTTACTTCTCCTGACAGAACAGCTTCAATCAAAACATAACCAGGAAGATAATTTCTTTCCTTACTGATCTTTTTACCATTTCTAACTGAATAAACCTTTTCTGTAGGAATAAGAACTTGTGAAATCAGAGACTGCAAATCAGCACGTCTAGAAATTTCAGCGTCGAGATACTCTTTAACTTTTTTCTCTTTACCACTGACAGCTCTTATAACATACCATTTTTTTTCGTTCTGTTCACTCATCTCAATAGAAAATTAAAAGTAATTAGAATGTTGATTAGATCAAACACCTTATATTAGAAAATACGATAAAATCCTTCTAATATAGTTTCAAAAGACTTATCCATCAGATAAACCACCAAAGCGATTATTAGGGAAGCAATGGATACGACGATTGCACTACTTTGGAGTTCTTTCCAAGTTGGCCAAGATACTTTCTCAACTAACTCAGTATAACATTCTTTAACGTAGTTTATAAACCTTTTCATTTTGTTTGAACTATTTTATTTATTTGCACAGGCAGAAGGACTCGAACCCTCAACCAATGGTTTTGGAGACCACTACTCTACCAATTGAGCTATGCCTGTGTGAGGGGTGCTTTTTCAAGCACCCAATCTATTTTTTATATTATCAATCTTCAATGAGTTCGATAACTTGACCTGAACCAACTGTTCTACCACCTTCACGGATAGCGAAACGGAGACCTTTGTCCATAGCGATTTCAGCGATCAAGTTTACTTCGATTGTAACGTGGTCACCTGGCATAACCATTTCCATACCTTCTGGTAATAAGATTTCGCCTGTAACGTCTGTTGTTCTGAAGTAGAATTGAGGACGATATTTGTTTCTAAATGGAGGGTGACGACCACCTTCTTCTTTTGAAAGAACGTAAACTTCACCTTTGAAGTGGCTGTGAGGTTTTACTGAACCTGGTTTTGCGATAACCATACCACGACGGATTTCGTCTTTGTCTATACCACGGAGTAAGAGACCTGCGTTATCACCAGCTTCACCTTCGTCCAAAAGTTTACGGAACATTTCAACACCTGTAACAACTGATTTAAGTTTTTCAGCGCCCATACCGATGATATCAACTGGATCACCAACTTTAATGATACCTGTTTCGATACGACCTGTAGCAACTGTACCACGACCTGTGATTGAGAAAACGTCTTCGATTGGCATCAAGAATGGTTTGTCAACCAATCTTTCTGGTTCTGGAATCCATGTATCACAAGCATCCATCAATTCGTCGAGTTTTGGAGCCCATGCTGGATCGTCATTCAAGCCACCGAGAGCTGAACCACGGATAACTGGAGTATTATCACCATCAAATTCGTATGTTGATAATAAATCTCTAACTTCCATTTCAACGAGGTCTAACAATTCTGGATCGTCAACCAAGTCACATTTGTTCAAGAAAACAACTAATCTAGGAACACCAACCTGACGTGCGAGGAGGATGTGTTCACGTGTTTGAGGCATAGGACCGTCTGTTGCAGCAACAACGATGATAGCACCGTCCATTTGAGCAGCACCAGTAACCATGTTCTTAACGTAGTCAGCGTGGCCAGGACAGTCAACGTGTGCATAGTGACGTTTTTCTGTTTGGTATTCTACGTGAGCTGTATTAATAGTGATACCTCTTTCTTTTTCTTCTGGAGCAGCGTCGATTGAATCGAATGATTTAACTTCTGACAAACCTTTTTTTGCAAGATGGAATGTGATAGCTGCTGTTAAAGTTGTTTTACCGTGGTCAACGTGGCCGATTGTACCAATATTGACGTGTGGTTTTGACCTTTCAAATTTTTCTTTTGCCATAGCTATTTATTTTTACTTAAGGTTAATATTTTTTAATTTCTTTATCTTATTTTTCTCCGAAGAGCCGGCGACGAGATTTGAACTCGTGACCCCTTCCTTACCAAGGAAGTGCTCTACCCCTGAGCTACGCTGGCTTTCTTTTGAGCGGAAGACGGGGCTCGAACCCGCTACCTAAAGCTTGGAAGGCTTTCGCTCTGCCAAATGAGCTACTTCCGCAAGTGTGGGGGAGGGTGGACTCGAACCACCGAACTCATCCGAGGACAGATTTACAGTCTGTTGCAATTGCCACTATGCGACTCCCCCATCAATCATTTCTGATTTTATGAGCCGGCGGAGGGATTTGGACCCCCGACCCCGAGATTACAAATCACGTGCTCTACCGCTGAGCTACGCCGGCTTGTCTTCATTATTTTAAAGAACTTAAACTTTGCAGACCATCTCTCTAGTAATCCTTTGAAATGGTCTGCAAAAATAATCATAATTCTTGAATCTACAAACGTTTTCTTAAAAAAAAATCTACTTTTTTTTATTTTTTATGTAAATCCCTGAATATCAACACACACATTATCCTTCCAACTTGCCTTTATACTTCTCTAATTGCTTTTTCAGAGCATCAATTGCCAAATCTGTTGACTCTTCAAAGCTCTTACTCTCTTTACTTGCATACAAATCGTTGCCTTTTATCATAATTCTTATATCAACAATCTTATTTTCCGGTGTGTCGGTGTTATCTAATTTCAATGTTACTTCTGTTCCTATTACATCAGAAATCTTCGAACATACTTTCTCAACCTTCTGTGTAATGAAATCTTCTAACTTCTTGTCAGCTTTAAAGTGAACTGAATTGATGGTAGTTTTCATATTAACCTCCTATTTTAAATTGGTTTTAATAATAGTCTTTCGACTGTAGTTATTTATCTCCATAAGGATGTGCCTTCTGATACACATCCTTTAATTTTTCTATTGTATTATGTGTATATACCTGCGTAGAACTCAAACTGCTATGCCCTAACAGTTTCTGAATCGCTCTAATATCAGCGCCTCTATTCAACAAATGTGTTGCAAAGGTATGCCTTAACACGTGAGGACTTTTTTGCTCTATTGTTGTAACTTCCGACAGCATTTTATGAATCATATCATAAATGAATTTAGAGCTCGCTTGATTTCCCTTATTATCGATAATTAACAATGTGTTGGTTCTTTCTACAAACAAATCATCTCTTGTCTTTTTATATTTGTCAATTATCTCTAACAACCCATCACCTATTGGTATAATTCGTTCCTTATTTCTTTTACCTAATACTTTTATTATTTTAGAAGCACTATCTACATCCTCATCTTTTATCGTCCTCAATTCCGCCTGTCTAACTCCTGTCTGATACAATATTTCAAAAACCACCTCTTTCCTTCTTAGAAAAAAATCATCATTTGCCTCGAATGAAACCTTATTAATATCATGTTCTGGAACAAATTTCGCCAACTCTATAGGTTGCTTCAAGGATTTTATACCAGTCATTGGAGTAACTTTTATCTCCTTTTCTCTAAGTAAAAAAGAATAAAAAGAGCGCAATGTAGAAACTTTTCGGTTAATACTCCTATTCTCCAACCCCTCTTCTTTCAACTCTATCACATAGGAACGGATTATAGGTGTTTCAATTGATAAAAGACTATCAATATCATACTTTTGCAAAACATATTCTGCAAACTGCATAAGGTCTCTTTTATATGCATTTACCGTATGCATGGAATATCTTTTTTCTGTTTGTATGTATCTGACAAATCTTTCAATCATTTTGCAATCTTTATGCCTCAAAGATACATAACAATTTTGAAAAATACAATGTTTTATAAAAAAAAACTTTGTCCTGGTTTCCCAAGACAAAGTTTCTCTGAAATTATTCTTGCAAAAAGTGCAAACAACTGATTAGTTGTTTTCTTCTGCTTGACGGAGCTGCTGAACGTAGATAGCCTTCATACGTTGTTCACGCTTAATGATTGAAGGTTTAGTAAATTTTTGACGGCTACGTAATTCTTTTACAACGCCAGTTTTTTCATACTTTCTTTTGTAACGTTTCAGAGCGCGATCAATGCTTTCGCCTTCTTTTACAGGAACAATAATCATGTTAATACTCTCTCTTTCTTTAAATTGTTAAACTAAAAATCTTTTTTCTTAAGCGGGTGCAAAAATAGTTATTTTTTCAATACAAACAATTATTTTTCTAAAAGATTTTCAAATAAGAAATTATTTATTTTTTCAAACAAATGCATTCTAACCTCAACACCACCCTCTTCATATTGTCCATAGATGCTGTGATTCTTGTTAGGATAAACCATCAAATCAAATTGCTTACCTTCTGAAATCAAAGCCTTGATGAGTTCCATAGCATTTTGGAAGTGTACGTTATCGTCGCCGCTGCCATGACATAACAAGTAATTTCCTTTTAATTTGTCAACGAAATTAATTGGTGAGTTATCGTCATATCCTGAAGGATTCTCTTGTGGTGTACGCATAAATCTTTCAGTATAAATATTATCATAATAACGCCAGTTAGTTACTGGAGCAACTGCAACTGCTGTACTGATATAGTCAGCACCTTTTGTGATACCAGAGGTTGCCATGAAACCACCATAACTCCATCCATAGATAGCTATCTTTTCAGGATTTACGTATGGTTGTGCTGCCATATATTTTGCCAATGTAATCATATCTTCGGTTTCATATTTTCCAAGTTGTTGGTAAGTCATTTTCTTGAAAACTTCACCTCTAGCGCCACCGCCTCTGTTATTTATAGAAACACAGATAATTCCATTTTGAGCAAGTAACTGCATCCATGCATAATCGTCGCTGCCCCATGCATTATTAACTGTCTGATGACCAGGACCGCCATATACATAAATTAATACAGGATATTGTTTGTTTGGATCGAAGTCAGGAGGAAGAATTCTCCAAGTTTGCATTTCAATCTGAGTTCCATCTGGCAATGTAAAAGCAGGATCAGTGATTGTGATGAATTCTTTTTTACCTAAATTATATTCTTTCATTCTTTCAGCAAACTCTTTATTGTCTTCTAAAACTCTAACTTGCTTGCCTTTTTTATCAAACAATACATATTGATGAGGCTGGTCAACACTTGAATTGATATTGATCAAATATTTGAAGTTTGAGCTGAATCTAGCGTTATTTGTACCTACCTTATTAATTAATGTACGCATTTCGCCTTTTAAATTAACTGCATAAATCTGACGTTCTATTGAACTGTTTTTAGCTGCTTGGAAATAAACTTCTTTCCCATCAAATCCATAAACATTTGTAACTTCCCATTCTCCTGATGTAAGTTGTTTAACGAGAGTTCCATCCATCAAGTAAAGATAAATATGATTATATCCATCCTTTTCACTTGTCATCAAGAATCTAGTTCCATCTTCAAGGAATGTCCAGTTATCTGTAACATCAATATAATAAGGATTTGTTTCATCGTAAAATATGGTTGTTTCACCTGTTGTTGCATCAGCTGCCAAAATTTCGAGGTGATTTTGGTGACGATTTAATCTTTGGATAGCCAAGACATTAGGATCTTGAGTCCATTTAATTCTTGGAAGATAAATATCAGTTTCTTCTCCTGTATCCATTTTCTTTGTTTCACCTGATGCGAGGTCATAAACATAAACCTCAACTATGGAATTATCTTCACCAGCTTTTGGATATTTGAATTTATAATCCTGCATATACAAGCCTTCTGTCATTTGCATGTTAAATTCTTTAACATTTGACTCATCAAAGCGATAGTAAGCAATTTTTTTGCTATCTGGAGACCAGTAGAAACCTTGAGCGAAACCGAATTCTTCTTCATACACCCAATCTGGCGCACCATTGATTACATGGTTCCATTCTCCATCATGAGTAAATTGTATTTCTTCGTTTGTCTTTAAATCCTTAATAAAAAGGTTATTGTCGCGCATGAAAGCTACTTTTGTGGCATCTGGAGAGAATGTTGCGAGACGTTGGTCTCCATTTTCAGAAAGAGGTGCCAACACCTTATTATTAATATCATAAACATAGAAACTAGCAGTATAAGAATGACGATAGATAGGATTCATGTTATTCATGAATAATACCTTTGACTCATCTTCACTGAGTTCGTATGTTGAATAAAGAGGAAGAGGAAGTGAATCACCAGGAAGCACGAGTTCTCTCATATCAAAGAGAGTCTTTACAAGTTTACCTGTTTTATAGTTATAGATGTTGAGTTTTCCTTTTTCGAGAGTGGCATAAGTATTGCCATCTTTCATAGGATTCATGCCGACTACACGCTTCATTGAGAAAGTTGGGCGTTCGTAAAGGTCAGCTAATTCAAGATTTTTCTTTTCCTGAGCATTGGCAACGAACATTGCACTCATCAGGAACATAATGACTAATAGATACTTAACTTTATTCATAATTATAGATTTAGAAAACTCAAAAATAAAATAAAAAATGACACAAAAAATATTTGGATGAATAAAAAAAAGTTGTATCTTTGCACTCGCAAATGGGACGGTAGCTCAGTTGGTTTAGAGCGCATGCTTGACAGGCATGAGGTCACAAGTTCGATTCTTGTTCGCCCCACAAAAGAACGTCAAAATGGCGTTCTTTTTTTGTACAATACAAGGGACGTTAGCCCAGTTGGTTTAGAGCGCTGCCTTCACACGGCAGAGGTCACTGGTTCGAGTCCAGTACGTCCCACAGTGAGCCGATGAATATCGGCTTTTTTTATTCTTTGTCACATTTTTCTATTTCAATACAATTTCGTAACACTTTTTTCAAAAAAACTTACTTTATTGATTTATAAACAATATCTTTTGACCAAGGTACACAGCATTACAAATGCACATATCATTGTCTTTCAAACACTTACCACCCAACATTTTTTTTTAAACATAGCTTGTTTTATTCAAATTTTATTACAAACTTTGCGATGACAAAGTATTGCTAATCAAAAAAAATCAAGCCATGAAAATTAGACATTATCTTTTACTATTGTTCATCTTTGTTATTAACGGAGCAATATTGTCACAAAGCACAGAGACACCTCAAAACCTAAGAGTAGGGTCAACTGGATTTGCATCTTGGGATGCTCCTGATTCGCAAAACACCTTTGTCTATAGAATATGGATTGATAATGAATTGATTGATGACATCACAGATACAGAATATCAAATCAACACAGATTCTTTCAACGATAACGAGAGCCATTCGTTTGCAGTGGCATCCGTACACGAAAACGAGACATCAGACATCATCTCAAAAACATTTACATATTATAGCTGCGAACATTTTCCTAGCGCTGCTAACATCAAATTTGAATACGATGAAGACAATAACGTAGTATTAAAATGGTACAACAGCGACGAAATTATACACGTCAATGATGTCATCACACACCCAAAATCAGGTTACAACAATTATGACATCAGTTCTTTACACAGCGGGCTAACACAATATGGATTCAATGCCGACAAAGATGCCGGGTACAAAATCATGGATAAGATAAACATTAAATACGATGTCGAAAGAGATTTATTCGGAATAAGATTCTACATATACGAAGGTGCAACTTCTATTTCCACAATAACAAATGCATATTTAAGCATTTATGACGGCGACCCAGAAAATGGCGGCCAATTAGTTACAGGAAGTCAGGATGTAAATTGTTATACACCAAGCGGATACAATGAAACAAGAATATTCAGAACCAGAGAAAACGACTTCTCTGACGTAAATCACCCAATATTCTTTGCTGATGCATATTTACCAAAGGAAATTACCATTCCTGAAGACAAGACTTATTGGTTTGTCGTTTCATTCACTGGCTCGTTAAAAGATAAGGATGTACATATCATTCCACGCACCATTCTCAATGAAACCACTACCGGAGAGGCTCGTATATATAGTGAAGAAACCGGTTGGCAGGCAATGAAAGACCATAGCACACAGACGCAACAAGGCGTTGCTTACGACCTGATAGGATACGGAGGCGGCGCATTAATACCTATCGACTTCTGCGACATATATCGCAACGGAGAGTTGATTCATCGCGAGTCCGAAAACTGCGACAATTTTTCCTTCACAGACGAAAACACGCCTGATGGCATCAAGGAATATAGCATACAAAATATTTATAATGAAGACGACGGAATAGCTAAGTCATGCATTGAAACCATTGAGACATTTCGTTCATTTCCACCAACAAAAGGCATTTTCATTGAGGCTACCACCACATATAGTGGCTTAAAAGCTATTAGAATCGATTGGTGGGACGAAGGCATGATTGATATGCCACTTGACCTCTATATGACAAAAGACATTAAAACATTTTACGAAATTTACCGCAGGCACGAATACGAAGACAATTTCACACTAATTTCTTGCGATGAAAAAGAGTATGATGCCGAAACACAAGTTTTCATGGACATAATTCCCGAAGAAGATTTCAGCGGCACATATTATTATAAAATAAGGACTTATAATCTGTACGACAGCGGTTATTCTATCAGCAATTTTTCAGAAATAATATCCTTAAATTTAGACAATAATATAGAGAAAATAAAAGAGAACCAGGAAGTGTTTTTCAAAACATTCCCTAATCCAGCAGTAAACAACATCCACGTCATTATGAATGATTTCAGATTTGCTGAAATTGTTGACATGTTTGGAAGAACACAAATTGAAAGTTACGAAAACATTATAAACATAGAACATTTACCATCAGGTATTTACATGATAAAAGCAACAGACAACAATGGCATTATAATTGTCAGAAAGATTGTAAAAAAATAAGTAATTAAATAATGTATCAAAAACTGCTCTTTAATTTGGGCAGTTTTTTTATTACACAAACAAGAATTTCAGTTAAAAACTTTTAACTAAAAAAAATCTTCATTTAAGACTTTTATATTAAATATTTTCATAATTTTGACGTTCAAACTTAATTCTGATATTTTTAATCAAAAAAAGTCAACATATTTATCATGAAGAATAACATTGTTCCAGTTGAAGTAGCTCAAAAAGTATTCAGCGACAGCAACCTTCCTTGTATCGGCAAAGCCGGCATTCGTGAAATCAACAAGCTTGCAAGAGATCTCGAAGCAGCTAGCGGTGTAAAATTCATCCACATGGAAATGGGTAACCCTGGTCTTCCTGCTGCACAAGCAGGCATTGAGGCTCAAATCAAAGCTTTGCAAGAAGGCGTAGCAGCAACATATCCTCCAATAGATGGAGTTCCTGCTGTAAAAAATGAGGCTTCTCGTTTCATTAAGAATTTCCTCGACCTTGATGTAAATGCTGCAAACTGTATTCCTACAGTAGGTTCTATGCAAGGTGGATTCGCTTCATTCATGATTTGCGGTCATGCCAATAAAGAAAAAAACACAATATTATTTATTGATCCAGGTTTCCCAGTTCATAAATTCCAAAACAAAGTATTAGGTATCCCAATGGAGAGTTTTGATATTTATGAATATCGTGGCGAAAAACTTCGTGAGAAATTAGAAAGCATCTTCGCTACAGGCAAAATCCATAGCATTTTATATTCCAACCCTAACAATCCAACATGGGTTTGTTTAACAGACGAAGAACTTCGCATCATTGGCGAATTAGCTAACAAGTATGATGTCATCGTCCTTGAAGACCTTGCATATTTCGGAATGGACTTCCGTAAAGACTACAGTCACCCAGGCGTAGCTCCATATCAACCAACAGTCGGTAAATATACAGACAACTACATCTTGATGATATCAAGTTCAAAAGCATTCAGCTATGCAGGTGAACGCTGCGCAATATTAGGTATCAGCGACAAATTAGCTCAACGCCGCTATCCAGATTTAAAAGAATTCTGCGGTCAAGATATATTCTTAAGAGGTATTCTCTTCGGTGCATTGCATCCACTTAGTTCAGGAACATCACACTCAGCTCAATACGCTTTAGCTGGCGTTTTAAAAGCTGTCAACGACGGCACATACAACTACCGTGACGATGTTTTGGAATATGGAGAAAAAGCAAAGATGATGAAAGACGCATTCTTGGCAAACGGTTTCGAATTCACATACGACGAAGACTTAGGCGAGCCAATCGCTGACGGTTTCTACTTCACATACTGCTATCCAGGATTCACAGGACCAGAATTATTAGAAGCGATGTTATATTATGGTGTCTCAGCAATTTCATTAGACACATGCGGCAGCACACGACAAGGCATCAGAGCATGTACATCATTGATTCAAAGAGATGAAATTCCAGTTTTGGCAGAGAGATTAAAACGTTTCGCTGAAGATCATCCAATAAAATAATAATTTTTGATTTTTCTAGCACAGATTAAGAAAAAATATATATTTTTGTAAGTCTAGATAAAAAAGAATTAAGGAAACAATAAACATTATAAGTAACTTAAAACTAAACAATTATGGCAAGTTTCAAAGGAGCCATCGTAGTTAACACAGAACGTTGTAAAGGTTGTGGCGTATGCGCTGCTAACTGTCCAGTTGGTGTTATCAGCTTGGCAAAAGAAGTAAACGGTAAAGGTTACAATTACGCTTATATGGCGGAACCTGACAAATGTATCGGTTGTGCATCATGTGGCATGGTATGTCCAGACGGTGTTATCACAGTTTACAAAGTCAAATTGTAATTATTAATCAATTGTCTAACATTTAAAATTAACACATAATGGGAGAATTAAAACTGATGAAGGGTAACGAAGCATTAGCCGAAGCAGCTATCCGCTACGGTTGTGATGCTTATTACGGATATCCTATCACTCCACAATCAGAAGTG
>JAZUCH010000090.1:0-16264 GCA_045639025.1 Bacteroidales bacterium
GCAACGAGGACTTCGTCAGCACCCATCTCGATGAGTTTCTGTGCTTGGTCTTTTACGTTGTAACCGAGTAACATTGCAACTACTTTTTCGCCGAGTGAGTCAGCCAAGTCGCGTGCTTTACCTAAAAGTTCGAAAGCTACTGGTTGAATCACGCCGTTACGTTGTTCAGCGAATACGAATACGTTTTTATAATCTTGAATATTCATAACTTCTCCTTTTAGATAATATGTTTCTCTTTAAGTTTATTAACAATAAGTTCTACAGCTTCTTCTTCGCTTACTTCGTGTACTTCACCTGGAGCCTTCATTGCTTTAGGGAATGATTGGAACACTTTTGTTGGTGAGCCTTTGAGACCTAATTTTGCTTCATCGACGTCGATCTTTTCTGCTGACCAGATTTCTACTTCTTTGTCGTAAGCTTCAACGATGCCTGATACTGTCATATAACGTGCGTCGAATGCTGATGCCAAGACTGTGAGGAGACATTTGCCTTCTACTTCTAATGTCTGGATGCTTTCTTCGCTTTCTTTCTTAACGAGAAGGTTGCCGTTTTCCAAACGTTGTGCGTCGATGACGTATGACACTTGTGGGATGTCTAAGTGTTCTGCCATCTCAGGACCTACTTGTGCTGTGTCGCCGTCGATAGCTTGACGACCTGCGATGATGAGGTCGTAGTCCATTGTCTTCATTGCGCCTGCTAAAGCGTATGATGTTGCCAATGTGTCAGCACCTGCGAATTTTCTGTCTGTCAATAAGATTGCTCTGTCTGCGCCCATTGCCATAGCTTCTCTCAAGATGAGTTCTGCTTGTGGAGGACCCATGGTGATGACTGTTACGTTAGCGCCGCAGCTGTCTTTCATTCTGAGAGCGAGTTCGAGGCCGCCTTTATCGTCTGGGTTCATGATGCTTGGAACGCCGTCACGAATCAAAGTACCTTTGACCGGGTCAATCTTAATTTCTGTTGTATCTGGAACTTGTTTAATACATACTACTATATTCATATTACTTCCCTCCTATTTAAATAAATTACCGGCGATAACCATTCTTTGAACTTCTGAAGTACCTTCGTAGATTTCAGTGATCTTAGCGTCACGCATCATACGTTCTACTGGATATTCGCGTGTGTAACCATAACCGCCGTGGAACTGAACAGCTTTTGTTGTCACTTCCATCGCTGTCTCTGCTGCGAACAATTTAGCCATCGCTGCGTCAACTGAATAAGGAACACCGTTGTCTTTCTTCCATGCTGCCTTGCGTACTAAAAGACGAGCTGCCTCTACTTTAGTCTGAAGGTCTGCCATTTGGAATTGTGTGTTTTGGAATGAAGCGATTGACTTGCCGAATTGTTTTCTTTCTTTTGTATATTTAACTGTCTCATCCATTGCACCTTGAGCGATACCGAGCGCTTGTGAAGCGATACCAATACGGCCGCCGTCCAAAGTCTTCATAGCAATGCTGAAACCTTTGCCTAACTGACCTAAGAGGTTTTCTTTTGGAACTTCGCAGTTTTCGAATACTAACTCGCATGTTGCTGAACCGCGGATACCGAGTTTCAATTCTTTCTTACCAACTGAGAATCCTTTGAAGCCTTTTTCAACGATGAATGCTGAGATGCCTTTTGTGCCTTTTGACTTGTCTGTCATAGCCATGACGATGAATACGTCAGCGTTAGAAGCGTTGGTGATGAAAATCTTAGTGCCGTTGAGAATCCATTTGTCGCCAGCGTCAACAGCTGTTGTCTGTTGCATAGCAGCGTCGGTACCAGCGTTAGGTTCTGTCAAACCGAAAGCGCCAATCCATTCGCCTGAAGCGAGTTTTGGCAAATATTTCATCTTTTGTTCTTCAGTGCCGTGTTCCAAGATTGGAGCAACGCATAATGAAGTGTGAGCTGACAAGACGACGCCTGTTGTTGCACAAACTCTTGAGAGTTCTTCAACTGCCATGATGTACATCTGTACGCTGCCGCCTGCGCCGCCATATTGTTTTGGAACAGGGATACCCATCAAACCTAACTTGGCCATTTTCTCGACGGTCTCGATTGGGAATCTTTCTTGCTCGTCAATTTCAGCTGCCAAAGGCTTGACTTCATTCTCAGCAAATGATCTGATCATCTGCAAGAATAATTCTTCTGTCTTTGAATAACTAAAGTTCATTATCGTATATATTTAATTCATTAATATTTATAGAAACCTTGACCTGATTTACGTCCGAGCAAGCCTGCTCTTACCATCTTCTTCAAAAGTGGATGTGGACGATATTTGCTGTCGGCAAATTCATTGTAAAGTACTTCCATGATTGCCAAGCAGACGTCGAGACCGATGAGGTCGCCTAATGCGAGTGGTCCCATTGGATGGTTAGCACCTAACTTCATTGCGCTGTCGATGTCTTCAACAGAAGCGATGCCTTCAGCGTAGATGCCAACAGCTTCGTTAATCATTGGAACTAAGATACGGTTGACGACGAAACCTGGAGCTTCTTCAACCATAACTGGTGTCTTGCCGATTGCTGTTGCTAATTCGAAAATCTTGTTGCTTGTCTCTTCTGATGTCATTTGTCCTTTGATGACTTCAACGAGTTTCATCACTGGAGCTGGGTTGAAGAAGTGCATGCCGATGAACTGTGCTGGACGGTCGGTGATAGCAGCAATCTCTGTGATTGACAATGAAGATGTATTTGTTGCGAAGATTGTTTCTGGTTTACAAACTTTGGCGAGTTCTGCGAAGACTTCTTTCTTGAGGTTCATGTCTTCTGATGCAGCTTCGATGACGAGGTCAGCATCGGCGAAATCAGCGTAATCAACTGTTGTGCTGATGTTTGCCATGACAGAATCCATATATTCTTGTGTAACTTTACCTTTTTCTACGAGTTTAGCCAATGATTTAGAAATCTTGCCTACTGCTTTGTCTAAGCTAGCTTGAGTTCTACTTTTCATTACTACTGGCATGTTAGCTTGTGCGAATGCTTGTACTACGCCAGCGCCCATTGTACCTGTTCCGATAACGTAAACTTTCATAGTGTTAATTTTATTAAGTTATTATAGTTATGTGAATTATTTTCCTTTAAAAACTGCTTTTTCTTTAGCCAAGAATGCTGTCATTCCGTCTTTCTGGTCTTCTGTCGAGAAGCATTTTGCGAAGTATTCGTTTTCGTATGCGAGTGCTTCGTCGATGTTCATATCGTAATTGTCGTTGATGCATTTCTTTGCGTAAGCCACTGCTATAGGAGCGTTCTTCAGAATCATCTTGACGAGTTTCATGGCTTCGTCCATGAGGTCGGCTTGTTCATAGACAGCGTTGACGAGGCCGATGCGATGTGCTTCCTGTGCGTCGATGAGCTTGCCTGTGTAGATGAGTTCTTTAGCGTAAGAAGGACCTACGAGTTTAGGCAATCTGTATGTTCCAGAGAAACCTGGTATGATGCCGAGGCCAACTTCTGGCTGACCGAATTTGGCGTTTGTAGAAGCGATGCGGATGTCGCATGCCATGGCGAGTTCGCAGCCGCCACCCAAGGCGAAACCGTTGACAGCAGCGATGACTGGGATTTGAAGGTCTTCCACTTTCTTGAAAGCAGCTGCGCCTAACTTAGCGAATTCCAATGCCTCAGCGTAGTTCTTGTCTTTCATCTCAGCGATGTCGGCGCCGGCAACGAAAGCCTTCTCGCCATCACCAGTGATGACGAGAGCCTTGACGACTGACAAATCTATATTACTTGCGAAATAATCAATCTCGCTTAATATTCTTGAATTCAAAGCATTCAACGACTTAGGAGCCGACACTGTCAACACGCATACGCCGTTGTCTTTTATTTCTGATTTTAAAAATTGATATTCCATTTTATTGAGTTTTGAGCCTTGAGCTATGAGCCTTGAGCTTGGCATTTTAAATCTGCCCGCTGCACACCGCTCATTACTCACCGCCAATTATCCATTTTAATTACGAATGGCAAATTTAATAAAATATTTTGAAAAATTTTAATAAAATGCAAAAAAATAAAACTACAGATTTTGCTTTGTTTCAAGCATGGTTTTTGACATAGAAATGAGCATTATTTGACAGCCAAATTTTCAATTTTAAATTTTCTTGTAGTCTTGTGGTCTTGTTGACTTGTAGTCTTTCTTTTTGGGCGTTCCGGCTATCGCCGTCGGGCTTTCCGCTATATCTTTTTCCGCTCCGCTCCAAAAGGATGCCGCTCCAATCCCTAACGCATCGGAGGCTACTAACACCAAGACGCGAATCCAAAACAAATAATTCCTAACTAGAAAGTCTCACGTCCGTGCGCCTCTACGCGAAATATTCCTCAAATCCTAATTAAAACTTGTGGTCTTGTTGACTTTAAAAATCTCCTTTATCTTTTTTACCGCAAAAAAGAGAAACAGAAAAAGCTCGCCGCTTGGGTTAAGACGCAAAGTCACAAAGACGCAGAGTCTTAAAGTTTCTTTGTGTCTCTGAGTCTCTGCGACTCTGTGTCTTTAATTTCTTAACACGATTTCTCCAAGACGACAGGAGTTACTGCCAAGAACAAAGATTATTCTTTAAATCCAAAGTCTGCTGACTGTTGTCCGTTGTCTGTTGACAACTCAGAGCTCGGAATTTTATACTTCTTCTAGTCTTGTTCTTATATCATCTAAGATTTCGCCTTGGTAGGTGAAGTATTTTGCACCTTGATATGCTCCTGACATGTTGCGCTTGTCTTCTGGCATGAAGGTTCCTACGAATGGTGAGAGTTTGTAGAGTCTTCCTTCATATTCTATTTTATCATCATCTGCTACTTTGACCGTGATGCCAGTTGGAACGAAAGTGAGAGTTGCTCCGATTGGGATGTTAACCATACTGAACTTGAAACGTGGACGTTTTTTCTCGGTGACTTCTTCCCCATCAATGTTTTTCTTGAAACGAGCCTCACCGAGATACACTTCATCAATTTCAGCATCGTCTAAAGTTGTGGAAATATCTTTTAAAATATCAAGAGCTTTAGCTGGAGAAACATTGAAAAACTCTCTATTCTGACGGATACGCAAATCTGTGAGACGGTCTATTGTCTTATGAATCAGTTTCTCGACCTGTTCGTACTTAATAGTCTTTAGTGTTGCATATATCTCAAATGGCAATGGCACAGCAGTGTTATCCAACTCTTTCGAGCGCACATCCACTGGACGAGAACTTTTACCAATCTTAACCCAGTCTTCTTTAAAACTAGGATTTGTCAGAATATAAACGTAACCGGCTTCTTTCATGATGATGAATTTATGAAGCAAATATAAGAAAAGGCTAAAGACGAAGGACAAATGGCTAAAGATTTTTTTGCGTGGAATTAGAGTGATTGGCGTCAGACAATGAATTCGTTTAATTCGTCTTTCAATTGTTTCCAGTTTGGGAAGTGTCGGTTCAGCAATGCAGTGTACTCTTCATTGTGTAGTCGTACTTTGATATGTAACAATTCGTGTACAACAATATATTCAATACAATGTAAAGGTTTCTTTATTAGTTCTAAGTTGAAGATTATATTTCTTGTTCGGTGGTTGCAACTTCCCCATAATGTTTTCATCTGTTTCACATCCCACTTATTGGCTTTAACACCAAGTATCGCTTCCCATTTTGTAACTAGTGACGGAAGTATCGCCTTAAATTCTGCACGGTACCATTCTTTAAGCACTTCTGCCCTACGCGCTTCTGTCGCTTTTTCACGAACGTACATAACTATGAATTCATTTCCTTGAAGCTCAACTTTAGCAGCCGCAGTATGATTAACTACCTTCAAACGATAGCGACGTCCTTTGAAATAATGGTTTTCTCCCGACACATATGTGCGTGGCGACTGACGGTTCTGCTCAAGTACTTGCGACACTCTTTGCTTTATCCAAGGTAATTTCGTAATAAGAAAGAGTCTTATTGATTCTTCTGTCATATTCACCGGTGCTGACACGTGGACACGAGCATCTGGTGGATAGATTGTAAGATGAACGTTCTTAATCTCTTTCCACTCAACTTCTGCTAATATGTCTGCAACAGCAATCTTCTTCATCAATATTCTTTTTGGGATATTATAATCTGCATTATATCATCTATTTTCTCAGAATTTGTGTCATTTAACACGTTTTCTACTGCTTTACGCAATGCCTTCATCTTACGTAATCCACTGCCATCCATATCTCTAAATCCGTCACGTGCATTGGATTTCACAACTTCATGAACACGAAGTGCTAACTCTTCATCAGAGCCTAAATTGTCGTATAATGCTTGCTTGCCTTTTGTATCAATTGACTTCGGATATTTTGCTTTCGATGCCGAGCGTGATTCTTTTAATTTCTCAATGAGTTTTTCTATCAGTTCTTTGTACTGTAACTTGCCATCTTTTTGTTCTTGCAATAACTTATTAAGAATATCAGACATCTTGTCGAAATATGCAGGATTGTTAGGTCGCTCGCTGATTATCATCTTACGCATATTCGCAGCCAACAATTCTGCTACCGAACGCTCGTTGTTCTTGATATTATTAGGCAACGATTCTATAGCCTTGTCTTTGTCAATATCAAGTATTTCTAGGAATGAGATGTCTGCCAAATCGACTAATTTCTCACTGTCTTCTGCCCTTACATAATTGTCTATCAACTGACGCATTGCAGGGTCATAGTATTTCAAATCGAGAGCATCACCGCTCTTGAGTTTTATCTCGTCTTTTATGTCGTTGTAATAATCGACTTGCTTCTTGATTTCGGCAGCTTCTTCCGCAGTGTAACCTGCACTTTCCATCTCATTTGCCAAATCAATATATTTACGAACCAAGTTGTTGACTAATTTATAAAACGTTTCACGCTTATTGGCATTTGCTTCACTTTCTTTTTGTTGCTCATCAACTGGAGTTGTTTCTGCATAAACGAAATATGCAAAATATCCTTCTCGTGTCTGAGGATGAATAACTTCACACATTGTGTGTACTGCTTGTAATGCTTCTTCCAATGCCTTACGAGCTTCGACAATACGTGTTGTCAGCAAATCTTTGATGTCTTCCTCATCGTAACCTTCAAATGCGCCTGTAGTATAAACATCAATAGCATCCTTGACTGCTCCAAACAAATCTTGATAGTCAATTATATAACCATAATCTTTCTCTTCGCTATCCACACGATTCACACGGCAAATTGCCTGGAACAGATTATGGTCGCGCATTTTCTTGTCAATGTATAGATATGTCGCAGATGGAGCATCAAAACCTGTGAGTAATTTATCAACGACTATCAAAAGTTTCATATTACCAGGATTGTCGATAAACTCTTGTTTTGCCCATGCTTCAAATTGTTCTGAAGTCTTGTCGCCAATCATTTTCTGGTACAATTCATATTTCGTCAAATCTTCTGTCTCACCATCGCCTTGATATTCATCTTTGACAGATGAGCTGTCTGCCACATAACTTGTAACAACAGCACAATGTCCTTTAAGTTCTGTAGATTGGAAGACATCCCAATATCGACATGCTTGGTATATGCTATCTGCGACGAGCATCGCATTGCCATATCCTGCCGACAAAGCTCGTTTGGTATTCATATCCTGACAAATGTCTGCAACAATACGATCAATACGTTCCTTGCTGCTAAAGAGTTTCTCCATCCTTGCCCAGCGTTCCTTCAATGCGGCACGTGCTACGGAACTCAGACCTTTTGTCTTTGTCTCAAACCACTCATCAATCTTATCAAATCTGCCTAAATACTGTTCCACATTGCGAGCTTCATAACGCAAATCAAGGATAACGCCGTCATCTACCGCTTCATTAAATCTATAACTATGAATCCATCTGCCGAATGTTTCTACAGATTTCTTTTTATCCTTTCGTAACAATGGTGTTCCTGTAAAACCTATCAGCATTACATCCTCACCCATAATATGTTTCATTGCCTCGTGCAGCATACCGCCTTGTGTGCGGTGACACTCGTCAATAAACACATAGATATTTCCTTTTGCCTTAAAATCTGCGGGAAGCGATTTTGACAATTCTTCAAGATATAAATCAAGAGATTTCGTTGCTTTCTTATCTCCCACCGAAATAGCTTCGCTATCGTTTCTGTTTCCGAATTTATGTATCAGCGTACAAATCAACCAAGGGTCAGCGGCATTGAGCATCTCAATTAGTCTGCTTCCGCTCTTGGCTCTTTTTATTTGTTCTCCTGTACTCTTGAAGCCACTTTCTATCTGTTTGTCCAATTCATCTCTATCGGTGATGATTACAACACGAGAGTCTTCTATATTTTCACGAATCCATTGTGCCAGCCAGACCATTGTCAGTGATTTGCCTGAACCTTGGGAATGCCAGATGATACCATTATCTTTATCGCGCACTCTTTGTTGCGCTTGCTTGACAGCGAAATATTGGTTTGGACGAGCAGCCTTTTTGATGCCGCCATCAAAGACGAGGAAGTTGTGGATATAATCTAATAACCTTACTGGATCAAAAAACTGCAACGCACTGCGTTCTAATTCGTTTGGATATTCTTCTGGTGTAAAGCGTGATGAAGGACAAGGTTCTCCGCAAGGTTCTTTCCAGCGAAGCCAGAATTTTTCTGGAGTCTTGATTACACCATAATGCAGACCTTCTGTATCGTTGCCTGCGAAAAGCAGTTGTATTGTAGTGAAGAATTTTGGTATGTAACCATCTTGTTGGTTACGGATATTCTGACGAATACCCTCATGTGCGGACACTGTACTACGTTTGAGTTCTATTACTGCGAGAGCGATGCCATTGACATAAACGACCAAATCGGGGCGGCGGTCGCTTGCGCCATTTATTGTCACTTCTTCTGCAATCTGGAAATCATTCTCCATTGGGTTTGCCCAATCTATGAGATGAACCATCTTTTTCTTTTCAGACACTTCTGCCTGTACGTTAACGCCATAACGCAACAATGTATAGACTTCCTTGTTGGCATTATACAAACCGTTTCCGAGTGAATTAGCAGCCTGCTTAAGTTTGATTATTGCACTGCGAATCTCCTTGTCGGTGTAAGCACGACGAGAAAGATATTTTGTTAAAAGGTCTTCCTCTACATTGCTATTACCCTCACGATTTTCCCAGTTTCCGAGATAGGAATATTTCAAGACGTTTTTGAAAAGACCTATCAATCTGTTTTGCGTCACACGCTCTATTGCCCCGATGTTTGTGTCCATAGTATTTTAAATTAGTACCCAAATAAAACCAATTGTTGTAACAATGGATTCTAAAATAACCTCTAAAGAATCTAGATTTATTGAGTTTTGTTTTTCTTCTAACTTTTTGATTTCAATGATATTAAGACTATTAATATCTGCTAATTTTTGATTCTGCCTCATCATTTTTAAATCTATACAAATCAACCTAACGACACAAATAATTGGAATCAACAACCACCAAGCAGAAATACTAATAGAAGGAATTGCTACAAGAGAAATATATCCTGCAAGAAAAAATAATTGATAAGCAAACAGCTTATCGTGTATTCTATCAAAATATTTCACGACTTCATCTTTTGCCTTTTCTTCTATTTTATCAAAGCGTTTAAATATCTTTTCAGACTCTTTGATTTTATCTTCAATATTTATATCTGCCATATCTTATTCTTTTTTCAATCTTATTTCTCCTGTTAATAATTTCTGCATCATGCCAGATTTAACGAGACGATATTTTTCACGTTGCGCTTCAAGATCTGCAATTTCTTTATCCATATCAGATAATATTGTTGCTATTGCTTGTTGTTCATTTGGCATTTTGGGAATTTTCAATATGATACCACCTAGTATTTTAGTCCCCAAACTTGGTAAAGCAGTGGATTCAACAAATTCTCCAAATGAAATAGTCTGCAATAAGAAGCATAGATAGTTTGCATCAATATACACATTGGAAGCAAATGCCATCATATTGTTATCAATACAACACTCTTTAGCAGATAACCTTTTACGTTCTAAGAATATCGCGGCACCAATTTTTGCAAATATTATAGAGTTCGCTGGTACTATATTGCAATTTAATTTTTCTTTTGTTAACTCCGATATATAGTTGTTTGAGTTCATCAAACAACTTTCATTTCCATTATTATTAAAATCAGAAACTTTGAAAAAGGGATATTTCCCCGATTTACTACCTTGAAAACAAATCGGGAAAGCATTACCACTGATAAAACTACCTAATTGAGATAAAGATTTCTCCTCCCACTCCTCTTCAAATCCTGGGAGGCGTTTTTTACCAGTAAGGAGTTCTTGCATAGCACCTTGTTTGATAAGACGTTTTTTAGCGATTTTCTTATCCAACGCTGTTATCAAATCATCAACATCACTCAATGCTTCAGCAATTGCTTTTTGCTCTGGAAGTGGAGGGAGAAGGATTGAAATATTTTTTAAACTATCACTTGTAATATGTACAACAGCATCACCTTGCCCTTTTGTTGCTTTTTGTTTATTTACGAAAGATGTATTAGATATATAACCTATAAATTTAGCATCGCATATATTGGTATCGGTTGAAAGTATAATTATATCTCCGCCTGCATATGCTTGAATATTTTCAATAAAAGCAATGCTTTTTCCTATATCTTCCTTTGTTTCGCCAGAACCTGCAAATAATATATCACCATAGTGTAATAATTTTGCTTTTTGTGCTACTTCGCTTGATATAAATGAATTATATTTTTTTATATAGTCATTATGATGTGTATATATTTCTCCATAACGGACACAAGGAATACTTCCCGTATTTGCTTCTGCACGTGATATTCCAGAACCTTTGGAAAAACTTCCAAGTTCCCCTAAAGTCTTAATTTCCCAATCTTCTGGGATTATTCCGAGTTCAGTTTGTTTATATCCTTGAGGTAGGTTGTTCTTGTTTTCCATAGTTACTGCATTATTGTTAAAATACAATCCTTTTGGTTTCCTTTTGCAAAATCATCATCCCACACAATAGTCAGATTCAGTTTATTAGCTTCAAAATCAATAATTGCAACTTCTATCGGAAAGTCATCATTAGGATATAAAAATTCATATGGTAGTACGCTAGGTTCGTTTATATATAATTTTTTATTATCAGTTCTGACAATAAAAATGTTTCTGGCAACAGATTTACCTTTATTTGTTATAATTATTTTAGCCGCTCCCAAATTCCCTTCAAGTTTCAAAGATGCATACAAATTTGCTTTTCTTTTTAATTCTTCATCTTCCTTCTGCTGCTTTAGAGTAAAGTCATTTATCTGTTTTGTTTGCTCCTTAATCTTTCTATCATAAAGGCAAAACATAAATATACTGCCAACAGCTGTAAGAATTGATATTATAAGACTTATTATTTCCATATTATTTCTATTGTTTAGTTAGCATTAATTTAAACCACTCTATTTCCATTTCACATTCTGAATATATAATTCAATCAGCGGTTCATATTGCGTACGAATAAAATCGTAATTATGCAACAATCTTATCTCTTTATCTAGTTTTAAAGTCTCATCGTAAAATTCTTTTCCAACTCTACATTCATTTCTAAAATGCTTTGTACATTCGTTGAGTAATTCTAATGTTTTTTCAATATTGATAGGAGTATCAAGTTTCATTGTGCTAACTAAAGATGTAAGACAATAACGGAATGCTTCTTCTGCTTCATCATGTTCCAGTGTGTCATGCGCCATCGTTAATGATATGTGATGAAGTGTTTTATTGCTTAAATTCTCAATAGTTATGTTTTGTTCTTCAACTTGTTTCTTTAAACAGTCTATTTCGGCAAGTTTGTTTTTAATTTCCAAACCATTGATAATTTGCCATGCTACAACAAATGTTACTAAGATTCCTATTAAAGTCGCAATAATACTAATAAAGCTTTCTAATGAGATATTTGAAAGAGTTATATCTTTAAAAATCATTATCATTGCAAGCGTAATAACGCCAACAATTGCAATTGATGATAATATTATACTCAAATTCTTCTTCATAACATCCTGATTTTAATATCCCATCATTTTTAAATGTTCAGCAACTTTAGCTTCCAAGTCGCTTATCTCTGCATCAATCTCATGAAGTGTCTGTGCATATCGTTCGGCAAGTGCAGAAACTTTAGATGTCAACTGCTGGCTTATGCGTTGCATCTCTGCATCGAGACGTGCAGATAATGAAGCAAACCACTTCTTCTCTATCACAAGTCTCTTTATGTCATCTTCGGAGAGTGCTGCATATTTAACCATAAGCGCAGTCAGCAATTCATATTTACGGTCTTTTATAAGTTTTTTGTTAAGTGAGATATTGCCTTTGAGGTCGAGATATTTCTGCAATACAGCTATCTCTTCTGCATCAGATTTCTTGTCAAGAACCTTCATGCGTTTCTTCACATTAGTATCAGAAATTTTACCGTCAACAAAGTTGTCTTCATCAAGATAGTTCTCGCTTTGTTCTTCAACAAGTTCAGCAAGCGAGGCTTCATTCTGTGCGAGCAATTCTTCTGCTGCAGTAATCAGATTACGTTTCTCGGCAAAATATTCATCAATAACAATATTAACTGGAAGCAAGTCGCAAGTCACATCTTCTGGCGTTGCTGCTTTCTTCTCTTTCTTGTCACCTTTCTTAGACGCAGGCTGTGGAGTATAGAGTTGCACGTCCCAACCGCCAGATGAAATCATATAGCAATCGTCTTGCATAGTCTCGCCCCAATAGTTCATAAGACAATCATAAACATCGTATGCGTCAACAAGAGATTTATCGGCACTAAATATTTCCAGCAGGGAATTGCCAAGATTTTCGATAAGCACTTTAGGCGCGAAAGATTGAGACAATTCGTACAACTGTTTGCTATGTTTGTCGCACCACTCTTTAAAACTCTTCTTGAACACCTCACCTTGTCTGCAGAAATCAGCGTTAGCGGCAACTATGTCACGCACTTCTTCCTGCTTACAGTTTATAGAATAGTAGTTCTTGCGTGTTGGATGTTCGCAGAAAAGGTCTGTACGCAATGAAGGGCAAACGTTCCAATAATCGTTAAGCTGGTCGATATCGTGTTTATGAAGACCACCGTTGAGATGAGCGTCAATATCCTGTAAAATCTCAGTATCAGGAGCAGAGACATAGCGAGGGATGTTGAGGTTATAGTCATTTTTAGCTATCTCTTCCATTGGTACGAAACGAGCGAAATGAGGCACATCACGTTGGGCGTGCCACACATCCACGATGCGACGGATATCCTGTTCACGCAAGCGGTTCTTTGCACCGTCTTTAGTGAAGCCATTCTTTGCGTCAATCATAAAGACACCCTTACGGTTATGAGCTTCAGATTTCTCAATGATAATGATACAAGCCGGAATACCTGTACCGAAGAACAAGTTTGCTGGCAGACCAATAATACCTTTAATATATTGTTTCTCTGCTACGAGATATTTGCGTATTTGTGCTTCAGCATTTCCACGGAACAAGACGCCGTGAGGCAAGATACAAGCAGCGCAACCAGTCTGTTTCAACGAGCGCACTATATGCAATAGGAAAGCATAATCGCCATTCTTTTCTGGAGGAACGCCAATTTTGATACCTTCACCCCAACGATGGAATTCATCTTCTGCCTTTGCGCTTTTTAACCAGGATTTTGTTGAGAATGGAGGATTTGCGACGATGTAGTCGAATGTTTTAAGCTGGTCATTCTCTTTAAACTGAGGGTCATTGATAGTGTCGCCTTGTTTTATGTCGGCATAAGTCTCGTTATGAAGAATCATATTCATTTTTGCCAGACCAACAGTAGCGTTATCTTTCTCCTGACCATACACTGTTGCGCCATCAGGTGTTTCATACATAGCACGTAACAGCAAAGAACCAGAACCACAAGTCGGGTCATAGATAGTGGTTTTCTTACCATTTTTAGCATCACCTAATCCAATGACTTTAGCCATCACGCGACTAACTTCGGCTGGAGTATAAAATTGACCTTTACTCTTGCCGCTTTCTGTGGCGAAGTTTTTCATCAGATATTCGTAAGCATCGCCGATAAGATCGTCATCAGCTGCACGGTTCTTACTGAAATCGAGGTTTTCGTTTTGGAAGACTGCAATGAGATTGCTGAGAGTATCGACTTTATCTTTGCCTTTGCCTAATTTTGACTCATCATCGAAATCAGCCAGGAAAATGCCATCAAGTTGATTTACCTCAGCAAGAGCAGCCATCTTTTTATTCATCTCTTCGCCAATATGAGGATTACCCTTTAAAGCGATGAAGTCCTCAAAATAACATCCATCAGGAATATCAATATCAAAAGACCAATCGCTACGACTTTTGTCGCTTATATATTTCACGAAGAGAATTACCAATACGTAATCTTTATATTGACTTGCATCCATACCGCCACGAAGTTCATCGCAGCATTTCCATAAAGTGCTATATAATTCAGATTTCTTGACCGCCATTTTATAACAAATAAATATTAAATGTTAATAGTTTTTAACATTTCACAAAAGTAAAAAAAAATGTCACTCTTACGACGGATAATTAATATGTAATCTTAAAAGTTCTTAAACAATACCGGATTTCAGGAATTAAGGAACTGAGGATTTGAGGAATTGAGGAAATTAAATTTCATTCATAACTCCTAACTAAAACTTGTAGTCTTGTGGTCTTGTAGTCTTGTTGACTTTAAAATCCTCTCGCAAAGACGCAGTGAAACGCAGAGGAATTGCCTTCGACAGACTCAGGCACCGTGCACAAAGTCTGTTGTCCGTTGACTGTTGACAGCCGAAGGCTTCAATCTTAAAATTCATTAACTAAAAACGTTAATAATTCTATCATATTGATATAAAATGATATATGTTAATGAATATTAACTAAAATAATTTGGAGTGAATGGTTTATATACCTTAATTTTGTCGCTGAAACCTTATTTTTTAAATAACTAAATTAGATTAAACAAAAACCGAAATTTTATGGCAAAAATTATAGTCAATGAAACTGAAATAACAATCATAAATATTGAAGAAAAAGACTACATCTCTTTGACTGATATGGTAAAAGGTATTGACAATGGATTAGCTCTGATTGAAAAATGGTTGCGAAATAAAAACACTATAGAGTTTTTAGGTATTTGGGAAGAAATATATAATCCCGATTTTAATTCCCCCGAATTCGAGGGAATTAAAAATTCAGCAGGAGTTAACCGTTTTGTTCTTTCTGTAAAACAATGGATTGAAAAAACTAATGCTGTTGGCATAATAGCTAAATCTGGACGTTATGGCGGAACCTACGCACATAAAGATATCGCATTTGAGTTTGCTTCATGGGTTTCACCTCAGTTTAAACTATATCTATTGAAGGAATTTCAACGACTCAAAGATGAAGAACATAAACAATTTGGCTGGAATGCAAAACGTGAATTATCAAAAATAAACTATCATATACATACCAGTGCCGTCAAACACAATCTTATTCCTACAAAACTATCAGCAGAACAAGCAAATACTATTTACGCTAATGAAGCTGATGTTTTGAATGTTGCTTTATTTGGAATGACAGCAAAACAATGGCGAGAATCTAATCCAAAACACAATGGCAACATTCGCGATTACGCTTCTATAAATCAACTTATATGCTTGTCTAATATGGAAAGTCTTAATTCAGTATTAATTAACAAAGGATTATCACAACCGGAACGATTGAAAGAATTAAACAATGTAGCAATTCAACAGATGGCAATATTAGAAAATACAGTCAACAGAAAATTATTAAAATAAAAAAATAGAACATCCCCGATTTATAAATCAGCGGATTCTCTGTTAGGACGTTGGAGCAAAGCATACAATTTTACAGGCTATACCCGATTGCGTCCGCACTGCGGACGCAATTGAACTGGTCTCAATACAAATCTAACGAATTTCAATTATATCTTCCAACAAAATCTCAGTTAATCAAGGAAATAAATAAAATTAAAACAACCATTGAAGAAGGAAATCATTAAAAAATCACCACTTTTGCAGCATTAACCAAAATTTAGAAATTATGGAAAAGAAAGAAGATTCCAATCTTATAATATCGCAGTATGTTCTTGCGGTAAAAGAAATCAAGAATGCTATTATCGACAGTCGTTATCGTGCGGCAAGGTTTGTCAATAAGGAGGTGCTGGAATTAAATTACAGTATTGGTAGATTCATATCCCAAAACAGTAGAAATGCGCAATGGGGTTCAAATGCTATTGCTGTTATATCCAAGATGCTTCAGCAAGAGTTGCCTGGTCTTAGAGGTTATTCTGAAGCCAGCATAAAAATGATGAGGATTTTTTATGAAGAATGGTGCATTCTGTTCGAA
>JAZUCH010000091.1:0-11024 GCA_045639025.1 Bacteroidales bacterium
TTGTGTCATTGCGCGAGCTTCCATATATGCGTTCATGTCGATGTCTTTTACTAAGAAACCAGCGTCTTTCAACATAGCTTGTACTGAGATAACGTCTGGGTGAACCATACCCCATGAGAGTGGTTCCATAGCAACGTCGATATAGTCAACGCCAGCATGTGCAACTTCAATCATTGAAGCCATTGACAAACCTGGACCTGAGTGGCCGTGATATTGAATCTTGATTTCTGGGTGTTGTTTCTTGATAGCAGCGACGACTTTGCCCAATGAGAATGGACGGCCGATACCTGCCATGTCTTTCAAAGCGATTTCTTTAGCACCAGCTTGGATGAGTTTTTCAGCCATATCGATATAATATTCAGCTGTGTGAACTGGTGAGTAAGTGATACTCATAGCTGCTTGAGAAATCATGCCTGCTTCGTTAGCCCATTGGATTGAAGGGATGATGTTGCGAACGTCGTTCAAACCGCAGAAGATACGTGTGATGTCAACACCTTGAGCTTTCTTTACTTTGTACATGAGTTGACGAACGTCAGCTGGAACTGGGTTCATACGCAATGCGTTGAGAGCACGGTCGAGCATGTGACATTCGATGCCGCCTTTGTGTAATGCTGCAGTGAAAGCACGTACTGAATGGTTTGGATTTTCACCATAAAGCAAGTTAACTTGTTCTGCTGCACCACCGTTTGATTCGACGCGGTCGAAACAACCCATCTTAATAATAATAGGAGCTATTTGTTCCAATTGGTCTTTACGAGGAACATATTTACCGGAACTTTGCCACATGTCACGGTAAACCAAACTGAATTTTATTTCCTTTTTCATATATGACAATTTTGAAATTTGACTTGATTATTCGCCTACAAATATAGCATTTTTTTGAATCTGAAAAAATTGAAAAAAAATTTTTTTTGACTCTTGATTTTAGCTTTTTAATATAGTATATTTGCGAAACTGAACATGTACATAAATTATTAAAAATTTCTGTTATGAAGACAAAATCATTTCTACTTTTAGCACTATTATGTGCCTTGTTTATCTCGTGTGAAAAAGAAAAAGAAAAACCAGATGTCAAGACTGTTGAAGTCAAAGATATTACATCTAATTCAGCATCTATAGTAGGTGAACTTGTTTCGGATGGAAATTGTGAAACTGTCGAGTTTGGTTTTTTGTGGGATACTAAAGAAAACCCGTCTTTCGAGAATGAATCAGAAAGCATCAAATGCAGCGACGCTTCAATGTTTTTATACGGACTGGAAAATCTGGAACCAAGTACCGAATATTTTGTCAGAGCATACGCCCGCAACGAGATTGGTTTAAGTTATGGTGAACAATTACGATTTATGACATCCGAATATAAAGGCCTGCCAATAGTGGAGACACTCGAACCCACGGATCTTACCACTAATGGCGTGACTGTTCATGGTAAAATCGTATCTGACGGTGGTTATGAGTTGATTTCTTACGGATTTTTGATAGATACGCATGATGACCCTTCTTTTGAAAATGAATCGCCATGTTTTTCTTTTAAGCACAGTAGTACTTTTCCTAGATTTTCTGAGAAAATAAGATATATGTCATATAATACAACATATTATGTAAAGACTTTCGCATATAACGAGAAGGGGTTTGCTTATGGTGAAGTGGTGAGTTTTACAATGTTAGAAGAAGTTGTTTTACCATCAGAGCCAGATGGTTATATCAATGGTCATGCTTATGTGGATTTAGGTCTTCCAAGTGGATTGAAGTGGGCTTGTTATAATGTAGGCTGTCAATCTCCTGAAGAACCAGGCGATAGTTATGCATGGGGTGAGATAGATCCGACGGCAGAATGTACGCATATTGGCGAGGAAATGGACGATATTTCTGGCAATCCTCAATATGATGCAGCGAGTGCTTATTGGGGAGGCGACTGGAGAATGCCAACGCATAATGAGTGTCGGGAATTGCTGATATATTGTGAATGGCGTCATGTTTATTATAACGACGAGTATGGTGTGCTGGTGGAAGGACCTAATGGCAAGGCGATATTCTTTTGCGTAGAAGGTGTTAATTACGGTTTCCCTTATGATATATACTATTGGAGTTCTACTCCTAAGGATGACAATGAAAAATCTTATGCCATCTGTTATTCTTGGTATTTAGCTCATGGAGAGGATATGTCGCAGTTCTTTAACTATACAGCTGATAGGAGTTTCTTCTCACATATACGTCCTGTAACGAAATGAAATGTTAAAAATTAATAAAAATGCCGTCAACTAAAAATATAGATGACGGCATTTTTGTTATATCTTGATATTAATACACCAACAACCCTACTATCGCTCCTAATCCGATTATTGCAAAAGGTCCGACTTTCTTGAAGTATAATGCTATGAACGCCACCGCGCATATCACGAAACTCTTCCAGTCAATGAAGTTTTCTGGTGTGGCGAGTGTGATGGCTGCTGTGCCGATGAGTCCTATGACAGCTGGCTTTAATCCCGACATCACGCCTCTGAAGATTGGATGATTCTTCCATGCTTCATATACCTTGCATAAAAGAAGAACGATTATAAATGAAGGTAATACCACTGCAAATGTGGCTGTGAATGAACCAAGAACGCTCATGAATTCTGATGCTCCCGATTTTAATAATACCTCATATCCGACGTATGTCGCTGAGTTGATGCCGATAGGTCCTGGCGTCATCTGTGAGATGGCGACGATGTCGGTGAATGTTGTCTCGTCAATCCAGCCGTGAACAGTAACGACTTCGTTCTGTATGAGTGGAAGCATAGAATATCCGCCTCCAATGGTGAACATACCGATGAGGAAAAAGGTCAAGAATAACTCAAGATATATCATGATGTTCTTTGTTTTTATACCAACTGATGAAAGCAGCAATCACAATGACGCATATCAGTATATATATAGGTGAGACATTTAATAAACAGACTAAAGTCATCGATAAGACAACGATTACCCATGACCACCATTTCATCTTTGTGGCTTTTATCATATCGATTGTAGGAACTCCGATGAGCGCTACCACTACAGGTCTGATGCCTTTGAATGCCTTGATGACGTATTCGTTATCCTTGAAGTTGGTGAAGAATATCGCAACCAGCAAAATGATGAGGAAAGGAGGGAGGCAACTTGCAATAGTCGCTACTACACTGCCTTTGGTTCCTCTTAACTTATGACCTGTCAAAATGGAAATGTTAACGGCAAACAATCCGGGTGCCGTTTGTGATAAGGTGATGATATCGATAAAGTCCTCGTCGTTGAGCCATTTGCGACTTACGAGTTCCGACTTTATCGCCGCAATCATCGGGATGCCTCCACCAATAGTGAAGGCCCCAATCTTTGCGAATATCCAGAATATCTGCCAAAGACTTACCATAATTCATTTTTTAAGCTATCAGCATTCAGCGTTCAGCCATCAGTAGAGTGCTAACTGCTGACAGCTAACTGCTGACAGCTATTAGGTCGCAAAATTAAAAAAAATCATAATCGATTTGTTTTTAACACAAAAAATAAATAGTTTTGTGATGTCAAACCAATAAAAAATTACAGCTATGAAAAAGTTATTTTTAATTATGCTTTTGGCATTCGTATCTGTCAATGCCTATTCGCAATCGGATGATGCTGACAATGATGTTTATAATATGGTAGACCAGTCAGCGAAATTTCAAGATGGATATAATTCAATAATAAAGTTTGTCCAGGAGAACATAAAATTCCCAGCAGAAGCACAAGAAAACAATGTCCATGGAAGGTTGATGGTCAGTGTTGTCGTTGAAAAAGACGGTTCGCTCAGCGACATTAAAATAAAAAAAGGACTTGGCTATGGTCTCGATGAAGAAATCGTAAGAATCATTAAAATGATGCCTAAATGGCAGCCTGCCCAACACAAAGGAAAAGCTGTTCGCCAGTCGCAGACGATAATGATTCCTTTCTAAGTTTATTGACAAAAATAAAGAGGTCGTCTAAAATCTTCTAGACGACCTCTTTTTTTCTTAATAGAAGTTTAAAATCCAATTTTGGCTAAAGGTTAAAGGCAAAAGTCGGCACTTCGACAAGCTCAGCGACCGACAGCTGTCAGCAATAAGTCTTCAGCAGTCGGTAGTTTGCTGATGGCTGAACGCTAACAGCTGATAGCTATTCAGCATTCTTTCGTTGCTGCTTCTAACTTCTTCATGATAGAGAAGATGAATGTAGCTGATAACAAGCATAAGACGACGAGTACGCCCCATACCATCCATAATGGCATGCCTGTTCCCCAAATCTTGGCGATGACGCTGGTTAAATAGTTGCCGATTGCTGTTACGCAGAACCAGCAGCCCATCATCATGCCTTTGTATTTTGGAGGAGCGACTTTTGTCACGAATGAAATACCGATTGGACTTAACAACAACTCAGCGAATGTCAATACTAAATATGTGCTGATGAGCCAGTTTGGTGATACCAATGTGCTGCTTACGCCGCCTGTTGCCTTTAACTCAGCTGGACTTAACAAATGTACTGATGCCATCGCCATGATTGCGAAACCTAAACCTGCTACAACCATACCCATACCGATTTTCTTAGGTGAAGAAGGTTCTTTGCCTCTGTTGGCCAATGCACCGAATACTGCCATCGATACTGGGGTCAAGGCAACGACGAAGAATGGGTTGAACTGTTGGAATTCTTGTGGTAATATGCTTATTGTTTCTGGCATGCCGAGATATAATGCAGCAGCTGCGCCCCATAATAATAAGGTGATGACGCCGCTGACGATTCTATTTTTCTTTGTCTCTGCTTGGAATGTAGAGAATAAGGTGTAAACTGAAATAGCGATTAATGTCAATGCCCAGATGTTGAATCCTATTCTTGAGAATCCTGTTGCTGTGCTAGCTGTGTAGTCGCGGGCGAAGAATGTGAGACACAATCCGCTTTGTTGGAACGACATCCAGAAGAAGATGACGACAGCAAATACCATGAATAATGCTGTCATGCGTGAACGTGTCTGTTCTGGTGTGAGTTCTTCAACCTTAACTGTTGTATTAGCCATTTCCTTGGCTTGTTTTGTGTTGACGTCAGCATGTTTGAACCAGTTGCGGCATCCGATATATATTGCCATTGAGAGTACCAATGAGATGCATGCTACGCCGAAACCGTAGTTATATGCTGTTGACAATGAGTCGATGTAATTTTGTGCGAAGATAGCTAAGTCGCCTGTGTTGCCTTGTTGTGCTGCGAGTGCCTCAAAAGATTTCAGAGCGTCGGCTGAGATTGTTCCATCTAAATATTGATGAGCGAGTGACGGAATCTGTGGCACGTATGTGAATCCTGCTTTGCCGAGGAAGAGGTCTGTGACTTTTGTCGCTGTCATAGGAGCGAACATAGAACCGATATTTATAGCCATGTAGAAAAGGCTGAAGCCGTTGTCGCGGAATGGGCTGTATTTAGCCTCATCGTATAAGTTGCCGACCATGACTTGAAGGTTGCCTTTGAAGAGACCTGTTCCTATCGCGATGAGAGCGAGTGCTGAGAACATGGTTACTTTTGCTGTCGCGCCCATCATCGGGACTGCGAGGAGTAAGTAACCGAGGAACATGACCACGATACCTGCTCTGACCATTTTGCCGTATCCGAGACGGTCAGCGAGGATACCGCCGATGAGTGGCATAAAATAAACACAACCGAGGAAGATGCCGTAGATGTTGCCGGCTTGTGCCTCGTTGAAACCGAATTTAGCTTGCAAGAAAAGTACGAAAATCGCAAGCATAGTGTAATAGCCAAAACGTTCTCCGGTGTTGGCTAATGCGAGGGCGTAAAGCCCTTTTGGATGACCTTTAAACATAATTTTTCTCTTTCTTATTTTTCTGCAAAAATAAGAAAAAAAGACCTTGTCTTGAAACTCGGAATCTCAAAAACTCAAAACCTCAGAATTTAAAAAAGACGCGTCAATGTTTCTTTATAAATTAGGAATCATTGACACGTCTCTACTTGTAGTCTTGTGGTCTTACAAAAACTCCCAGAAATTATCTTTGCTAATGACTTTAAATTCTACGTTTGAATAATTGTTTTCGAAAGATAAAGGTAATTTAGTTTTTTTTCTAGGATTTAATTTGAATTCGTATGCGAACAATTGTCCGTCTTTTTCTTCGATTAAGTCAATTTCTTGTTGCTGCTTGGTTCTCCAGAAAAACAATTGTGAATAGTCATTGCAATATGCATTACGTTTTATACGTTCGCTTATCATAAAGTTTTCCCACAGAGCACCAGCATCTTGTCTCATTTCTATAGGTGCAAAATTTGATATTAAAGCATTGCGTATTCCGTTGTCGTAAAAATAAATCTTCTTTCCTTTTTTAATTTCGTTACGCATATTCTTATTGAAAGAAGAAAGACGAAAAACAACGAAGCATTTTTCTAATAAGTTGATATAAGATTCAACAGTTTCCTTGTCGATGCCTAATAAATTTGATAACTCATTATAAGAAACTTCGCTGCCTATTTGAAAAGCTAATGCCCTGACAAGCTTATGTAAAATTTCAGGTTTTTTAATACCTTGATAACTTAGCAAGTCTTTGTATAGATAATTGTTTGCAAGAGATGTCAGCAATCGTTTGTTATCAGAAGGATTTGTGACAATTTCAGGATACATGCCATAAATCATCCTTTGTTCTAACAAGCGTGTTTCTTCTCTTTGACTTGTGTGGTTTGCTAATTCGGAAAGCGATAATGGGAATAATTTGTATTCAAAAATTCTTCCAGTGGCAGGTTCATTTATTTTTGAAGAAAGTTCTAATGATGAAGAACCTGTAACTAAAATTTGAGTGTCGAGTTTAAGGTCGGCAATGATTTTTAATGTTAAACCAATGTTGTTAACTCTTTGAGCTTCATCTATTATCACGACTTTATGATTGCCTATAAGGTTCTTTAGTTCTGTGGAAGTCTTGTTTTCCAAGTCTGCTCTGTCGTCATAATCATCGCAATTCAATTTTAGAACTTTATCATGATTGCTGATTATAGAATCAAATAATGTAGTCTTCCCAACTTGGCGAGCTCCTAATACGATGATTATTTTACCTTTGTTAAAATCATTCTTGATATTATTCTCAATTTGTCGTAGAATCATAATGAAAATGTTTTTACAAAAATAATACTTTTTTCGGTTGTAATCGAAAAAAGTATTGCTTTTTTTCGATTACAACCCAAAAAAGTATTGAATCTTGTAGTCTTGTGGTCTTGTAGTCTTCCTATCTCCAATCAATAACCACGTCTCTCATCTCAATGGTGCAGTCGCCGATTTTGAACGACATCGCAGGCATCTTTGAGTTTTTGTTAGGTAACATCTTGCCGAATTTCCATGATGCCTTCACAGGAACATCGGTGAATGTGTTTATGCCGGATACCGGATAGTAGTCGGTGAACTCGTTACCTTCTTCATTATAAGCGACGAAATCCCTGATGCTCATCTTTTCGTTGATGTCGTGGTTGGTGAATTTTATTGTTATCTCTACATTCTGAGCGCCTATGTTGCCGATGAGCGATACTAATTCAACGCTGATTTTGTCGGGATTTGAATTGATAATTTTTATATTTTTCTTAGGTGTAGTGTTTTCTTTGACGACCGTCTCGGTCTTGTTCTCGCTTACGTTCTTTTTCTTCTTTGATATTACTTGTTCTGGTTGAGAACTCCAGCCTTCATTGACTTTTTTATTACTTTGGTTTAATGGGTCGTTTGATTGAGCGAAACATTGACTCGCGAATATACTAATGACGAATAATGTAAATAATAAGAGACATTTTTTCATGATACTATAACTTTATGATTTATTACCCGCAAAGGTAATTTTTTTTCAATTTAATAACAAGAAAAAATAATAATAAAAAATCGAAATTTTTCTGAAGTTCTGAAGTTCTGAGATTCTGAATTTCTTTCTTTGGGCGTTCCGGCTCCGCTTCCAGCTCCGCCGTCGGGCTTTCCGCTATATCTTTTTCCGCTTCGCTCCAAAAGGATGCCGCTCCAATCCCTAACGCGGGACGAATTTTAGAACTTTAGAATTCTAGAATTTTAGAAAATTATTGGAGTCCCCTAAAATCCTGAACTCCTAAAAAAAGAAGCGCCACTATTAACAGCAGCGCTTCAAGTGGAATAAACCCTCTATTCCCTCTGCACCTCTAATCCCTAAAATCCTAAATCCCTAAAAAAAGAAGCGCTACTATTAACAGCAGCGCTTCAACTTGTAGTCTTGTTGACCTGTAGTCTTGTGGTCTTATTATTGAGTTACTCTTTCTAACCATTTAACCATGCCGAACATGACGCCCATAGAGATGAGACATACAACTAAGAATACTGTCCAGCATTGCCAGATTGGCCAAGCGTTGTACATGAGAGGTCCGATCCATAATAAGAGGTTGCCGAGTGCTGTTGCACCTAACCATAAACCTTGGCAAAGACCTAACATGTGTTTTGGAGCTACCTTTGATACGAATGACAAACCGAGTGGAGAGATGAAGAGCTCAGCGACTGTTAAGAAGAAGTAAACAGCGATGAGAACCCACCAGTGTGATTTCTGTTCCATTTGTTCACCGATAGGTAATGCTTTGAATTCGTTTGCTGATGGATAACCTTTCATATATGAGAAGATAGCCAAGAACAAGAATGCTAAGCCAGCGATGAACATACCGATAGCGATTTTACGAGGAGTTGAAACTTCTTTACCTTTTCTTGCTAATGCAGCGAAGATACCCATGATGATAGGAGTAAGAACGATAACGAAGAATGGGTTAACAGCTTGCCAGATTTCTGGAGCTACTGCTGATGAGTCGACGAAGTCACGTGCGAAGAATGACAATGACATACCGTTTTGGTGGAATGAGAACCAGAAGAAGATAACGATACCTAAAACTGCGAATAAAGCTGCCAAACGTTGTTTGATTTCTTTAGCCATAGCTGCTTTTTCTTCTTCTGTGTATGATGCTGATTCAACTTTTGCTTTCTTAGCTGGTGTAGGGAATCCCTTTTGATTTGTGATGAATATTGTCAAAGAGATTAACATAGCTGCTACAGAAGCGATGAATGAATAGTGGATACCTTCGTTGAAGATTTGTAAGTAGTTAGCACATGATGTTGCCATATCAGAGATGTTGCCACCTGCTGCAGCCATCATTTTGTTGAGGTTATCCATAGCTTGTGCGCCCATGCCTGCTGTGTCGCTTAAGAATTGGTGACATAAAGCTGGAAGAGCTGGGTTGTAAATCATGCCGTTTGTTTCTAACCACCATTCACGGAGTAATGGAGCAACGAAAGGAGCGATTAAACCACCAACGTTGATGAATACGTAGAAAATTTGGAAACCTGAGTCACGTTTGCTCTTTGCAATTCTTAAAGCTTCTTCACCTTCTTTAGCTGCTTCAGCTTCGAAGTTGTCGTACATTTGACCAACGATAGCTTGTAAGTTGCCTTTGAATAAACCATTACCGAAAGCAATCATGAATAAAGCAAAACATGTTAATGGTAATAACCATGCTTGATTGCCAGATGTTGCTGTGATAGGAATAGCTAAGAGGATGTAACCTGCAGCCATTGTCATTAAACCTTTTTGGATAGTACCTTTGTAGTTTTGTGTGCGGTCAGCGATAAGACCACCAATCAAACTGAGAAGGTAGATACCAGCATAGAAGAATGAGTAGATAGTTCCACTAACTGCTTCGTTCAAACCGAATTTTGAACAGAGGAACAATACGAGAACCGCGTTCATGATGTAGTAGCCGAATCTTTCTCCCATGTTACTGAGAGCTGCAGCTAACAAACCCTTTGGGTGTCCTTTTAACATAACTTTAAAAATTTTAATTAATAATTAGATTTAATTCGTTTTCAATAAAGAAACTCAAAATCTCAAAATGTCAGAATCTCAAAAAACTTTACGTCTTTGCGACTTTCTGACTTTGCGACTTTAAGTTTGGCAAAGATAAGAAAATTTTTCTGAAATCAAAGAGGATTTTTTGTGTTACCAAAGTTAAATAAAAGAAAAAGGCTGGAAATGAATCCAACCTTTATAAATATTGTCTTTTAAAAATTCAGCGTAAGCCCGAAACCGTTGTTCGTGGCTCCGAAATTGAGCGTCACATCTGACGACTTCTGATTGTAACCCTCAACAGCTGCGTTGAGCTTTCTGTGACTGCTGATTGTAAGTATCGTTGCCGGAATGGCATACATTATGGCCCCAGCAACGCAAAATCCGCCCATTGCCCAATAAAACATTGTACTTTTCCCAATTCCACAATATTCATCATTCCCGTTTTGATGGTCGTGATTGTTGATGCAGTCGTTCTTTAAACTATTGGCTATTGCAAATGATGCGATTGAACCCGCTCCTTCAACGGCAGTGCCTACCCAAAATGGAATAGATGCTATATAACGATTTCTGCCTTTGATATATGAGTCGTACGATTCTTCATCAAGCATCGACTTTAATTCTAATTTGGATAATTTCTCATTGGTCTCAACATTGACTATCCTACCATTACGTTTTTTAATTGTAATATTCTCGTTCGATGTTTGTGCAAACGAAAACATTGTAATGAACAATAATGTTAATAATGTGATTGACTTTTTCATACTTCTAATTTTTTTAAGTTATTAATATGCCTGCAAATGTAGTTTTTTTTCTGATAAAAAGAATGTTTTTTTATATTTTTTTCGGGGGGGGTAAAATGTTGAAAGATAATTGTTTATGTTAAAAAATATTTGTTGTGTTTAATGCTTGTAACGCAGATTTTATACTAATTCATAGCTCACAGCTCATAGCCCATAGCTCATAGCTCACAGCAAAAAAAATCTGTTGTCTGTTGTCTGTTGTCTGTTGTCTTTTATTATCTTTGCAAGTTCTAAAGATTTTATTCATAAAAAACAAGATATAAATGGAAATCAGCAGTAAATACAGCCCACAAGATACCGAAGGCAAATGGTATCAGCATTGGTTAGATAAGAATTATTTTCATTCTACACCAGACGAACGCGAACCTTATACTATCGTCATCCCTCC
>JAZUCH010000092.1:0-24632 GCA_045639025.1 Bacteroidales bacterium
CTCAAAATCTCAGAACTTTTGTAGGAATTCAGGAATTTGGGGTTTAGAGGGACAGAGGGATTAGAGGGATTAGAGGTTGGTTTCGAGGTGACAAGAGCGCATGTAGAGACGTCACCCCTGTGGCGTCTTTTAAATTTTGAAATAGAGTATTTTCAACAGAAAAAAACATTTCGTGAATATTCGTGTGGTTTCGTGGAATCTCCAGAACCGGCGCTTCGACAAGCTCAGCGACCTTGATTTAGGATTTCAGGAATTTAGGGAATAGAGTATTTTTAACAGAAAAACATTTCGTGTGGTTTCGTGTGGTTTCGTGGATGGAGAAGTTTAGGAATTTTTGGGTTTAGAGGTGCAGAGGGATTAGAGGGATTAGAGGGGCAGAGGGACTAGAGGGAATAGAGGTGCAGAGGGATTAGAGGATTTTTTCACATCACTTCATTACTAAAAAGTTTAGAGTTCAGAGTTCAAAGTTCTTCTGAGTTTCTGAGATTCTGAATTTCTTGTATTTTAAAAAAAGTTCAACAGCCAAAGTTCAAAGTTCAAAGTTCAAAAGCCAAAGCTCAAAGCTCAAAGTTCAACAGCCAAAGCTCAAAGTTCAAAGTTCAAAAGCCAAAGTTCTTCTGAGATTCTGAAGTTCTGAATTTCTTGTATCAAAAAAAACTTGTTGTCTTGTTGTCTTGTAGTCTTGTAGTCTTTTTTTTTCCTATCTTTGCATTCTTAGAAAAATTAATATAAATCACTATATCATGAACGAAAAATTAAAACAAAAAGACCTTCCTTATTTGGTAGCAGATATGAATCTCGTCGATTGGGGAAGAAAAGAAATAGAAGTATCAGAACATGAAATGCCAGGTTTGATGGCGCTTCGTAAGAAATATGGTACTGAGAAACCTCTCGCTGGCGCTCGTATCAGCGGCTCTTTGCACATGACAATACAAACAGCAATCTTGATAGAGACTTTAGTTGAACTCGGCGCTGAAGTACGCTGGGCAAGCTGTAATATCTTCTCAACTCAAGACCACGCCGCAGCAGCTATAGTAGCAGCTGGTACACCAGTGTTCGCATGGAAAGGCGAGACCCTTGAAGACTACTGGTGGTGCACAATGAGAGCTCTCACATTCCCTGATGGCAAAGGCCCAGACCTCATCGTTGACGATGGCGGCGACGCTACTTTGTTAATCCACAAAGGCTACGACTGCGAAAACGACCCTTCTCTCATGGACGTAGAACCAAGCAACGCTGAAGAAGCAGCTCTTATGTCAGTAATCAAAGCTACTTACGCAGAAAATCCTAACCATTGGCACGAAGTAGTCGCTAACTGGAAAGGCGTTTCTGAAGAGACAACAACAGGCGTTCACCGTTTGTATCAAATGAAAGAACAAGGCAAGCTCCTCGTTCCTGCTATCAACGTTAACGACAGCGTTACAAAATCAAAATTCGACAACCTCTATGGCTGCCGCGAATCACTCGCTGATGGTATCAAACGCGCTACCGACGTTATGCTCGCTGGTAAAGTCGTCGTCGTTCTCGGCTATGGCGATGTTGGTAAAGGCTGCGCTCACTCAATGCGCTCCTACGGTGCTAGAGTTATCGTGACAGAAATCGACCCTATCTGCGCTCTCCAAGCAGCAATGGAAGGATTCGAAGTCACAACAGTGGAAGAAGCTGTTAAAGAAGGTAACGTATATGTAACATGTACTGGTAACCGCGACGTCATCACTCTCGAGACAATGCTCCAGATGAAAGACCAAGCTATCGTATGTAACATCGGTCACTTCGATAACGAAATACAAGTGTCAGCTTTGGAAAATCTTCCTGGCGTCAAGAAAGTCAACATCAAACCACAAGTTGACAAATATATTTTACCAAACGGAAATGCTATCTTTATCTTGGCAGAAGGTCGTTTGGTTAACCTCGGATGCGCAACAGGTCACGCAAGCTTCGTGATGAGTAACTCATTCACTAACCAAACATTGGCTCAGTTGGATTTGTGGAAAAACAGAGGTAACTATCCAGTTGATGTCTATTGTTTGCCAAAATACTTAGATGAAGAAGTAGCAAGATTACACCTTGAAAAAATCGGTGTTAAATTGACCAAGCTCACTCAGGAACAAGCCGATTATATCGGAGTTCCAGTTGATGGTCCATTCAAATCAGACATTTATAGATATTGATATAAAAAGTAACAGCATTGCGAAATTTCGCAATGCTGTTTTTTAAATATTTGTGAATCAAGGAATGTGCTGTTAGTTGTAAACTCTTAACGTTCTTCCGTCATATTGAGTGTTGTATTGTATCAAAGGATAACCTCGGTAGCCTTCTGTGAAAACAGAACCGTCTAATATGCTGTATTTTACGTTTAGGCATGTATCTACAACGAAAGGGAAATCGACGATAAGTCTTGAACTCTCGCCGCATGAATTAGGCTCGTTAGGTGATTGACGTTCATAAGCTCTGAACTCATCCATAGAATAACGATAGAGTATGATGCCTCTGCTTTGAAGAGGTGCGGTGACGTACATCCAGCCGCTCACGGTATTTAATTCATAATACATTGTTGAGTTAGGATAAACCTCAAAATTAATATAAGCATTTGGCACATTGGGGTTGTACGGAGTGTCCTTGCAAGAGAACATGCCGAACAAAAGAATCAATATGGTAAAAATAATTTTCATAACTAGAAAACAAAAATACAACTTATTTGTTTAACAGGTGAAAAATAATTGAAAGTATAACATTTTATAACTATGTATAAACGTATTCTTGTATTGCTTTTATTGTGTGTGAGTGTATTTTTTTCATCATGCTCTTCAAAAAAGAGAAGTACATCATATAATTCGGGTGATTACATAATATTGCCCGATACTGAAAAAACATATAGTGAGAAAATCTCTTATGAAAAATATTTAAAGAAAAATTATGAGATACAGCCAGAATCGGCAAAGAAACTCATAAAAGATAACAAAAAGAGAAGCAAGAAGGATACTCCGTTGAGACCAAGAAAGAAATCTTTGTTCAATATTTTCAGGAAAGACAAATCTTGTTCAAATACAAGCGATGCTGTTATTAATGATGGTGTAAGAGATATTAAATGATGAGGAAGACAGCCGTTCATATCGTCCTTTGTTTGTTGATGATGTTTCATTTTGAAATGTTAGGACAAGATAATAGTCTGGCATCTTATGTCCTTAACAAGGATATATCATCTAACACTGTTTCTAGCAACTATCTGAGTTCAAATATCGTTACTGCCATTGCTCAGGATGAGAATGGCATGATGTGGTTCGGAACCAAACGCGGCTTGAATTCTTTTGACAGCTATAACTTTGAGGAATATAATCATGCTGATGGTATTATAAATGCAACAATCACAGATATTCAGCCATGGGGAGACACTTTGTTCATTGCTACGGAAAAGGGACTGTGTATCTATGATATGAAAAATAAGATTGCGACTAATTTCTTCGCTGAAGAGGATTCGCTAGTGCTGCCAGATAACCATATTTATTATATAACGAAACCGGTAAATCATAGGATTACAGTATGTACTAAGAACGGAACATCCGTTTATGATCTTAGAAAGAAAAGTTTTTATATACCAAAAATCAATAACTATTTCCCTGATTATGAAGTGCGTCATATAGAATATGTAGAATATGATGATTCATGGTGGCTTGCAACTTCAGATGGTTTAGTTAGATATCAAAATGAACATCAGTCGATAAGACATTTCTATTATATTAAAGGTGTAGAAGCATCATTGCCAGATAATAACCTGCGATGTATGCATAAAATCGACGACAAGAGAATTTTTATAGGAACGGCAAATGGATTGTGTCTTCTTAATGTTGAAACTGAAAGTATTGAAAGAATTGACCTTAATTCTTTAACAAACTATAAGTCAACGAAAATTGATGTGTCGAAGATTATTTCTTTTAACGATGATGAAATAATGATAGCTACATATACCGACGGACTTTATATCTATAATCATAAAAAGAAAACAGCGACGCATATTTCTAAATTTGATAGACGTAATGCGATATCAGACAACTACATATTTGATGCTTTCAAAGATATTAATGGTTCTGTATGGATTGCAACTTACGCCGGATTGAATCGTTTTGAAAACAATTTGGCCAATTTCTCGACAGTAAGTCTTTTCCAGAATGGCTATATCTTGTCAATTAACTATTTCTTGGAAATGAATGATGAAGAGTTTCTTGTTGGAACGGAATCAGGCATAAAGATTTTTAATATAAATGACCAATCTATAAAAGATTTCAAGACATATTTTAATTCGAAGGAAGATTATTTCGAGTCGCTTTATGTTTACAGCTTATATTTGGATGAAGGTAGATATCTATGGGTTGGCACTCGTAATGATGGTCTGTTTATCTATGATATAAAAACTGATAAGGTTATAAATGTGTCTGAAGAATTCGAAATCCCGAATCTTACTCATGCTATTGTTCGTGGTATCGAACACGACAACTATGGTAATATGTGGGTTGCAACTAACATTGGGTTATGTAGAATTGATTTGAATGACAAGACTCATACGTTTTATAATACTGAAAAAAGAAATAAAAAGTCGCTCCCATACGACGACTTGTTCGATTTGATGCTTGTTGACGATGTCTTGTATATTACAACAGGCGATGGCCTTGCAGTGTATAGTTATCAAACAGACGATTTTACCCGATATTACATCCCTGATTCTCTAATGAAAGGCGATGTAGTCAACAATAATGCTCTTTTTGATATTGTGGATGGAGGCAACGGCTGTTATTATATTGGCTCATATTCAGGTGGAATGTTGTCGTTTTATCCTGATACAAAGACTTTTAAGACATCTAAAATTAATGACAATGTAGGTATGATGGTCTATGCTATGGTTCCTGATGAAAGTGGTTTCTTGTGGGCTAGTACAAGTAAGGGTATCATTAAATATAATTTGACGAATAAAAACATAACCATATACGATAAAAGTGATGGATTGCAAGGTAACGAATTTGTTCCAAATGCTTTCTTGAGAAGCAGCAACGGCGTTCTTTTCTTTGGAGGTTTCAGTGGTTTTAACTACTTTAAACCTAAAGATATACAACTTGATAGAAAGATACCCAAAGTAATTGTCACGAAACTGCAGACACAGAACGGAACCAAGTTTCGGTATTTGAATCATGGCGATACAATTCATTTGACGCATAAGGATAATTCTTTTGAGATAGACTTTGCTACTCTCAACTTGTTGAGGAAGAATATGGTGAAGTATCAGTGTATGCTTGATAATTATGATAATGAATGGTCGTTGTACAATACGCCGCATAGATATGTCGATTATAATAAGTTGCGTCCTGGGACTTATGTTTTTAAATTGATGGCTGCTAATGAAGTTAATGTTTGGACCGAAACGCCTTTGGAGTTGACTATAATAATACATCCGGCATGGTATCAAAGAGCTATGTTCAAGATAATGCTGGTGTTGATATTGATAATTACTATTTATGTGATTTTCAGACAAAGAAGTAAGATTATCTTGCAGAAGCGTGAGCAACGGCGTAAGATAAACGAGTTGGAGATGCAGATGGCACAGCTGAAACAAAAGACGCTGCAGCTTCAGATGAATCCTCATGTTATTTTCAACACGCTGAATAGCATACAACAGTATATCATAGACCATGACATTGATAAGGCAGTAAGCTATTTGTCGAGTTTTTCAAAATTGATGAGAAGGATATTGAATAATTCCAATGAACGATTCATTTCTTTGTCGGATGAGATAGAAGCTGTTAGATTATATCTTGAATTAGAATCAATGCGATTGGGAAATCGTTTCAATTATGAAATAAAAATTGATTCAGAATTAGATGCCGACAATGTCGAGGTAGCACCTCTGATTATTCAGCCTTTCGTTGAAAATGCTATCATACACGGACTAGTGCCGAAGAAAGAAAATTGTTTCTTAAAGATTTCGCTTTCTAAGTTGGGCAACGATAAACTGCTTTGTGTTGTTGAGGATAATGGTGTTGGACGAAAATATTCAGAAAAGATAAAACAAAAGACTGGCTCGCACAAGTCGTATGGCATGAGTATCACTCGTCGTAGGCTTGAGATGTTGAGTAAGATATCTAATGACGATTTCAGTGTAGAGGTTGTTGACTTGAAAAATGACAAAGGCGAACCTTCTGGAACCCGTGTGAATATAGTGATTGGTTATCATGATTAATTAATTAAGGTATATATATGATAAGATGTGTTATTGTTGAAGACGAGGAAATGGCTCGTAAAGTTTTAAAATCGCTGCTAGCACAATATTGTCCGGATGTGATGGTCTGCGCAGAGGCCGACGACATTACTTCTGGACAGGAAATGATTGAGGCTTTTCGTCCAGATTTAGTTTTTTTGGATATAGAAATGCCAGGAGGCAGTGGGTTTAAATTGTTGAATAATATTAAAGACATTGATTTTGAAGTGGTTTTTATTACAGCATACGAACAGTTTGCTATAAAAGCTATCAGACACGATGCGCTCGATTATCTGCTAAAACCTGTTGACCCAAAAGAATTGGTTGCTGCTGTTGAAAAAGTAAAGGAGGCTAAATATAAGAAAACGCTAAAGAAACAATATGACAGCCTGCTGAAGAATATCAACCCAGAACAATTGACAGTTAAAAAGATAAGCATATCAACATCTGATAAGATACATCTTATAGAAGTTGATGATATAATACGATGTGAATCAGACAACTATTATACAATCATTTATTTTAAAGATGGTACAAGTCTTTTGGTTAGCAAAACTTTAAAAGAAATGGAGCAGAAATTAGAGGAGTATGACTTTGTTCGCACACATAAGTCACATCTTGTTAATATGCGTTGTATAATGAATTTTATAAAAGATGAAATGATGGTTCTTTTGACTGATGGCGTCAAGGTTCCTGTATCGAAACGCAAAAAAGAGAAGATTTTGGAAGTGATAAATAGTTTGTAAATAATAAATGATGCAAATTTTACGAACATTTGAGAAAATGTAAATAAATGTGAAATTATATTGATAATAAAAATATTTTCACTTAAAAATAATGTTTAATATACTAAAAAACAATATGTTAAAACATTAGTTGCTATTGTTTTGAAAAATATTTTTATTAATTGAATTTTTTCTTTCTTTTGTTTAAAATTTTATCGTATCTTTGAACTCCTTTTAACGAACAAATTGAGTAGTATAACATAAAATTTCAAGGTATGTTAAGAAAATTACTATTTACCCTATGCATCATGCTGACATCGTGGTCGTTAGCATATGCGCAAGTTGGACGACTCCAAGGTGTTGTTGTCGACAAAGACACTGGCGAACCAATTCCATTTGCTAACATTATTTTGGAAAATGGCGGTACACAAGTTGGTGGTGCCAGTTCTGACTTTGATGGCAACTATGACATCAACCCGATTCCTCCGGGAACCTACGACTTGAAAGCAACTTTCGTTGGTTACAACACTTTCATCATGAAAGGTATTGTTATCCCAGCTAACAAGATTACTTTCCAAGACGTGTCTATGAGCATGCAATCAGAAATGTTGGATGCTGTTGAAATTGTAGACTACAAGGTGCCTTTGATTTCAAAGGATAACACATCTGGTGGTGCTACTATTACTGCGGAAGAAATTGCCAAGATGCCTCAACGTTCAGCATCAGCTGTAGCAGCGAGTGTCGGTGGCGTTTTCTCAAGTGACGGTGAAGCAGGTAACATGCGTGGTGCCCGTGACGGCGCTACTTACTACGTCGACGGCGTACGTGTTATCGGTTCTGCAACCGTACCTCAATCAGCTATTGACCAAGTTGAAGTTCTCTTGTCAGGTACTCCAGCTATGTATGGTGATGCTACAGGTGGTATCATCAACATGACAACTAAAGGTCCTTCTAGAACCTTCGGTGCTGGTATCGAATTGGAAACTTCAGAATTATTGGACGGCTACGGACATAACAGAGCTGGTCTCAATGTCCAAGGTCCATTGATTAAAGGTAAAAATAGCGAGACTGCTTTGTTAGGTTTCTTCTTATCAGGAGAATTTAACTACGATCGTGATGGCGCCTTATCGGCTGTTGGTCATTACAAAGCTACCGACCAATGGTTGGAGTACATCAAAGAAAACCCTATCCGTGTTTCAGGCTCAGGCCAAGGTACTTACCTCAATGGTGAATACACAAGAATGGGTTCAATGGAGTACATTAAAAACTCACAAAACACTTCAAACTGGAGTGCAAACTTTGCTGGTAACGTCAACGTTCGTACAACTGAAACTACCAACTTAACATTTGGTGGTACATTCAACCTCAGTAAGTACAATGCTTATAGCAGAAACAACGCTTACTTCAACTCAGCTAAAAATGCTGTAGGTAAAGACCAAACATGGCGTGTTTACGGTCGTTTCACTCAAAGATTCCCAACTCCACAAGAAAGCACATCTTTGATTAAGAACTTCTACTACAGCTTGCAAGTTGACTACTCTCGCTATAACAGCGAATACGGCGATCCAGATCACTGGAATAATATTTGGGATTATGGTTACCTCGGTAAATATACCATCTACAAATCTCCATCATATGGCTATGCCGACTCAACAATTGCTGTACCAAATGCTGATGGAACAACATCACTCTATAGCGGTGTATGGGCAACAACATCATGGGATTATGATACATTGGTAAGTTATCAAGCATCAGATCGTAACCCATTATTGGCAAGATATACATCATCATACTATGATTTGTATACAGACCCTCTCGGACATTATCAAAACTTCACAGACCTCCAACTCGGTGGTGCTCTTTTGAATGGTGATTCTCCATCAGCATTCTATGGACTCTACTCAGCTCCAGGTTCAATCCAATCAAACTACGGATATAGTGAAGTTGATAAATTCAACGTTAACCTTGCTGGCGCTATGACTATTGGCAACCACGAAATTAAATTAGGTTTCCAATATGAACAACGTAACAACAGAAGCTATGGTATCAGCGGTTACAGAATGTGGTACTTGATGAGAAACCTCGCTAACTTCCACATCCAACAGTTGGACATTGCAAATCCTGAAGTAGTCAGCTACGATGGTTTCGTTGATACAATTCGTTACTACAGAAAATATGACGAAGCATCACAATATCAATTCGACAAGAACCTTCGTCAAGCATTAGGTCTTAATGTTGAAGGCTTAGATTGGATTAATATCGACTCTTATGACTTCAATGACAACTCAATCCAATATTATGATAAAGACGGTAACATGCACACTGCAACATTGGCAAATGGTTTTGATATCAGCATGTTTACTCCAGATGAGTTGACACAAGACGGTAACTCATACGTTTCATATTATGGTTATGATTATAAAGGTAATAAACTTAAAGGCCAACCAAGCTTCGAAGACTTCTTCACAGAAGTTGATGAAAACGGTAACTATACACGTCCAGTAGGTTCATTCCAACCTATCTACATGGCAGGTTACATCCAAGATAAATTCGCTTTCAAAGATCTTATCTTCAATGTCGGTGTTCGTGTTGACCGTTTCGACGCTAACCAAAAAGTCTTGAAAGATCCTTATATCCTTTATGATTACAAGACTGTTGGCGACATGGCAGACGCTAATGGCAATATCACTCTCCAAAATGGTACTGTAGTTGACGTTCCAGATAACATCGGTAAAGATTTTGCAGTTTATGTAAATAAAGTCGATGATATCTCATCTATCGTTGGTTATCGTAGCGGTAACGTATGGTATGGCGCAGACGGTAAAGAAATCGCTGACCCTACAACATTAGACCAAGGTAGTGGTATTTCACCATGGCTCGTTGACCCAGAACAACGTAAAATCAACTCAGCTTCATTCAAAGATTATGACCCACAATGGAGTGTAATGCCTCGTATTTCATTCTCATTCCCAATCTCTGACGAAGCTTTGTTCTTTGCACACTACGATGTTTTAACACAACGTCCTGGTAACAACTATACAAACATTTACAATTATTACTACTTCGATCAAATCAGTGGCGCTATCAACAACCCAACATTGAAGCCATCACAAACAATTGACTATGAACTTGGTTTCACACAAAAATTGACCAACTCATCATCAATGACAATCACTGGTTACTATCGTGAGTTACGTAATATGATTCAGTTGTATCGTTACACTGGTGCTTATCCTAAAGATTATACATCATATAGCAACTTAGACTTTGGTACAGTTAAAGGTTTCACAGCATCATACGACTTACGTAGAACAGGTAATGTTCGTTTACGTGCAAGTTATACTTTACAATTTACCAATGCTACAGGTGCTAGCACAACAACAATGTCATCATTGATTGCAGCTGGTGTTCCAAACTTACGTTCAACATTCCCAATGCCATGGGACCGTCGTCACCAATTTAATATTGTTCTTGACTATCGTTTCGGTGAAGGTAAAGATTACAATGGCCCAGTTACAAAACGTGAAAATAAAAAGCCTATTCAATGGTTGGCAAATACAGGTGCTAGTTTGACTGTTAACGGTGGTTCTGGTACTCCTTATACAGCAGCTAAGAACATTACATCACCTATCTCACCTTCTACAAATATCTTAAACGGTTCTATGTTCGGTTCACGCCTTCCATGGTCATTCCGTTTCGACCTCCGTGTTGACAAAGATATCAACATTAAACTTGGTGGAAAAGATGGTAAAGAAGGTCGCTCAGCTTATATGAATGTTTACTTCCAAGTCTTGAATCTCTTAAATTCAAAGAATATCATGGGTGTTTATTCAGCAACAGGTAACCCAGATGATGATGGTTACTTATCAGCTCCTGAATACCAACGTGAAATCCAAATCCAAAGAGATCCTCAAGCATATAGAGACTTATATAGCTTGTTTGTAAATTACGCTGGTCACTATTCACAACCACGTCAAATTAGATTTGGTGTAATCTTTAACTTCTAATCAGAAATAAAAAATTACAGAAAATATGAAGACTATTGTTCGTTTATTAATTGTTGCGTTCCTCTTTGCGAATGTAACAGAAATGAGAGCCGAGAAGGTCAAGATGAATGACACAAAATCTCGTGCTATCAGAGGTACAACAGCTGGATGTTCTCCGTCTTCTACATTTGCTTGGTTGAATATCAACAATGCGAGAGTACGTGTTAATGCCGGTGGTGACATGTGGTGGGATCTCCCAGGTGGAACAGGATCTAAATATTATATTCCTGCTAATGGTTCTGCAACATCATTATATGCAGGTTCTTTATGGATCGCTGGTCTCGACATCAACCAACAGTTGAAATGTGCTGCTATCCGTTTCCGTCAAACAGGTAACGACTTCTGGACAGGACCTCTTACAATAGATGGTACTGCATCTATCCTTCCAGAAACATGTATGGAATATGATAAGATGTACACAATCACAAGAGCTGAAGTTGATGAATTTTTAGCAAATTGTGACCCTGTGACAGGACGTCCAAATACATCAGATGGATATCAAATTCCTACATCTATCACAAACTGGCCAGCTCATGGTGACCCAACCAGAGGTATGAGTTACTATTTGGCTCCATTCTATGATAGAAATAACGACGGTGATTATGTTCCTGAAGATGGTGACTACCCTTATTATGATATCGATAATGAACTTTGCCATTCACAGATTCCTACAAAGGATGAAGAGATTGAAGGTACAATAAAAGGTTCTATCTTGGCTGACCAAGTTATTAAGGGTGACCAAACAATATGGTGGGTATTCAACGATAAAGGTAATGCTCACACTGAAACAGGTGGTTCTGCAATCGGTATGGAAATTAGAGCTCAAGCTTTCGCTTTCGCTACTAATGACGAAATTAATAACATGACTTTCTATAGTTATGAAATTATTAACCGTTCTACTTATACCTTAACAAACACCTATTTCTCTCCATGGACTGACGTTGACCTTGGTTATGCACAAGATGACTTCGTAGGTTGCGACGTAACACGCGGTTTAGGTTATGGTTACAACGGTTCTAACCGTGACGGTAATGGTGAACCAGAATCATACGGTAACAATCCTCCTGCAGTTGGTGTTGACTTCTTCCAAGGTCCATATTTGGATCCAGACGGAATCGATAACCCTAAATACAATCCTGCAACAGGTGAAAACTGTGATGAAAGTATCAATGGTGTAAACTTTGGTAATGGTATTGTTGATGACGAACGTTTCGGTATGCGCCGTTTCGTTTACCACGATAATGACCTAACAGACCACGGTGACCCTGACAAAGCTTCTGAATATTACAACTACCTTAGAGGTATTTGGAAAAATGGTGAAAAGATGCACTTCGGTGGTAATGCTTTCCCAGGCTCTCCAGGTGTAACAGATGTTGCTTGTGACTTCATGTTCCCATACGATTCAGACCCTTGTGATTGGGGTACAGGTGGTAAGCCAACAGGTTTCCCTGGCTACTGGAGTGAAGAAACTGGTAACAATGGTAATAGTCCAAACAACCCTGCAGACCGTCGTTTCATGCAATCAGCTGGTCCTTTCACATTGAAACCAGGTGCTGTTAACTACATCACTTTCGGTGTGCCATGGGCTCGTTCATCTGCTGGTACAGCATGGGCATCTGTAGAATTATTACGCCGTGTTGACGATAAATGTCAATCAATGTTCGATAACTGTTTCGACGTTCTCGATGGTCCTGATGCTCCAGACCTCACATTCCGTGAACTTGACAAAAAACTTATCGTTTACATTTCAAATTCTGAAAACTCAAACAACTATGGTGAGTCATATACAGAAGTAGATCCACAAATCTGTGGCCCTCTTGCAACAGACTCATTGGCACGTAATGACTCAATCTATCGTTTTGAAGGTTATGTTGTTTACCAATTGGCTAATAAGGAAGTTAACGTTGATGAAATCAATGATATTTCTAAAGCTCGTATAGTTTACCAATGCGACGTTAAGAATGATGTTTCAACAATCATTAACTATGTTTATGATGACCAATTACAAGCATCAGTTCCTACAATGATGGTAGAAGGTAACAATGAAGGTATTAACCGTACTTTTGTTATTACACAAGATGAGTTCACAACAACAGGTGACGTAAACTTGGTTAACCATAAGACATATTATTATATGGCAATTTCTTATGCTTATAATAATTACCAGGATTATGATGCTGATCCAAACAACCCAATGGCTTTGTTCGGACAAAAGACTCCATACCTTGCAGGTCGTAAGAACATTAAGATGTACTCAGCAGTTCCTCACAAAACTGTTAACGGTACAGTTATCAATGCTAACTATGGTGATCAACCACAAATCACACGTTGGGTTGGTTTAGGTAATGGTGGAAATCAACTCGAATTGACAGATGAAACTGTTAATGAAATTATGAGTAAGAGCCCAGCTAGTGAAACAAACATGTTCGGTAGCCCAGATTACCCAATCGCTTATCATCCAACATACAAGGCTGGTTATGGTCCTGTTGACATTAAAATTGTTGACCCATTAAACGTAGTAGCAACAGACTATTCAATCTGGTTTGAAGACTTCCATACTAAATATATGCAAAAAGTTACTGGTGACCCAACTGTCTTCGGTGACTCAGTAGCAAAACAAGTCTTTAGATGGGTTTTGAAAGATATGAAAACAGGTGATTTGTTCTATTCAGATACAACATCAGATTTCAAATCAGAAAACATTTTCTTGGAAAGAGGTATTTCAGTTCAAGTACATCAACCATATAATATTGGTTCAATCAAAGTTGGTGAATATTTTGAAACACAACAAAATACATACAAAGGTGTATATGAAGTATTAGCTCCAAATAATGGTATCATTACATCTTCTGTCACTTACGCAGATAGTTCTAATAAATGGTTAAGCGGTATTAGAGATGATGATAATATTGCATCATCAGCAATTAACTGGATTCGTTCTGGTACCTATGCTGACCAAGATTCAAAAAATAATAATGACTACGATGTTTCATCAACAACTGGTGCTCTTTCTATGCCAAAGGACCCAACAGAAGATTTCGAAAAGATTGCTGATGGTACATGGGCTCCTTATACATTAGCAGCATACAATGGCTTGATTCCTGCTAACCCAGCTCCAATGTTCGAAGCAGCAGCTAAGGTTGACTCTGTATTCAAGAAAGTTGGCTCTATTGACATCGTTTTAACAGCAGATAAATCAAAATGGACTCGTTGCCCTGTTATTGAAATGTGTAAAGACAAGAATTTATCAGAAGGTAACATTCCATCATTCTCTGTACGTTATGCTCCATCAGTAGATAAGAATGGTAATCCATGTGAAGACATGAATGCTGAACCAAGTGATAACCCAGAAGATGCTAACTATATTTCTTCAAGAGGTATGGGTTGGTTCCCAGGTTATGCAATTGATATCGAGTCAGGTGCTCGTTTGAATATCTGCTTCGGTGAAGATTCATACTATCCTGATTTGAATGGTCGCGATTTGATGTTCAATCCTCCAGCGTTGAAGGAAACAACCGTATTGTCATCACCATTAGCACAAATGTCAGACCCTGTATTATTTGATGCTGTTGATGCAACACCAGTAATGGGCGGTAAACACTTCGTTTATATTTTCCCAATGATTGATTTAGGTGAATTAGGTACAAACTCAAATAAGATTCACTTTAAGTCACCAGCATACGATGCAGGTAGATACATTTACGAAACATTGATAAGAATTGAAAATGCTTCTGGTGCTATTCAAAAGTCATTCAGAACAACATTCTGGACACAACCATTATGGACAGGTATGCCAATGCCAGTTGAAGGTAGAGAATGGTTACAAGAAGGAAATCCAGTTAAGATTTCTATCCGTGTAGCTAAACCTTACAGATCTGGTTATGCAGATTTCCCACTTGAAGTTGTTTCAGATGAATTGTATGACACAGAAAATCACAATGGTTACTATCCATTCTATACATTCTCAACAGACGGATGTGCACCAGTTATGAAAGATCTTGAAAAAGGCAAAGAAGATCTCAATTTGATTACAGTAGTACCTAACCCATACTATGCGTTCTCAAGTTATGAAGACAATGCTCTTACACATAAGGTTAAGATTGCTAATGTTCCAGACAAGTGTGTTGTAACAATTTATACTGTTAACGGTGCTAAGATTCGTCAATTCAAGAAAGACTCTAACGTCACTTCAATTGATTGGGATTTAACTAACCATGCTAACACACCTATCGCAAGTGGCTTCTACATCATTCATGTTAGAGACCTCGTAAACGGTGGTGAAAAGACAGTTAAATTCTACTGTGCAATGCGTCAAGTTGACTTAAATACATTCTAATTATTATGCGAAAAAAATTAAAAAGTACGATCATGAAAAAGTTATTTAAATCCATCGTTATAGTAAGCTTGACAATCTTAGTATTAGGATTAAGCAATACAGCATTCGCAGGTAATAAGGATAGAACAGGTCAAGCAGGTGCAACAGAATTGTTAATCAACCCATGGGCCTCTTCATCAGGTTGGGCCAATGCTGGTATGTCATCAATCCACGGAGTTGAAGCTATGTGGGGTAACGTCGCTGGTATCACAGCAACAAACTCTATTGACTTAAACTTCTCATACGTCAATTGGTTAAAAGGTTCTGATGTTAATTCATACTCATTCGGTTTTCTCGCTCGCGTGTCAGAATCAGTAGTAGCTGGTCTTTATGTTATGTCATTTAACCCAGGCGAAATTGAAAGAACAACTACAGAAAATCCTGATATGACATTAGGTACTTTCAAACCTACTTTGATGAACATCAATGTAGCTGTAGCTAAATCATTCTCAAATAGTATTCATGCTGGTTTCGTCGTGAAGATTATCAATGAGACAATTTCTGATATGACTGGATCAGGTTTCGCTATCGACGCTGGTATCCAATATGTAACAGGTATTACAGATAACATTCACTTTGGTATCACTTTGAAAAACATCGGTACTACAATAACTTACTCAGGCGACGGTCTTACATTTAAGGCTAAACCAGATTCATTCTGGGGTTCTGAACTCACAGTTATTCATCGTGCTGACCAATTCGAATTACCAACACAGTTGAATATTGCTGCAGCTTATGACTTCAATTTCGTTAACGGATACCGCCTCACAGCAGCTGGTAACTTCACATCAAACTCATTCTCAAAAGACCAAGTTACTTTAGGTCTCGAGTTCTCATTGAAAGAATACCTCATGCTCCGTGGTGCTTACACAATCGAAAATGGTATCTGGGGTGATATTGAAACAGAAGGTTGTACAAACGTTAACAATGGTTTGTCATTAGGTGCTTCAGTTCAAGCTCCTCTCGGTGAAGAAATGAAAGTCTCTATCGACTATTCATACCAACACACACACCATTGGAATGGTACACATACTATAGGTGCAAGAATTATTTTCTAAAGATTGACCTATATTACAAAATAATTTGTATCTTTGCATACAATTAAACAGGAAGGGCCCTTATCTCGGTAAGGGTCTCTTCTTTTTTTCTTAATTAAATAATCACATATTATGGCTGAAATTGAATATTTTACACAGGCTGGACTTCAGAAATTAAGAGACGAATTGGATCGTCTTATTCTCGAGGAACGTCCAAAAGTCGTTCAGGCAATTGCTGAAGCTCGTGATAAGGGAGATCTTTCAGAAAATGCCGAATATGATGCTGCAAAAGAAGCTCAACAACATCTCGAAATGAAGATTGTTGAACTTCAACAATTGATAATGAGCGCTCGCGTGCTCGATGAATCTAAAATGGATACATCCAAAGCTCTGCTCCTCTCAACAGTGAAAATTAAGAATTTAAAGACTAATGCTATTATGTCTTATACTCTTGTTCCTGAAAAAGAAGCTGACCTTAAAAATCATAAAATATCCGTTACTTCTCCAATCGCTAAAGGTCTCCTCGGTAAATCTGTAGGTGATCAAGTCGAAATACAAGTGCCTATTGGTAAAGTTACTTTTGAAATAATTGAAATAACTCGTTAACATTATGGCAAGCATTTTTTCAAGAATAATAAACGGTGAAATACCTTGTTATAAAGTCGCCGAAAACGACAAATTCTTCGCTTTCCTCGATATTAACCCTTTGGTAAAAGGTCATACCCTCGTTATTCCTAAAAAAGAAGTAGATTATATCTTTGACATTGAAGATAATGATCTCGGAGAAATGATGATTTTTGCTAAACAAATAGCAAATAAAATAAAGGATGTTATCCCTTGCGTTAAAGTCGGTGTGGCTGTGATAGGTCTCGAAGTGCCTCATGCTCACATTCACCTCGTACCAATGCAAAAAGAAGGTGACCTCGACTTTAAACGTCCTAAACTCCAACTTTCTCAAGAAGAATTCATTGAATTACAAAAGAAATTGGCTTTTTAAGAAATTTAAAAATCTCAAAAACATAGAATCGTAAAATCGAGTGATGTTTTTGAGATTTTGTTTTTAAACACTTTTCAATATAATAGTTATGAAAAAGATATCATTTTTATTCAGTTTGTTGTTGGCAATCTTTTTGAGCAGCTGTAATCATAGTTCTGATATGGCAGACCAAATCATCGGTAAGTGGGAAATGGTTCATTATAAAGAAAGTAGCTGGTGGTACTATTATAATGAAGATGGAACACAAACGGAGACTTTTACTTTAGAAGAAGATTATGACGTAACACCAGAGCATCCAGAATGGGCTGTTTTACGTTTTACAAAAATGTATATGTCTTTGATTGATGGTGGTTCTGATGTTGATGATATAATTATGGGCATTCCTTTCCCATATACTTTTAAGGGAGATAAGTTGTCATCATTGATAATGTCATACGACCATACAGACTATCTTACAGTAAGCTTTAAAGATGACGATACTATGGTGTTTTACGTAGATGATTCTGGAGAGTTGTTAGATGCTAGTTATGGTGGCTACGAACATTATGAGTCGTGGGTGACTTATAGACGAATTGAATGAAAATTTAAATGTCTATAAATAAAAAATCTCAGAAACTAATTAAAAGCTTCTGAGATTTTTTTGTTTATAGGCTTTTAAAAACTAAAGCTTGTAGAGAATTTATATACGAAGTTGTCTTTTATGTTATCAAACGAATAAGGTCCATAACGATAGAATATACCGATACCTATATCTAATCCATCATTGAGTTTGTCAATAATCAAACCACTTTCGTAATATCCCTTGCTTAAATCTTTTATATTGTAATTGTTTCCATTATTTAAATCACCCCAAGCAATGTTTGTTATAACAGTAAATCCTGGATTGAAATACTTGAAATTTGGGAATAGTCCCTTGAACTTATGTGTTAAATATAATGCAGCAAATCTGTCGCAGAAAAACTCATCTGGCATCATAGTGTTGAAACATTCATTACTAAAACTACCCCATTTTCTATAATTATTTCCATAAATGTTGAATAATTCTGTAATAGGGGATAATCCGTTTATATAACCAACCTGCGCAATTAATGAACTAGTACCCCAAAAGCGAGTCTCGTTACTGCCTTTAAATTTAAATTCAACCTTGTCGAAATTGTATGGACTTCCAAAAACGTCTTTTAAATTCTTTTGATATGATAGCCAAATGACTGGGTTAGCTTTACCTTTGGCTCTTATACCGTTGCCACTATTGATAAATGTCTCTTTAAAAGCTATTCTTAATTTGAAATCTAACGTACTTAAACGATACGTATTTTGACTTAGGTTGTTGTTGACTAATTTGTCTGCTACTTCAAAAACGACGAATCCTTTAATGTTTTTGTTAAAATATGTAGAGTATTGTGCAGAAACACTATTGTTTAATGAAGATGCATTGATATAATAAAGCTTTGCATTTGTAATATTTAATATAGTGCTATTGTTGTCGAAGCCATATTCACCTAATCTTTCAAACGCATGTGCAGCGGAAAAACCAAGTTTCATGTCTTTTGAACCTAATAGATTGAAGTCTATATTACCTCCATAATTGAATTCTTTTGCCTTGAACCAATAGTTTCCGAATCCTCCGATGGAGAAATATTTTGATAATTTGTTGTTGGTTTTTAGACCCAATCCAAGCATAAAACCATTACCGATGTTATAATCGATAATATCTTTGAATTTAATATTTACGAATCCGATAGGAACTTCGTTTCCACTTAAGAAACTTAACGCCTCGTAAACCCTGTCAAAGTCTATATGGAATTTGTCTAATGTTTCATCTACAAATTTGTATGTCGCTTCTAAACGTTCATTGTCAATTTTTTCATAGCGGTAGTTTTGAATAATGTCGTATGATTTTCCTGCATTTTCATTGACATAAAAATCATACATATCAAAGACTTTTTTGTCTATCTCTTTGTTTATTTCAATTTCGCTAATATAACTTCTGCCAATTCCTAACATAAAGGCATTATTGGAATTGTCTTCTATGTCTTCATATATAACGACTCTGATATTTGTGTTAAGTTGTTTAGGGAACCAGTAACCGTCAATTTTTTCGTACATTTGTTGAATGTCGATGTCGAAGATGTCCTGCTTTGTTGGAGATGCCTTGATGTTCTGAATCGCCCAGTTATCGGAATTAATAGTGATAGTTCCTTTTAAAGAATTGAAACTAGTGTTCTTATATGGAGCGAATGAAATGGTGAAAATACTGTCGTTTTCTTCCGTAGTAAATGCATCTTCCAGAACGAAAATATATTTCTTATAGCTGTCCTTGCTTATAGGGTTGACGAAATTAATGTTGTTTACTGTAACAAGGTCTTCACTAAAACCGATACTTTGTAAGTTTTCTAAAAGATAAATGCCTTTGGAATTGTTCATGCCTGAGATTTTGTTGGCCAAGACAATTTTCTTGTTTTTGTTTGGTTTTTGATAATATTGCTCCGACACGGTTTCCATAACCATCATGTCGTTATCCTTGAATATATTACGCAAAGTATCATCAAAGATATTGCTTGTCGTGTCAATGGTGAAAATCATATTATCATATATTTTGTAATAATATGAGCTCTGGCTTTTAGGATTGTTGGAATCTCTATATTTGAAAACACTGTCGATGATTCTGTTAGCGGGATTTTTACTTCCATCAATCACAACTTCCGACAATTCGATGCTTTGTGGTTTCATTCTTACGGAAATATTATTCTCACCTTCAACGATATCGATTCTCTTCTTTTCATAACCGACGAAAGAGAATGTGAGGTTTTTTATTTCTTCTTTGCTATTGATGCTGAAATTTCCGTCGATGTCGGATGTGGTGCCGAGAGTTCCGTTTTCATTGACGACGATATTCACGAAAGCCAATTTATCTTTAGAAACCTCATCAGTAACAATGCCACTGATTAAATTCTGACCGATTAAACATAAATTTAATGTCGAGAGAAGAAATGATAATATGAAGAGTTTTTTCATACTTTAAACTATTAAGTGCAGAGACGCATCAATGTTTGTTTAATTTTATGGAATCATTGATACATCTCTACTTTGTTGATTTATTAGACGCCACAAGGGTGACGTCTCTACAATAACTCCTAATTCCTAATTTCTCATTATTCTTATGTCTCTCTTTATCGCGATTTGTCTTTTTCTCCAGGTTGTTTTTCAATGCTTCGGTGAGGTTGACGCCGGTCTGATTAGCGAGACATATAAGCACGAACAATACGTCCGCCATTTCGTCAGCGAGATTATATTGTTTGTCGGATTCTTTGAAAGATTGTTCGCCGTATTTTCTAGCTATGATTCTAGCCAATTCTCCAACTTCTTCAGTGAGCAACGCCATGTTTGTCAGTTCGTTGAAATAACGCACTCCGAGAGTGTTAATCCATTCGTCAACTATTTTTTGAGCATCTTCTATAGTCATAAACATATTTTTCGCAAAGTTATAAAAATCAGAAAATCTAAGTCTCGGAAAGTCCGAAAAAAAACTTACATTTGCAAAAAATATAAGACGTGGAAAATACTTTTACTTTAGTTGCAAAAACATTGCCTGGTTTTGAAGAACTCTTGGCAGAAGAATTAGCTGCTTTAGGAGCAGAAAATATCAATGTATTATATCGTGCTGTAAGTTTCGAAGCAGACAAGGCATTGATGTATAAGGCAAATTATTGTCTTCGTACAGCGTTGAGAATCTTAAAGCCGGTTCAGACCTTCGTGGCTCGTAACGAACTGATGTTATACAAGAAGATTTTTGAGATTAAGTGGCACGAGATTTTCGGCATTGAAGAGACTTTCGCCATCGATGCTGTTGTAAGCGGTAATTACTTCACACACTCACAATATGCAGCTCTTAAGGTGAAAGACGCCATCGCTGATGAGTTCAGACAGAAATATGGCGCACGTCCTTCTGTTGACACAGAGAATCCTGATTTGAGAATCAATATCCATATCGAAAATGAAAAGGTAACGCTTTCTTTCGACAGTTCTGGCGACTCTTTGCACAAGAGAGGTTATCGTAAGGCAGTTGACAAAGCTCCTATGAACGAGGTGCTCGCCGCTGGTCTCATCAAGTTGACAGGCTGGAAAGGCGACAAAAACTTCGTCGATTGCATGTGTGGTTCTGCTACTATCCCTATCGAGGCAGCAATGGCAGCAATGAAAATTCCAGCAGGTTATTTCAGAGAAAACTACGGATTCATGAAATGGCACGACTTCGATGAAAAGTTATGGAAAGAAATAAGACAAGCCGCCGACGATGAGATATGCGACTGCGACTATGAAATCATGGCGTCTGACCATTCAGCGAAAGCAGTGCAAATAGCTCAGTCTAATATCAAAGGCGCTCACCTTTCACACGATATCACTCTTCTTCAACAAGATATGTTCGAGATGACACCTCCAGAAGCTCCTGGTATCTTGCTCATCAACCCACCTTATGGCGAACGTCTCGAAGAAAAAGATATAGTAAATCTTTATAAGAACATCGGCAATACTTTGAAACGTAACTTCAAAGGCTACGAGGCATGGGTCATTAGCAGCAATATCGAAGTGCTGAAACTCATAGGATTGAAACCATCAAAGAAGATAGAGGTTTATAACGGTTCGTTAGATTGCCGCTTCTGTAAATTCGAGATTTTTGACGGTTCATATAAAGATATGAAAATTAAAAAAGCAGAAAATAACAAAGAATAATTATGAAACGAATCCTGGTCTTTTTGATTTGTCTGTCATTGTTTTCTTGTAAAGATGACATCAGTTTCAATCCAATGTCTAATTTCCCTGACGAGAAAACTGTCGCTCTCGATATGGATTTGCGTAATGTCGTTAATGAAGGCATCGTGATTCCATCGGACAATCAATGTGATGAATCAGGATTCACTTTTACTTTTAACGCTAAGAAGGGTCAGTATTATAAGATTTATTATCAGAATGAGTCATATAAATTTGATAATGACAATCCTTTGAATAATGAGAATTTCTACGGTAGCTGGGAAGATGTCAATGTCGGTTTCAAGAAAGTTGGAGAAAGCGGCATAGTGACAGATTATTTCCGTATTGTAGGCAATCCTCGTGACGAGAAGAAATATTATGGCGCCGATTTGACGAAGAACAACTTCAACAAAGAAGCGGTCGATAATGTAATAAATAATATAAAAAGCACTCCGGAATGGTTCGCTTCGGTGAAAGAGAAAGCGATAAACAACGGCAACAATCTCGAAGAGCAACTGTATCTCGATGCCATCTGGATTATCAACGACAACAAAAACAGAGGCGACGTCAACAACAGATTCAAACGTAACCCTCGCGTGGGCGAATATTCTTTCATGCTCGTCGTTTGTGATGAAGATGCCTTGAACCAAATTCCTGATTATATCAAAAACATCAGTCTTACAGATGAAAACGGCGCTTTCGTAAATCCTTATTCTTATTTCTCAAAAAATAAAAACAAGGGAATAGAAGTCGTTGTGAGCGACAGACGTCTGAAGACACGTGCCGTAATAACTCCAGAATATGGCGTTTTCTTGGATGAGACACAGATTAAGACCAACGATTATTCCGTCGATAACTCTAATCCTAGATGCAGCGATTCGGAAGAGATGTATTCCAATGCTTTGTACAAACAATTTTTGAGTCATGTTAGTCAGCAATATACATTGAGAAATATTCCTCTTGTCAAAGACGTCGTTTCTGATGAAGAACCATATACTATGAAAGAATATGAAGAGGCGAGGACCAAATACGACAGCGCTCAGCTTCAATATAATTATCCTTTCGTGACAGATTGTCTCGGCAGCACGGTGAGACTCAATGACGACAATAGCATCTCTTTGATAAATCCGGGCAATGACGACTTGGATAATCTTCAGAAAGAATCAACTGGCATCATGACGAGAGTAGGTTTCACTTACGGAAAATTCCGTGGCAAGATAAAGTTCCCTGTCATGCTTAATGAAGAGAATATCTGGAACGGATTGACTTACGCTTTCTGGCTGATTTATCAGGACGAGCATCCTTGGAACAACAGAAGGACAAGCACTGCAGGAGGCGGCTACGTCGACAAGAACGACGACTCGGAAAACCCTGTGAGACGCCACGACTATCATTATTCAGAGATAGATATCGAGATAGTGAAGGCATCTAGATATTGGCCTGATTTCTATTATACAGATAATGAAGAATTGGCCAAGGAAAATCCTATGAACAACAATGAGATTATGTATTGCTGCACCAACTGGGATTTGGCAACGAGAGAACCGGTGAAGTTCGCGTCGGGAATCAACAAGATACCATATAAGAGCAATACATACGAAGCGATGCGCTGGTACGACCTGTACAAGGCGTTGACGATAAAGTCACCTATCAGCAATGAATTCTTCAAGGAAGACTATTATTATTACGAGATAGAATGGCGTCCTAATGAGATAATATGGCGTGTCGGACCATCGGAAGACAAGATGCAGCTTGTAGGATATATGAATGATGAATACACAGCCATACCTAACAACCAGATGTTGTGCATAGTGACACAGGAATATCATTATTCAGAATGGTGGCCACCAATCGTCTTTGAACAAGGCTTGATTCCATATAACAAAAGCGACATAGAAGGAAGGGTTTATGAGATTGTTGTAGAGTGATTGGAGTTTATGAGAGCACTTGTGGTTTTTATATTATTAGCCTTCGGCTTAGTGACCGAGGGAAAGACGCAAAGACTCAATGACGCAAAGACACAAAGTAAAGACTCTGCGACTCTGCGACTCTGCGTCTTATTACGAATCCCAAATCCGTAAAGCCTGTCGAAGGCACTATTTTAGAATCTCAGAATCTCAGAATCTCAGAACCTCAAAAAAATTCTGAAGTTTTGAGTTTTTAAAAAGTTCATTTGCCTTAGTTCTTAGTTCATAGTTTTTCTGAATTTCTGAGTTTTTGAATTTTTGAGGTTTTAAAAAAGTCGTCGACTTTTTTTCTTATCTTTGCAACTATGAGAATACTTGTGGTTTTTATATTATTAGCTTTCGGCTTGCAAAGTCAACAGACAACAGTCAACGGACAACAGACTTCGTGTACGGTGCCTGAGCCTGTCGAAGGCACAACTCTCGGCGCTTCGACAAGCTCAGCGACCGAAGAAAAGACGCAAAGACTCAATGACGCAAAGACACAAAGTGAAG
>JAZUCH010000093.1:0-14188 GCA_045639025.1 Bacteroidales bacterium
AAGTCGGAATGGTATTACACTATGGGTATAAATTACAATCAGCATATATTTAATATTTATCCTACTAAAGACAATGGCGTTATTTTATTGGGCCGAATACGATTTGAGATGGGTGAAGAGCTCTTTTGGGAGCCATATATCTTCAAATTCCCCGCATCAGCATTTAATCCTGACAACATCGAAGAAGCGCACGCTCATGGTCTGCATCTTGCTGTCGCTTACCCAAACCCAGGCGGAGATGTGATGAATATCAGAACAGGTTTGAGAAATGCTGTTTTATCGGTCTATGACATAAACGGAAGAAAAATCCACGAACAGGAAATAACAGACGACGTCACTTCTGTAGATGCTTCTAAATGGCAAAGTGGAACCTACATCTGGAAATTAGGAATTAGGAATGAGGAATTAGGAATAAAGGAAGTGGAAAGCGGGAAATGGGTTAAATGAAGAACTTTAGAAACTCAGAAGTTATGTCAACAGACAACAGTCAACAGACAACAGACAACAGACTTTGTGCACGGTGCCTGAGCCTGTCGAAGGCACAACTCTCGGCGCTTCGACAAACTCAGCGACCGCATACTCAAAGACTATTGACAGTTGTCCGTTGACCGTTGACTTTAGCTGCCATTTCTGAGGTTCTAAAATTCTAAGATTCTTAAATTCTAAAAAAGAGTGCGATGGTACGACCGAAAAAATCGATCACGATTCTGTCGCGCTTTCGGCGCTTTGATTTTTAAAAACATTGTTTTGCAGGATTTTTTTAAAATTCTAAAGATTCTCGCAAAGGCGCAAAGTATCGCAAAGTAATTCTCTGCGTTGCTCTGCGTCTTTGCGAGAGATAAAAAAGCTGCAATTCCATGCCACTACTCTACACTCTACACTTTCAACTAATCTTGAGATTCTGAATTTCTTGTATTTTAAAAAAGCTCAAAGCTCAAAGTTCAACAGCCAAAGTTCTTCTGAGATTCTGAGATTCTGAATTTCTTGTATTTAAAATAGGTATAATAGACAAAATAAAAAAAGAGAGACGCAGCAAAATTCAAAGAATTTTGATACGTCTCTACTTGTAGTCTTGTAGTCTTGTGGTCTTGTTGACTTTTTTCTTATCTTTGCACCCTTATTTATTTATAAATCTATTATGAGAAAATTAGTCTTTACCTTAATGATTGTTTTGTCATTTTGCGGTTTAGGTTTCGCTCAGAATGTCATCGAGCCTGAATTACAAAATGCACTTAACCAAAAAGGCGATGAGATGATAAGTGTCAACATCATCTTGAAATCGCAGATGGATTCAGAAAAATTAAAAGCTTGCGCAGCAAAAGCAACTGACAAACACGTCAGACGCAACATTATGATTGACGAGCTCAAGCTCTTCTCTGAAAAAGAACAACAAGAAATCATGTCTATCCTCAATGCTGAGGCAAAGAGCAACAGAGTTGCCGACATCAAAGGTCACTGGATGACAAACTACATCAACTGTACAACAACACGCGATGTCATTTATCTCATTGCTCAACATCCTGATGTAATGATGATTGGCTACAATCAAGAGAAATATCTCCTTTGGGACGAGAAAGCCGAAGCTGTTGAAATGTCAAGAGACATAGTCATTGAAAACGTCACTATGGTCAATGCCGACGACGTATGGGCTATGGGTTACACAGGCGATGGCGTTTTGGTAGCTGTCATCGACACTGGCGTCAACTACAACCACGTTGACGTTGCCGACCACTTATGGGACGGCGGCGCTGAGTTCCCTCACCACGGCTACAACACATATTACAACAACAACGACCCTATGGATAATTTCGGTCACGGTTCACACTGCGCCGGTACAGTTTGCGGTGACGGCACATCAGGCACCAAGACCGGCATTGCGCCTAACGCCACTCTCATGTGCGTCAAGGCTCTCAGCGACGAAGGCGGCGGAACTGTTGACCATATCAACAACGGTATGGAATGGGCCATCGAACATCAAGCCGATGTCTTGAGCATGTCATTAGGCATCCCTAATTCAACAACAACAGAAAGAACAATATTACGTCGCACATGTGTCAATGCATTGAACCTCGGAATTGTAGCAGCTATAGCAGCAGGCAACGAAGGTAATATGCAATGGCAAGCACCTATCCCAAACAACGTACGTGTTCCTGGCAGCTGTCCTCCACCATGGTTACATCCTGACCAAGCCGACGTCAACCCAGGAGAGTTGTCATGTACCGTTTCTGTTGGTGCCGTTAATTACAACGATATAGCAGCAGCATTCAGTTCAAACGGTCCTGTAACATGGCAAGAGACAGAATTCGCCGACTATGCATATAACCCAGGCATCGGTCTCATCCGCCCTGACGTATGCGCTCCAGGCGAAGGCATCGTATCACTCGACCACAGCACCACTAACGGTCATATCGGAATGAGCGGAACATCAATGGCAGCACCATGCGTAGCTGGCATCATGGCTCTTATGTTAGAAAAGAAAGCCGACCTCACCCCTGCTGAGATTTGTATGATATTAGAGACAACAGGCGTTAAGCTAACAGATAATAAAAGCAATATCACTGGCTCATCACGCGTCGATGCATTGGCAGCCATCGAAGCTATCGACAATGGCAACTTCCTTTATGTAAGCCATAGAATCAACGACGATGAAAACGGCAATGGTAACGCTAACATCAATGCGATGGAACAAGCTAATCTCAACGTCACATTTACCAATAACTCAGAAGAGTCATACAGCAACGTAAAAGCTGTCTTAAGAACCAACAATATCTTGGTAAGAGTTGATGACTCTATCGCAGAAGTAAATAATATTGGTGCTAACGAGACAATCTCAATCGTTGACGAATTCACTTTCACCGTTGACGCAACAGCATCATGCAGAACATTATTGGCATTCGACGTTTGTTTCTACGACTCCAACGACGAATTCATTTCTTCAGTGAGAGTCCCTGTTTTTGTAAGCAGCACCGACACACAAGTATCATCTATCATTATTGAAAACGATGACAACGGCAACGGCATACTTGAAGAAGGCGAGACTGCAGACTTTGGTATTGTGCTCAACAATATGGGCAATGAGTTGGAAGTAGCTTTCGACGCCACATTATTATGCGAAGATAGCGACATCACCATCAACACTAGCGAGGCACGCTTCAACTCTATCGGCAGCGAGTCATCAGCAATGGCATTCTTCAACGTCACATTATCAGGAAACGTAAGCGACGTATTCAGCATCCCATTCATCTTGAATATTGAAAACGAGTTCATGACAAAAGAATTAGAGTTCTCATATTCCAACGCTTGCAACATCATCTTCGAACTTAAAGACGACTACGGCGACGGATGGGACGGCGCAGCTCTTATAGTTAAATACAGCGACGGCACACCTGATGACGCTTTCACAGTATCTAATGGAACATCAAAGACCTACACCAGACAAATAGGCACTGGCGTCGAGGTTTCACTCGAATGGGTCAAGGGCGCATGGGACTTAGAATGCAGCTTCATCATCAAGAGAGAAAACGGCGCTGAGATATACAGAAACGGCGGTTCGTTAAGCAACGGATTCCTCTACTCATGGGTCAATGACTGCTCTATCATCAATACAAGCTACGAGATGTGCGAACCTGTACAAAACCTCACTAACAACACTGAGGCTGATGCCAACGTCAATATCTCATGGGAAGCTCCTGCTAACGGCGAAGCTATCGCTTACGAAATCTACCGCGACTCAAGATATATGGCAACAACAGAAGAGCTCTCATTCACTGATGAAACAGTCATTGGCAGAAGCATTTACACCTACAGCGTAAGACCTGTATATGAAGAATGCTTCGGAACATTCGAGAATATTGAAGTGACACATTCCCTTGGCGTATGCGAAGAACTCTTCAATGTTAATGTTTCAATCTATCCTAACCCATCAAACAGCGACTTCAACATCGTATGTGAAAACATGACAAGAGTAAAAGTCTATAACGTCATGGGTGCGATGATTTCCGACGAACAAGTCAGCGGCAGCAGATATGTTGTAAGCGGACTCGAATCAGGAATCTACTTCATCAACATAGAGACAAACAACGGAAACGTAACACGTAAGGTCGTGAGATTCTAAAGACTACAAGTCAACAAGACCACAAGACTACAAGCATAGGGGCTGCTCATAATAATGGGCGGCCTTTTCTTTTAAAGACACAGAGTCGCAGAGACACAGAGTCGCAGAGACACAGAGACACAGAGACGCAAAGTCACAACAGAGACTTTTCGCTAATAAGTTCTAGAATTCTAAAGTTCTTTCAAGTAGGATTTCATCACTTCTAAGTCTGTTCCCCAGTATTTATCATTCTTTTGAGCGTAGCGTAATATTCCAGAGCAGCCCATTTCTGTGATAAGATAATCGAAACTAGCGATGGTGTATGTCTTTTCCAATTCCACACTTTCATATTCTCCGGCCTTGGAATTCATTATTTTAAGATCAGAGATTCGACGCTTGCCATCACCTACATGCGAGAAAAGATTTTCTTTATCCAGAGCGACAGGTGTAGGTACAGATGCATCAACTTCATAACTCATTCCACTAACTTGCAGAAAAGCACCCGACTCATAAGGCAGCATGCTTACAGAGAACTCCATTGCATCGAGCAGCTGTTGTCCTGTCATGGTAGCAGTACAAGCGAGATTACCGAAAGGCATGACGGCAAGAATATCGTTTATTGTTACCTCACCCCTCTTTAAGCCGGCGCGTATACCACCTCCGTTGATAAGAGCGACGTCGGCGCCAGTGAACTCACGGAAAGCATCTGCAATAAATTCACCTATTTCCGTCTGACGCACCCTGACGAGTCTCTTGCCATTTACATCATAAATATCCAAATCCTTATCCAAATAACCTACGACTTTCTGTCCAGAGGCATGCACCTTCATCTTGAGGCTATCAACGAAACGCTGAGTATCATCATCAACAAAAGAAGTGTCAGATTCTATATTTATAAGTCGAGACGACAAGCTACCATCAGCATCGATGCGCAGCACGCCTATGTTTTTAAATAAATATCCGGACGAAGTGAGCAGCACTTGATTACCGTCTTTATCATTCACCCAACGCTCCTCTATGACATGATGATCATGACCGTCGATAACGGCATCGAGGCCAGTAGTTTCGGTGATGAGACTTATAGAATTTGGGATATTGCCGATTTGTCTAGAATCGCCGAGATGCGTCAGTGCCACGACATATTCCGCGCCGTTGTCACGAGCCTCGTCGATGAAACTCTGCGCGTTGGAATAAAAATCCTCCCGCATGAAGCTATACAAGGGATTACCATCACCATCGCTGAGACTCATCACCGTGCCGCTCGACGGCGTAGTAAAACCGAGAAATGCCACATCGACATCACCATAACTTATGATATGATAAGCAGGAAAAGGGAATTCGTCAGTCAGGACATTTTTCAAGTTAGCGCAGACCACTTCAGCATTCAGGCTTTCGGAGAAGGTAAAGAGCTGATTCATTCCGTAGTCAAGTTCGTGATTGCCGAGGGCTACTACATCGTAACCAACCTTATTCATTATATCAACAACAAGTTCGCCGTCCGACACCGATGCTATCACGCCGCCGCTTGCAAAGTCGCCGCAAGAGACAGTGGTGACGAAACCAGCGGTATCAGAAATGATGTCACGCAGAGCCACAAGTTTAGCGTAACCATCCACGGCACAATGCACGTCGTTATCGTAGAGGATGACTATTGACTGTTGGCTATTGGCTGTTAGCTTTTGGCTTTTAGCTGTTGAACTTTGAGCATTAGGCTTTAGCCTTTTGTCATTAGTCTTCACTGGCGAGTCGCATGATGTGAGCAGCGACATTAGTATTATCAGTGGCAATAGTTTAAGCATAGGATGATGTTTTATGCAAAGGTAAGAAAAAGACGAAAGTCTAATGTCGAAAGACTAAAGTTTTTTGGTATGAGATTGCTGATGTTGGCTATTGAACTAAGAACCATGGTGACTTGTTGACTTTCATTTGGGCGTTCCGGCGAAGCCGTCGGGCTTTCCGCTATATCTTTTTTTGCTCCGACACTGTCTCACTTCCAAATTCCGTATTCGTCTTCAACATCCGTATCCGTCTCCAATATCCGTCTCCGCAAAAAAAGGATGCCGCTCCAATCCCTAACGCATTGGAGGCTACTAACACCCAAACAACAACTACTCACTCCTAACTAATAAGGCGTTGCCTTACTCTATATTTGTTTCGCCCTTTCAGGGCTCAAATCCTCAGTTCCTCAACTCCTAACTAAAACTTGTAGTCTTGTTGACTTGTTGACTTGTTGTCTTTCACAAAAAATCATATCGTCACCAAACATTTTTGCGATTTTTTTATTAAATTTGCGGATAGTTATTTAATAAACTTAAGCAATAAAAATTAGACCAATGACCAAGATTTCTATTAGATTTTACAATGACCATGAAGTCAGAGCCCTTTGGGACGAAGATAATTCAAAATGGTGGTTTTCAGTGCTTGATATTATAGGTGCAATCAATAATCAAGATGATTATCAAAAGAACCGTAACTATTGGAAATATCTGAAAACCAAATTAAAAAAAGAAGGAAACGAACTGGTTAGTCTCACTAACCAGTTGAAGTTAGTCGCACCTGACGGCAAAAGACGTTTAACGGATGTAATGGACAGTGATGATGTAATCCTGTTAGCAAAGAACATACCCAATAACAAAGTTAACGATTTTCTCGATTGGTTTTTATACAGCGATAACACCATCGACGGACAAAGCAGAAAGAAAGCTTACACCTTGTTCGAAAGCGGTTTACTCGGCACATTGGAACCAGACAGCATCAAGTGTCTGCAGCAGATACACGCATATCTGTTCGGAGGACTTTATGAGTTTGCAGGGCAGATACGCAGCAAGAACATCAGCAAGGGAGGTTTCACCTTTGCTAACGCCTTACACTTCCCTACCATATTGCGCAGCATAGAGAATATGCCAGAAACAACATTCGATGAGATTGTTGACAAATACGTTGAGATAAATGTTGCGCATCCTTTTATGGAAGGCAACGGCCGCAGCACACGAATATGGCTCAACCTGATGTTCAGACGCTCAACCTTCCTTGTATCAAATGCAGCTTCATATGACGCCATTGCAACTATGGAGCACAGCTGAAGGATGTTTATGTGTAGATAACTTTCTCTAAACAGTGAAGCTGTCTAACGAGTTTTTTAGCCATTTTAGAATTGCGTAATAGCAAAGTTTTCAGATAGCTTACTCGAATAAAAAGAGCCTGTCCAAAAGGGACAGGCTCAATATTATCAGCATAGTTTTAAGGCATTTAAGTTTACAGCTTGTAATAACATCTAGCGAATGTTATATATGATTAAATAATATCATTAATATATACGATCTTAATCAGAATTAAATAGATGCGAAATAATCATATTTTAATACTTCATTCCACCCAGCTTGAGTTTCAAGAGCAATAAATCCTTCGATGTCAAGAGTGCTAAAGTTTGCATCTGCTTCAAGAGCAGCTCCAAAAGATCTATAAATTAATTCAAGACGCTCATTTTCATTACTAACAGTATCTGGTGTGGAATAATTTTTCATAGGATGGTCTTTACCATACAACCAAACTGCACGTATTGCTTTTAAGAAAGGACGATTTAAACCTACCACATTTACCATTAGATCAGATTCCTGAGATCCATCGAATAATTTAGGGTCGTCATACCAAGTAATTTTTCCTGTTGCCCTGTTATAACTGATATGTTGACGATTGTGAGGAAGAAAATATGGGAACCCAATAATATGATTATTGCGTTTATTGTTGCAATAATGACAAGCTATAGCATAGTTATGATAAGCCATATGATGGGGGTACTGACCTTGACTATTTATCCCATCCTTATAATCTTGAGTATGACAAATATTTCTATTATTTAATCCAGGATAATTCAATGCAAAATAATCTGTAAATGAATTGCCATGAGGTGTGCTACGAGGGATTGCATGTTCAATTGTTGCATCCTGATCATTCTGTATATTAAATCTTTTCATACAATAACAACATCTATAATCCTGCTCTGGCAACAAAATAGCATCAATCAATTTACGTTTTCCATATCTCTTCGTGAAATGATTACTATAAATATCGTCGGTTAAAAACCAAGGTTGCGTCCTTGCAAATGTTAAGTATTGATCAATAATAACATTTGCATCCAAATCATTTATTTTATTAATACTTTTCATTGTCTCGCTACAATCCTAATGCTCGAATAATGGAACTATCACGACCGTATTTTTGTAGTAATAATTCAGCTATCTTTCTTGCTTTTGACTCATCTTTACTCTTCCAATATTGATAGGCTTCAGCTAACTCATCACTAAATTTTTGCTGAAGGTTTGTTTCCATAACATTAACAAGACTTGAATTATAGTCTTGTCCATATATGTTATCAACTGTGATATTATAATACCCATCATCATTTTTCAATAGGTTAATTAGTTTATAGTCATTTGGAGCCCCAATACTTTGATCAAAATTACTAATCACCATAGGAGAGTGAGTACTGACGATAAACTGAATATATGGAAATGAACGCTGAAAACGAGATAGTATTTCTGCGGCAAGTGATGGGTGTAAATGGAGATCAATCTCATCTATAAAAACTATGCCTTCTGGATTAGTATTTCGGTTTAGCAAATAGCTACGACAAGCTAGGTCTAACACTATAGAATATATTCGTTCATATCCAGCGGGAAGAGTATTAAAAGGTTTGATTGAGCCATCTTCAAAAGTAATCAATAAGGTTGCCTCTTCATCTCGATAAGCAACAGACAATTCTCTAACTATAACATCTAATGCATTATGCAATCTATTGATAGGTTGTGAAAACTCTTTAAGCTTATTGTTAATGGCAGTAACAAAAGCCTCTTTATCTGGAGTAGGTACAAGACGATTATTTATCCACTGTTGGACAAAATACTTCTTCCATATATTCACACAACTTTGCTTCTTATCCCATTGATAGTAACCATCACCAGGGGGCAAGGGATTGCCTGATTTTAGTTTATCTTTCATTCCAGAACTAATGTTAGTATCTTTATGTGGGAACGCATCAGAGAAAAACGATAGCACGGGTTTCCTTTCGAGAGTATTATAGTGATCCCAAAAAGCATGATATGCCGTTCTAAATCTAGAATCTTTCAATCCCGACTTATTGGTCTCTTGTTCAAAAGACCATGAGAGAGATATTATGTTATCTCCATCAATAATTCCACCATTAGCTTCTATTGATAATGGATATGTATAATCCCCATTTATATACATAGGGTCAGTCGTTTTGAAAGATTTTACTCCTTGATCTGTACTACTAATAAAATCATACTGTTGAGTATCTCTTTGCTTTGAAAAGATAAAACTTAGCGACTGTACCATACCCTCTATTAGATTCGTTTTACCCATTCCGTTGCGACCTATAAAAATGGTTACTTTATTTCCAAGTGCAATATTATACTCATGGAAATTTCTAAAATTTCTAAATGCTATATCAAATAACTTCATCTTGTGAATATATTATAATTTTAGTTTAAACCCATCAAATTTTTATCCAAAACTCTGGCATTGTTGTTTTGAACTCTGCATCAATATAATGGCATTGTTCCTTTATAATACCACGTCTACGAATAGCAGGCTGTAAACAATACATATCAAAATCGTCCTTATTGACATCTGACACACTTACCCAATGTGGAAATAATAACTTCATATAAGCTACAGCAATACGCTTCACAGCATTATAATCACGCGTATCTGCATTTTTATCATATCCTACTAACTCCTCAAACAATAATCCATAAATGTTTTGAGTACGAAGCGAATGAAGTATCTCCGAGAAATACTCGACGTTAATAGTCCATCCTTTATAGATAATACCCTTGTTAATGCGAGGCAAGTGCCATCCTTCAATGAAACAATGAAAACGATCTAACAAAGCAGACTCGCGAAAAGACTGAGGTAATGAGTCAAAATACCTATAATTCAATGGTCGTCTTTGATCACTCAAAGGGATATTTCCCATAAGCATCAAACCACATTCCGAACTGAATTCATTATTATCAATTGTCGTTTTACCAGACTCTAAATATGATTTCAATGCAGCCTGTATCTCTGCCGGTTCTTGAAAAATGATTGTTTGTATTTCATCAAAAGCTGTAAAATCATGGTTTTTAATTATACCATTCTGTTGTTTGGCCTTATCATAAAATAACTTTGCTCTTGTAACTTTTCCTCCACTTACAAGCCAACCATATTTAGATAGGTTGCCAAAAACAAAAGACTTTCCAGTTCCTTTGGGAGCCAATTCTATTACATTTAATCTTGGTTCAATGAATATCAGCAGACGAGTCAAGAACTCTAACTTCTCAGTCATTGTATTAAATCCATCCGCCTCATATTCCATTGCAGATAATAATACATCAATCCACTCCTGAGTTGAGAATACTTTTCTAGCATCTCTTAGATATTCAAGGTCTACAGAACGATATGGTTTAAATGGCTTGTAATCAACCATCTCAACGTGGTTCTTCTTGCCATCCTCATCTGGTAAAACAGATAATTTAATAATACCCCATTTTTCGCCATCTACAAGTTCCCCTGTATGGTTCTTATAAACATATTCAGGGATTTGCCCCTCATTGATCTTAATACCCAAATCAGGAATGCCAAATCTACGAATACCCTTTACCAAATCTATGTATATAATAAACCTTGTTAACAAAGTTATTTCTTCTCCAGCAGACAATCTATCTTTGACATCTGTCTGTTTCTGGGGTATAACCATATCAAGGAAATTTGTAAGCCCATCGCAATTAACAACTCCATCATTGCTTATATAGCGTTTGAGGATGAAGTCTTTTACGAAGGATGGCAAATTGCGTCCAGCAAATAAACTATTGGTAGATGCAGGATCTTTATATATTGCCATAGAAGCAAATTGCTCCCTTATTTTCTGACTTGTTACTTCATTCATAATTAAAACCCTCCAAATAGATCATCTTCATCAACACCAGTCCTAATAATTAATGAATCAGACTGGGTATAATCATTAATTTTTAATACAATCTGTGTAGATGTTTCTACAAGATTTAGACGTTCACTTTCGTATGTACAATTATCTGTTTTGATTAATGAATAATCTACACCATTATATTTTACACTTGGCGTATCAACTATTGAAAGCCCTTTTATCCTATACTTCACAATAGGTTTAGATGCTGATATCTCATTATCGATTAGAGATGCAGAATATATACTTGCATTCTTTTTGTTTGAAACTATAATAATAGGGACAAGAACCTCCTCAGGAGTACATCCACCATGTGCTCCTAATCCTGCAGGCGTCTTTGAGGTTAATGAATTATAGTTCATTGAGCACATTGTTTTCTGGTCCTCTAATACTATGTATGATGAGTCGTCACCTATATGGCTATTTTGCAATGTTGCATATCGTCCAGAATGACTAGACTTAATTCCTGCAATATTTAATCCCTTGCCATATTGTGCCATATAACTGATACCATGATCAGATATAAACGCAATCTTTTTCCCATTATATTGTGCAAGAACGGAAGATATAGCCTTTTCTATAATTCCAAATTCTTCAATTATATAATTAGGATAGGATTTGTTACTATGAGCATATGTATCTAAATCTCCTACCTTTTTTAATTTATTCGGTGAAGAAATCTCATCCAATTTAACCTTGTTTATCTCGGTCGTTGATGGTAATTCTGCGACACCAATATGTACTTCATTTAAGTAAACGCCATCTACTTGATGCTTCTTAATTTGTTCTGTTATAAACGGAATCCAATCTACTCCAAGACCATCTATCCAATAAAATACATCAATATCTTCTCTATTGTGTAATATTGTTTTTACTGTCTTAAAGTTGTTATACCACATCTCAAACGAGGCCGATGATGAATTTTTATCTAAAATCAATTGAGAAATCAAATCTGTTGGTCTATTAGAGATTTTTGATTTGCGATATTCATCAATATATGAATTAATCCAAATATTCTCAGCATCTACATTTAAGTTAGATACAGAAGTGTATGAATATAATTCTGGATACAAAGACTGTATTTTTTCTCTTGAAATTACACCACGACCTAACCACTCTATCATCAGCTGACGTTCAGTGTACGTTAGAGGTGTAATATATTTCATCGCAATCTGATATCCTCGTTCAGGATCTGTAGCAATTGAATTCAGCTTACTATAAACCTTGTTTTCTGAAAGTTCCTTGATTTTAACATCAAACTTCATCGCTTCCATCAACATTATTCTGCGTTTCTCTAGCGATACTTCATTCAATGGCTCTTCATAGATTAATGTTTCTAACAGAGAAAATAATTCGGTGGTACTTTGTGAATTACAAAGTCTTAGAGCCCTATTTAGATAACTCTCTTCACCATGTTTAAATAGATAATAGTTCTTAAGCAACCAGCGTGAAAAATCATCTTGATATTCAAACCAAATATGTATGAAATCAATTTCGTTGTTAAGAGCATACGAATTAAATCTCTTGTATACGAATGATTCAAAGGTAAATGATGATATGTCTATATTAGATGCCAGTTGTTCCCAATACTGAACATCTCCATCTCTGAGTTGTAGACTACCAAAATCGAGTTCAAGTCCTTTGGTAAGAAACTCAAATACATTACTGCAAATTACATAATCGAAAGCATTATCAGGATGTGCATTATGAGCGTTGTCATAAATCGTTTTTGAACTACAAATAATCTGATTCTTAACCTTATTGCCAACCTTCCATAAAGCAATCCATTCTCTCATATTGCGACAGATGGTAAATATCTCATCTAACGATTGTATTCCATATGTATTATTGTTTGTCAATATGAGTTTATATTTAGCTGTATCTTTTCCAGAACGATACTCCCAGATATGAATGTTAGGATCGCTTTTGAATTGATTCATTTTACTTTGCATTCCAATAATCGGAATGTATACTCTTTGATGATCTAATTGCGCAGCTTCTGGAGAAGATATTAGCCTGATTGTTTTAACTAATGAGTTAAATTCTTTATAATGCTCGTTATCATAGAATCTGGTTATCTCAGAGAATGGAGCTATTACAAAATCGTTAGATGGAAGGTGTTCTATGTACTCTTTAAACCTGTCTGCCAATTGTGAATATGTCATTAACTCATCATCATTGCCCTCATCCATCCATTTATCCATACCTTGCACAAAAACACAATGATTACTACATTCTTGTACGAATGCATTAAAATCATTGAAGCTCTCAAATAAGACAAAACGTAGTGGATAACGGTTACGGAGAGAACACTCTGCACCTGTCCAATTTTTATCTATTTCAATTTCTTGATATAGTTCCTCTACAGAATCAATGATCTTGTACATAATGACTATGAATTAATTTTATCCAACAACCATTCATTATTAGTATCACATAACCTTAAAAGCATATCTTTCGCTTCATCCAATGAGGAAATCTTAGATATTCTCTCTTTTGCTTTCAGACGCTTCTCAGACACAACATCTGGGTTAATTACAGGTTGCTCATTGGGCAGACTTGGCTCAACATGAGTGGGCTCAACTGACAAAGTTTGCTCAAGTCTCCAGTTTTTAGCAGATGTAATCACTTCTTCTTCTGTCCAATAACCAACAGTTGATTCAAGGTGTCCTGTGATATAATTTCTAACTTCTTCAATTTCGCTCTCTTGAATATTAACATATTCTATTTGCATCAAGAAATTCTTGAATCCATCATTAAACGCTTCATCTACATTGAGGATATTCTTCATTTCTATCCTCTGTTCCTCTATTAATGATAATGTTTGATTTACAAGAGCAGGGTTACGTAGCTCGCGCTCCATACAAATTTGTACAATATCATCAATCAAGGCCTTTATGCTGTCACTAATGGAAACTGTAATAGGTAAACTAGCGAAAGCTGATGACGAAGCATACTTCAATGTCCACAGAGGATTATTTTTCTTAGCCAAAAAGTCTCCAGTTATAGCAAAACGTGCATCTTTCAAACTTGTTACATCTGAATAAGTATTTCCTTTGTTATTTAATTTGAATAAAGAAATCAACTCTTTACACAGTTTGCCTTCTTCG
>JAZUCH010000094.1:0-22136 GCA_045639025.1 Bacteroidales bacterium
GCTTCTCTATCGAATCTTTCCGCTGACTTTCCATATAAAATAGGTGATGATTTAAAAAATGTTGCCATAACTTTCGGTTTTAAAATTATTTGCAAAAATAAAATCTTTTTCAATACTTGTCAAGGATTATTTTGTTAAAAATTATTAACATTCAATATGTTAGTACTTTTTTTATAATTTATTTTTAAATAAACTTGTGAATTATTATTATTATTATTATTGCAATGAATTTAAATACATAATCCTATGAAAAAAACATATTTATTAAAAGCAAGTGTGATGCTTATGGTTGTGTTGTATTATATATGTAATACTTCATGTGGAACCGCAAATTTGACCAATAAAAATAATTATTATCAAGGTTCTGATTTAAGTAAGTATGAATCTGTGAGAAAATATGTAAAAAGCAATGATCCTAAATCATCTGGAATGAAATTTAATGAGGAAGGAAAGTTATATGCTATTGGAAACGCTAAGATGCGTGAATATTCTACTGTAAGAGAAAGTCATGATACTAGAATGGATATGAAAAGTGTTGCGGCGCATTTTCCTGAATTTATAAAGCTTGTACACGATTCGGACAATTATCAAATCACTTATTTTGAATTCTTCTATCTTGATGATATGGAATTGATAAAGATGGAATACATATTGGATGACGATTTTGATAATCCAATGAGTATTATGTACTATATTGATTATAATAAAAATGAGAATAAAACCTTCGCCATAAAATGTCATGGAACATGTGGTTTACCAACAGAAAATTGTAATCTCTCTTTTGAAATATCAGAGGGTTTTAAGTGTAAGTGTGAAGAGGAAAGTGCTCCGGCAGAAGAACTGAATGTTTGTAAATCAGATGATTGTAATATGATTATATCAGAGGTTGAGAGTATAAAATAATAAATCACTTTCTGATATTGTTATTTTGAATATTGACTTGATATCCTTTAAATAATCTTATTAACTATATTTAATAAAATCTTATTTTTTTCTATTTTTATAACTTATACTTAATAAAATTTGTATATTTGCAAATGTTATTAAGTATAAGTTATGAAACAATTAATCATAAGGCAAAACTATCTTGATAAGATTTTCAAATATTTAGGAAAAGAAATGATAATCGTTCTGACAGGACAGAGACGTGTCGGAAAAAGTTATCTCTTGAAGCAATTTTATCAGGAAAAGATAAATGAGCCAGACTCCAATATAATTTATATCGATAAGGAAAAACGTGAGTTTGATTTCATCAGAAATTATCAGAATCTTAACGATTATATTGAAAGTAAATTCGTTAAGGATAAACATAATTATATTCTTATCGATGAAGTTCAGGATATTGCGGAATTTGAACGTTGCGTGAGAAGTTATCGTACCGAAGAAAATGCCGATGTCATAATCACTGGAAGTAACGCTAAGATGTTGAGCGGTGAGTTAAGTACGATAATCGGAGGAAGATTTAAGGAAATTTACATACAACCTTTGAGCTACGAAGAATTCCTGACATTCCATTCTCTTGATGATAACGATGATTCTCTGACACAATATATCAATTTAGGTGGAATGCCCGGTTTGAATAAGATTGGATTGCATGAAGATGATGTTCGTGAATATCAGAAAGATATTTATAATACAGTGCTTCTGAAAGATGTGATAATGAGAAACAATATCAGAAATGTCAATTTTCTTGAGAATCTGGTTTTATATTTGGCTGATAATACCGGAAAGATAATTTCTGCTAATAATGTCAGTAAGTATATGAAATCCAATGGCGAAAATATCTCGGCTTCTGTAATACTTAATTATTTGAATTATCTTTCTGATGCTTATATAATTAATAAAGTGAATCGTTATGATGTTCATGGAAAGCGTTTGTTCGACAGTAATGAGAAATATTATTTCGAAGACAACGGAATAAGAAATGCTATTGCGGGCGGCACACGTGAGGGTGATGTTGAGAAAGTCATTGAGAATGTCGTATATCAAAATCTTGTACGGTTGGGATATGAAGTTTTTGTCGGACAATTGCAATCGAGCGAGATTGATTTTGTATGCACTAAGCCAAATGGAGAGAAAATTTATGTTCAAGTTTCATATTTGATTATAAATGAAGAAACCCGTCAAAGAGAATTTGGTAATTTGAAGAAGATACAAGACAATTATCCAAAATATGTTATTTCGATGACGCCATTGATAACTAACAATGACTATGATGGAATTAAACATATAAACTTGAGAACTTTTCTTAAAAATGGAATATAAATAACTAATAATTTGGACAAAGACTATTGACAGTTGTCCGTTGACTTAAAAATAAAAAAAATATGAAAAAACTTCTTACCCTATTGATATGCTTCTTAGCGTTATCATCTTTCGCTCAAAAAGTTGAACCAACTTGGGAATCGTTGCAGCAACGTGGTTATCCTCAATGGTTCTCAGATGCAAAACTCGGAATCTTCATCCACTGGGGCGTGTATTCTGTTCCGGCTTTCGCTTCTAACGAAGGCTACGCCGAATGGTATTACAGCGGCTTGATGAACAACGATAGCACTCGTGTTAATTTCCAGAAGAGAAACTACGGAGAGGATTTTGAATATCGCGACTTCGATAAAATGTTCAAGGCAGAATTTTGGAATCCTTCAGACTGGGCTGACTTGTTCAAGAAGAGCGGCGCGAAATATGTGCTTCTCGTGACAAAACATCACGATGGCTACTGCCTCTGGGACAGCGAATATTCTCCAGAATGGAACAGCGTCGTGGGCGGACCCAAACGTGATATCGTAGGTGAACTCACTGATGCTATCCGCGCTAAAGACTTGAAGATGGGGTTCTATTACTCGCTTCCTGAATGGACTAACCCGATGCACAGATGGTACATCGACCCAGATGATTCTATCGCTAACTATGTCGACAATCACATGATTCCTCAGTTTAAGGAGTTGGTTACAAAATATCGTCCTTCTATCATTTTCTCTGACGGCGAATGGCGTAACTCCGCTGAGCAATGGCACGCTGCCGAACTCATCGCTTGGTATTATAATACAGTAGGCGAGGAGGCTGTCGTCAACGACCGCTGGGGTCACGGCGCGCAATATGGTTTCAGAACACCAGAATATAGTGCAGGTATCACTCAGACTGACAGACCATGGGCGGAATGCCGCGGCATAGGTCGCTCCTTTGGACTTAACCGCAATGAGCCGCTGTCCAATTACCTCACCTCTAAAGAGTTGATTCGTCACTTCGCGAAGACTGTCGCTGCAGGCGGCGGCATGACTCTTAACGTAGGCCCTGCAGCGGACGGCATCATCCCTATGATTCAGCAAGAAAGATTGCTCGACCTTGGCAAATGGCTCGAGATAAACGGCGAGGCAATATATGGAACTCGTCCTTATACCAAGTTCTACGAAATGAAAGAAGTATCAATCACAAGAACTGACTCTTTGATAGATTTCAACTGGCATCGTAACTCTCCTGATAAGGCGATAAGCTACGATAACTTCAGCGCTACCTGGACCGGAGTGTTCGTTCCAGAAAAGACCGATAAATATACTTTTGAAGTGGAAGTCGATGATATTGTAAGATTGTATATCGATGATAAAGTCATCATAGATTATAATCCATCGAAGGCAAACGAACAACAAAGCGATGCCGACCAGGCAAAAAACTGGAATTCTACCTCAGCGACTATCAAACTCAAAGCAGGAAAATCGTATAACATCAAAGTCGAATACGAAGAGAAAAACATCGACGCCATGATGCGATTATTCGTCTGTAGAGACGTCACCCCTGTGGCGTCTCAAGGAACCCCTGTGGCGTCTCAGAAAGAATTGTTGAAAGTTGAAAACGGTTTCGAGGCAGAATATAAGTGCGAGCAGCCATACGTTTGTTACACGACAAAAGGCGATGACTTATACGCGATAGCAATAGAATATCCGCAAGATGAACTCGTTCTTGAAATTCCATACCCAAAAGAAAATACTGTTGTTACTATGTTAGGCTGTGAAAAGATTTTGCCTTGGAGATATGAAAACGGCAAGATGATTATTGACACTACGCCGCTTAAATACAACGACTTGAAGAGCGATGCGGCTTGGGTGTTTAAAGTAAGATAACGAGATTAGTGACTCTTATAAGAAAGTATATGCATCGTCACACCGACGAGTATTATTGCCAATAAAATTTGTAGCCAAAGCATTCCGCTTGCGACGAAGAAGATGCAATAAATCAAGCTGGCCCACAACATCGTTAAGATATAAACTTTAGTCTTCAGAGGGATGATTTTATTCTCTCTGAAGTTTTTTATATACGAACCTAAATGTTTGCTGTTGATGAGCTTTTCGTATAAAGTCTTGGAACTTCTGAAGAAACACCAAGCCGCAAGAAGCAAAAGAGGCGTCGTCGGCAATATCGGAACAAAAATCCCAATAACACCCAATGTTAATGATAATAAACCGAATATTGTTAATATAATTTTCATAATTAATTCTTAATAAATCAGACGTGTCTATGTGTGTTTACCTTTAAGGTAACATTGACGCGTCTCTACAATAATTACCCAAATCCTCAATTCCTCAATTCCTCAGTTCCTCAGTTCCTCAAATCCTTAAATCCTCTTCTCATTCCATTTCGCCATTTTCATATATGAATAGCAAGCAATAGCGAGCAATCCGCCGTAAATAATCTCTGCTGTCCATACCCAGTGAACGTCGGTGCATATTGTTGACATTATCCAGATATAAATGGTGTAAATGACTAGAATTGCTGCTTCAAGATATAAGGCTGCCGATGTGTTGCCGGTTCCTGATACTGCCTCGAAATAACCGTTACCAACGACTTGAAATATCGCAGAGATGCATATCACATAAATTGATGGAACAACTAATTGAGCGAGGTTTAAGTCGTTGGTGTAAATGCTTACAACATGTATCGGAATTATAGCTAATATCGCGATGATAGGCAGCGTACACAAAATACAATTATTGATGATTTTGTTGACAATGCTGAATACCATCTCATGATGACCTGCACCAATAGTTCTGCTTACCAATGTGTTGGTTGTCGTTGCAAAGGCGAAGCAAGGTGTTATGAGTATCATGTAAACACTTCTTACGATGGAGGAGATACCGGTGGCAGTCTCGCTCATCTTTTCTATCAAGATGAAGAATATGAACCATACTCCGAATGAAAATAACTTCTGTACCATTGTCGGTGTCGCTACTTTCAAGATTCTCTTCATCAGTTCTGATTCTAGCTTGTGAATCTTGAACATGCCGAAGTCTTTATTTCTCAATGTGATGTAACTGTATATGCCGAAGAATATGAAAGCCGCTACTTCTGCGCAGAATGAAGCTAATGCAGCGCCGCCGATTCCCATCTCTGGAAAACCTAATTTACCAAATATGAGACAATAGTCTAAGAAGATATTGACGATTGCCATTATTATTGTGGAATAGGTAATGGCTTTGGTGTTGGATATTCCTACATATAAACCTCTGTATAAGAAGTTGAAACAAACGAATATGATGCCGAACTGGCGGTATTTTATGTAATCTAATGCCGACGCGTAGATATTAGGCGAGTCGATGAGCCAGCCTAGAAGCGACTCGGAGAAGAAATATAAAATGGAAAATAATATCGTTCCTAGAATTAGAACGAAGAACGCTCCATGTTCGAAGATCACGCCGACTCTTTCTTTGTTGCCTTCGCCGAATCGTCTTGCTATAATAATCTGGATGCCGATGGCGAAACCAGTAGCAATGGTGGTGAACACGAAATAGAAAAGTCCAGCCAACATAGATGCACCCAATTCAATAACACCTAAATGACCTAAAAAAGCAGTGTCGGTGAAATTGATGATGGTCTGCGCTAAATTTCCTAACATAATAGGAATCGCTATCTTCCATATTTCTTTGTTGGTAATCTGAACTTTCATTTGATTTTCAATGTTTTGGAATGAAACAAATACATGCTTTAAAAGATTTACAAAGTTAGAAAAAAAACTTGTAGTCTTGTAGTCTTGTGGTCTTGTAGTCTTTTTTTTCATATCTTTGCATCTATGAGAATAATTGTAGTTTTGATATTATTAGCCTTCGGCTGTCAACAGACAACAGTCAACGGACAACAGACTTTGTGCACGGATTCCATTGTGCATGATGATATTATAGAACATCTAAAAAATCTCAACATGACAGCCGACAGCTTGCGTGATTCTGGTAACGTTCCTGCTGCTGCCAAGAATTACTTCGAGATGATTGAGATAATAGAAAAGAATGTCAAGAAAAAGAATCTCACAGAAGAACATTGGAAGCGTCTCGTAAATGCATATGCGCAACTTGGGAGATTTTTCTTGGATTTTACTTATCCAAAATTGGCTGTAGTCAAGTATAAGAAATCTTTACGATGCAATGAAGCCTTAAACAATGACGACATGAGTTCTCAAATATTGAAAATGATAGGAATGGCGTATCAGTTTTTTGATGCGGATTCAGCATTGTATTATTTTGATGAATGTGTAAAGGCATATCCAAATCCTCTTAATAAAATAGACGTTGACAAAGCCATAGCATATGATCTGTTTTACCTTAAAAACGAAAGAGATAGTGCCATGAAAATTGTGAGAAACAATTTTAGCCTCATTGAACATGATCACATAAGATATTCATATTATTCTCTTTATGGAGGAATGCTGTGTGAAGAAAAGCAATATGATTCTGCAATTTATTATTTGGAACAATCAATGAACAGTTCGATTTTCTTTACTCGAATTAATTCTGCCTCTTTTTTGTCTCAAGTTTATGACTCGATAGGTGATTATGAGAAGAAAGCTTATTATGACGACATCACTGCTAAATATGGATTGGAAAGATTTGATAATGAATCGGAAGTGTCGGAATTTATAAATCTCTATAATATTCATAAAGCAAATATGTCGGAGATTAAGAAAAAACAAAGCAAGAGGAAAGTGGCAATAATATTGACACCAATGGTAATAATAGCATCAGCATTTATATTACTTATAGTTTTCAGGAACAAGAAACGCGTCAATGGACTTTCGAGCATCATTGAAGAAAAAGAAGAGCTGATTCGGGATATAAAGTTCAAACAATCTTTGGTGGAAGGAAAAATTAAGAAAAAGAACACCGAGATTCAGAAACAGTCTGAAATCATAAAAGAACAGGAACAGAAATTAACCAATATCACTGACAGATTGGAAAAGACCAATTTAAAGAAAAATGACGTTAACTCTTATCGTAATTCGGAGATATGCATAAAAATCATGAATGTCATAAAAGAAAATCCTGCTCCTGAAACAGCCTCTTTGTCACAAGAAGAATTTAGGTTATTAGTGCAAGCAGCGAATCTGCATCTTAATGGTTTTATTGATGATTTGTCGCAAAACTTCCCGAGACTTAAAAACGAAGACTTATATTATATTTGTCTGAGCATGCTAAATCTCAGAGACAAGCAGATTTCGTGTTTGTTTGGCGTTGCATATAGTACTATCAAAACAAGAAAAACTAAGATAGCATCCATATTAGATATAGAAAATGAAGAACTGTATAAATATTTTATCGATAAAATTTATGCAATATGAAGATTTATAAAATCTTATGTGATTATATCGTAATTCCTACTACTTGACATAGACCTCTTGCCATATTAAATTTGCAAAAAAAAATTATTATGAAAAGATTACGTCTTACCTTGTTGTTTTCCCTAATGTTACTTTGCGGAATAAATCTTAATTCTCAAGAATGGGAATTCGTATATGATAGCCAACAGGATTATCCATATTACAGAAAAAACATAGATGCCATAGAATTATCAGATGGCAGTATTGTGGTAAATACACCGTGTAATATAGAAATACCATCTCATGTGAGCACGCCCCATCCTGCATTGACGAAACTATCAGCTGATGGTGAAGAAATGGCAATAGGCATATATTTCCGCCCTTCGTATTGCTCTATATCGTACAATCAGATTCTTGAAAACAAAGATGGAGATTTATTCACGTTAATGACATACAGTCCCGACCATGATAGATTGTCTGAAAATTACTTCAAGAACTTCGAAAACCCTCCAACCGATGCTATTCTGGGGTTGTATAAATTAGACGACAATCTTAATATTGTTGAAAGTTACGAACATTATATCCCTATTGACACAACAGAAGTTTTTGGTTCTGACCCATGGGCAGAACTCATGCCTAATGAAACATTCGGACGTCTTTATCTGTTTACATCGTTCGTTGATAATAGCGGAGATATAGTAGGTGCTTTTTTCAAATGCCCTTCTTTTATCACTCCCAAACAACCGGAACGTGACTCCTTGTTTTTGTTCAAAATGAATTTTGAAGGGGAAATTCTTCAGATGAAAGGTGTTGAAGATTTGAACGGATATGGAAATTATTGGGGACATAGAGGCCATTGTATGATTGAGACAGATTCTCATTATATTTTATACCAACGAGTAAATGTAGATGATTATGGTCTGCCATTCTATCCAAGCGGAGAGGCGGTATATTTCGACAAGGATTTAAATCTTGTTGATAAAAGAGCTATCAATCAACCAGGGTTTCAAATGCCGATGTCATCTGCTCTACAGTACGCCTCCGTTGTAAAAAGCAGGCACAACACCGTATATGTCACATCACGAACTTCTTCTACGGAAAATCCTTACCACTATTTATATGATGATACCAGATTATACGAATTAGATTATAATCTTGACAATTCTACGGATCTTTTACCTATAGTGAATTATATCACGAGAGGAACATCCGATACTAAAGAGTATCAACCTTTGAATAATGGAATCATCTTGAAGGAAGACAACACATTGATATATGTTCATAACTGGAATCTTGGCGACACTGATGGCGATTCATGGGTGGTGATAGAACATTTGGACGAGAATTTCAACACCATATCTGAAACATATTATACTAGTGGAGAAGATAATGTATATATAGAAGCAAATGCCATTACAGCTACAAAGGAAGAAGACTTGTTGCTTGTCGGAAATGGTTTTAAACTATTAAACGACGAAAGTTCATTCAATTTTGTCACCAAATTCCCTGCCTCTACCTTCCTCAGCATTGAGGAGGCTCATGCCCATGGCTTGAAGGCTGCTGTCGCATATCCTAATCCAGGCGGAGACGTGATGAACATAAGAACAGGTTTGAGAAATGCTGTTTTATCTGTCTATGATATTCAAGGAAGAAAAATTCATGAACAGGAAATAACAGACGACGTCACTTCAGTAGATGCTTCTAAATGGCAAAGTGGAACCTACATCTGGAAATTAGGAATTAGGAATGAGGAATTAGGAATGAAGGAGATTGAAACGGGGAAATGGGTTAAATGAAGAACTTTAGAATTCTAGAATTTTAGAACTTTAGAAGATTTTTCAAGAATTAAGTTTATCGGTTACTGAGCTTGTCGAAGTGCCGATTTCATTACTAGAAAAATTTGAATTAAACATTGATAATTAAAAAAACATTATGAATAAGTGTGTGTTAACCATCATGCTAACTCTCTTTTGCGGAGTTAGCATGATGTCTCAAGAATGGGAATTCTTCATGGATACATATGCAGATTCTCCTTATTATAGAAAATTCACCGATGCCATTGAATTACATGATGGAAGTATAGTAGTTAATTCGACGTTTGTTTTACCTATAGAAGACCATAGTGGTCTGCCACATCCAGGTTTAGTGAAGCTTTCTGCGGATGGTGATGAGTTAGTAAGAAGCAATTATTTTCGTCCTGCATATTGTTCAATATCCTACAATCAGATTCTTGTAAACGAAGATGGAGAGTTATTTGCATTAATGACATACAGTCCCGACCATGAAAGATTGTCGGATAACTATTTCAAGAATTTTGACAATCCTCCTGCTAATGCTATCTTAGGATTGTATAAATTAGATGATAAGCTTAACATCATTGAAAGTTACGAGCATTTTATTCCTATTGATACAACTGAAAGAATGGTCGGATATGATCCTATATTGGACAAGATGCCTAATCTGAATCATGGTTGTTTGTATCTATTTACCTCTTTTGTTGATAATAGCGGCGACATTGTTGGTTCTTTTTTTAAGTGTCCTACTTTTCATAGTCCTTATCAGACAGAAAATGATACTCTGTTCTTTTTCAAAATGAATTTTGAAGGTGAAATTATTAATATGAAAGGCGTTGAATGTCTCGGTGGGAATGGAGATTTTTATAGACATAGAGGACACAGTATGCTTGAGACCGACTCGTTCTATATTTTGTACCAGGTATTAGGGCATAATTACGACTTCTCTTTCCGTCCAAGTGGAGAAGCCTTATATTTTGACAAGAATTTGAATTTTATTGACAGAAAAGCTATTAATCAACCAGGATATACAATGCCACATTCTTCATCTTTAGATTATATTTCTGTTGTAAGGAGTAAAAATAATACTGTATATTTGACATCTATAGCTCGTTCTGTGAATAATCCAGGACAAACTCGTCATGACAATACAAGATTGTATGAAATAAATGATAATCTAGACAATTCAACAGAACTTTTGCCTATCATCAATTATATTACCAGAGGTATAGATGAGTCTGTAGATCTTCAACCTTTAAACAACGGAATTGTGTTAAAAGAAGATAACACTTTGATTTATGTGCAGAATTGGAATCTTGGAGATTACAACAATAACGACTCATGGGTTGTAATAGAACATTTAGATGAGAATTTTGAGACCATTTCAGAACTATATTATACAAGTGACGAAGATGGAAAATATACAGAAGTTAACTCTATAATATTAACAAAAGAGGAAGATTTATTACTTGTGGGAAACGGCAATGATATAGACGGAGATAAGTCATGGAATTTCGTCACCAAATTCCCTGCCTCTACATTCCTCAGCATTGAGGAGGCTCATGCCCATGGTTTGAAGGCTGCCATCGCTTATCCTAATCCAGGCGGCGATGTGATGAATATCAGAACAGGTTTGAGAAATGCTGTTTTATCTGTCTATGATATAAACGGAAGAAAAATCCACGAACAGGAAATAACAGACGACGTCACTTCAGTAGATGCTTCTAAATGGCAAAGTGGAACTTATGTTTGGAAATTAGGAATGAGGAATGAGGAATTAGGAATGAAGGAAGTGGAAAGCGGGAAATGGGTTAAATGAAGAACTTTAGAAACTCAGAAGTTATGTCAACAGACAACGGACAACAGACTTTGTGCACGGTGCCTGAGCCTGTCGAAGGCACAACTCTCGGCGCTTCGACAAGCTCAGCGACCTTAGTCTAGGGTCAACAGACAACAGACAACAGACAACAGACTTTGTGCACGATGCCTGAGCCTGTCGAAGGCACAACTCTCGGCGCTTCGACAATCTCAGCGACCTTGATTTAGGAATTCTGGGTTTAGAGGTGTAGAGGGACTAGAGGATTTTTTCACATCACTTCATTACTAAAAAGGTTTAGAGTTTAGAGTTCAGAGTTTGGAGTTCAAAGTTCAAAGATCTTCTGAATTTCTGAATTTCTTGTATTTAAAAAAAAGTTCAACAGCCAAAGTTCAAAGTTCAAAGTTCAACAGCCAAAGCTCAAAGCTCAAAGTTCAACAGCCAAAGTTCTTCTGAGGTTTTGAGTTTCTGAATTTCTTGTATCAAAAAAAACTTGTAGTCTTGTAGTCTTGTGGTCTTGTAGTCTTTTTTTTCATATCTTTGTTAAGTAACATTTTTGAATATGAAAGCTTTAAAGTCGTTGATAATCATATTGTTTTTTCTTGCTCCAATGAGTGTTTTATCTCAAATGGTGTCGGGAACTTTTTTCAATCTTCCTCAGCAGAAGGTGTATCTCAACGCTTACACTGGATTGTATATGGAAGCGCTCGATTCTGTTATGATGTCGCGCGATAAGCGTGTAGATTTCAATACGCAATTGACAAAAGGCATGTATCAGATTGAGACTGAATATGGTTTCTCGTTCGACTTTCTTTATGAAAATGATGATGTCAAGTTTGTCTTAAAAGATATTAACAAATTGGAAGAGATAGAATTTATCGACTCGCAGCTGAATTCAGACTGGTATAGATATTTGTTCTTTAAAGAACAGACGATGAAGTCGTTGGATTTGCTTAAACCTGTGCTTCGTTCATACGATAAAAAATCAGAGTTTTATCTTAACGCAAAAAATGAATACCAGAAATTGCAGGATTCTCTTTGGTCTTTTACTGACACTTTGTTAAAAAATAATAACTATGCTTCAACATTGATTCGCGTCGACAGATTCGCTCCTTTAAATCTGGATTATGACTTTAAAGAACAACGTAACGATTTGATTGCTAACTTTTTCAATGATGTCGACTTTAATGATTTATCGCTTATTCCTACTAATGTGCTGACAACAAAAATCATCGATTTCCTTTCAGTTCAGCAAACTATGGGACAAACTCACGAGCAACAAATAATGTCGATTATTATGGGAATAGATAATGTGTTGTATCGTTCTTCTGTTAATTTTGAAATGTATAAGTTTGTATTTCAATATCTTATTGGGGGATTTAATGAACTTGGTTACGAAGATGTTGTAGATTATATGACACGAATTCCATATTCAGAAGAATTGAATTGCAATGAAAATCAATACAATGAATTGCAAAATATAGTTGAATACAACTCAAGGGTAAGAATTGGAAGCCAAGCGAAAAATATTTCGGGACAAACAGTCTTTAATGAAGAGTTTGATATGTATGAGCTTGATAGTGAGTTTGTCATAGTTTATTTCTGGTCTTATACCTGCGACCATTGTCGTGAAAATATCAAGCAGTTTAAGACGTTTTTGGAAGAGAATCCTGAATTTTCATTGGTGGCTGTCAGTGTGAAAGGCGACTTGAAGAAAATAAAGAGTTATGTTAAAAAATATAAGGTTAATTCTTATTTTTATCATGACGGTATGGAGTGGAATAGTCCTCATGTAAGCAATTACGCTGTTACCGCAACACCGACTTTTTATGTCCTCGATAAAAATAAAAATATCATATATAAACCATTTGATTTTGAAGAACTTGTTCAATTTGTAAATATTATCAGACAATGAAAAAAATATTATTATCAGTATTCGCTTTTATAATTTCTCTAAATGTTTTTTCACAAAACGATGAAGACAGATGGGTTGATTCTGTTTTTAATTCCTTGACATTGGAACAGCAGGTCGGGCAGCTTATGAATCTTAGGGCGAATCAGCCTAACAAAGATTTCGATGCGAAAATTGCAGAATATATCGACAAATATAATATCGGTGGCGTCACTTTTTTCAGAACAGATGCTGAGTTGTTGTTGCGACAAACTAACGAGTGGCAGGATATGGCGCAGACACCTCTTATGATTGCCATCGATGGCGAGTGGGGACTTGGGATGCGTATAAACGACGGATTGTCATATCCTTATCAGATGACACTCGGCGCAATAACCAACGATTCTCTTATCTCAGAGATGGGCCGCCAGATTGCAGAGCAATGTGTCAGAATTGGTATAAACGTCAATTTTGCTCCAGATATCGATGTCAACAACGAACCTAACAATCCTGTAATTGGATTCCGTAGTTTTGGAGAAGATCCTGATAATGTGGCTCGTAAAGGCGCAGCATACGCTCTCGCGCTCCAGAATAATGGCGTGCTCCCTTCAATGAAACATTTCCCTGGTCATGGCAATACCAAAACCGACTCTCATCACGCATTGCCTGTTATTAAAAATTCTTTGGAAGAGATAGAAAAAATAGAACTCGCTCCTTTTAAATACCTTATAGACAAAGGTGTAAAAGGCGCAATGGTAGGCCATCTTTATTTTCCTGCTCTCGAACCAGTGGTGAATAAATCTTCATCTCTTTCTAAAAATATCGTGACAGATTTGTTAAAAAATAAAATGAATTACGATGGAATTATCTTTACCGATGGCCTTGAAATGAAAGGCGCTTATAATGGTACTCATCAGGATAGTGTTTGTCTTCAAGCACTTATGGCAGGTAACGATATTATGATTCTTCCTATCAATGCGGAAAATTCTATTAACATCATCATTGAGGCTGCTAAAAACAATGCGCTCGTAAGAAACAGAGTGGAGGAGAGCTGCAAAAAAGTGTTAAGACATAAATATCAACTCGGACTTAACGATTATCAATATCATTCGGTTGAAAGACTGGATAACGATTTGAAACAAAATAGATATTTTGTTTTGAAACAGCGTCTTTATAATGAGGCTGTTACGATGCTCGTGAATAAAAAGGACATTCTTCCTTTAACGAAAGGCTTGGATAAGAAAATCGCTGTCGTGACTTTTGGAAATGACAATTTTATATCTAATAAATTGAATGAAAACGGTATTGAGAATAAGGCTTTTCTGTTGAAAAACAATATTTCTGATGAGGAAATAAAAAGAACTGTAAAGCAACTTAAGTCATACGATTACGTAATTGTGAACATAAGAAACACTTCGAGCTATCCTTCTAAAAATTATGGCATCACACCAAGTATTGTGTCTTTCATTGATAAATTGAATAGAAGCAATAAAGTGATTCTTAATTTGTTTGGAAGTCCTTACGCTTTGGATAAGTTGACTTTGAATAGGAATGTAAATGCTATTCTTGTCGGATATGAAGATAATCAGATGGTTGAAAATGCAATGATGAATGTGATGCTGGGCAAGATGTCTCCAAAAGGCAAACTTCCTGTTTCAACAAAAAAATATAAATGCGGTGATGGTCTTGGATTCAGTTCATTCCTTTCTCCTGAGACGCTTCCTGTCTCATTGATTGACAATGAATATACACGTAAGATAGATTCTATAGTCGTAGATGCTATGAACCAAAAGGCGTTTCCTGGTTGTCAGGTGCTGGCTCTTAAAGATGGTGAGATTATTTATGACAAAAACTACGGAAAATATACTTACGAAGGCGAACAAGTCGTTCATTCTGAATCTATTTACGATGTCGCTTCATTGACAAAACTCTTTGCATCAGCCTTCGCTTTGATGAAACTTTATGATGAAGGTTTGATAGATCTTAATTCAACTCTCGGCGATTTCTTTCCTTTTCTTAATCAGTCGGATAAAGGAGATATCAAGTTGATAGAATTTCTTACACATCAGTCGGGATTGACGTCATGGATTCCAATATATAAAATGACATGTAAAGACAATCGTCCTGATATGCAATATTTTAGAGAGTATATCGATGAGGAACATACAGTTCGCGTGGCGCAGAATCTCTATATCTCTGAAGATTTTAAAAATGTGATTTTTGATACAATAATGAAATCTGAATTGAAGGAGAAGAAGTACAAATACAGCGACTTGGGATTTTATTTTGTTCCTGAGATAGTTGAGTCGATCACAAATCAATCGTTTGAGTCGTATCTGGAAGATAATTTCTTTGAACCTTTAAACCTTAATCATATTTCTTTTAAGCCATTGAATAAGTTCGATATCTCCAATATCGTTCCTACCGAAGATGATAAATATTTTCGTAATCGTCTGATTATAGGCGATGTCCATGATCAGACTGCTGCCTTGATGGGAGGCGTTTCTGGTCATGCCGGACTTTTTTCCAATGCGAGGGACTTGGCTGTGATGCTGCAGCTTCTATTAAACAATGGTTATGCAAATGGAATGCAGTTTATTTCGGAAGAGACGATAAATTATTTCACATCGGCGCCATTCGCTGAAAATGAGAATAGGAGAGGAATTGGTTTTGATAAACCAGAATTGGATCCAGATGCTGAATTATATACTCCTTCAAAACAATCGTCTTTGGAAAGTTACGGACACTCTGGATTTACCGGTACTTTCGCCTGGGCTGACCCTGCTAATAATTTGATAGTTATATTCTTGTCTAATAGAGTCTATCCTACATCTGATAATAATAAATTGTCGAAGCTGAACCTCAGAACGGAAATTCATGACCTTTTTTATAAAGCGGTAAATGATTAGGAATTAGAATTCAGGTATTTATGGTGTCGGTGCCTGAGCTTGTCGAAGGCACAGTCACTCCATTCCTACATCACTCCATCACTGCATAATTTAATTATCCGAAGGATTCACAGGGAATTTGTTCCAGAGTTTATATCTGTTTCCTAATTTATTAACGAAAGTGCTCCACATTTTGCCTGGCATGGTGTGGAGTATTTCTTTTGTGCTGAACTTTCCTACTAGCCAAATATTTGCTTCAAGTTCCTTGCGTATCTGTCCGCCGTCCCATCCTGCGTAGCCTACATAGAAACGAACCTCGTGTGATTTTATTAAATTGTTTTTAATCATTGCTTTGAGGGCATTGATATTACCGCTCCAATAGAGTCCGCTCATGATTTTGTGCGAATCAGGAATCATCTCGCCGATGGTGTGAATGAAGAAAACTCTGTCGGTATCGACTGGACCGCCAAGATAAACATCGGCGTCGAACTTAGGGAAGCCCATTATGATGTCGTTGAAAGGCACGTTGAGTCTTTTGTTGATGACGACGCCAAAACTTCCTTCATCGTTGTGGTCGACGATTAGGATGGCTGAACGCCTGAAATAAAAGTCGTTGAGAAAAGGCTCCGAAACTAAAACGTCGCCAATTGACACCTTTAATGTATTACTCTGAATCTTAAACAGTTCCTCTTTGTTCATACCTGCCAAAATAAATTTAATTGTGCATTATGAATTATGCATTATGAATTATTGATTTTAACGCCATTTTTGTTAATTTTGTAGGTCAATTCGCATTTAACATTATGGCAACATATTACGACCAAAACAAATACAATCTCTTGCGAGAAGAATATGAATTTTTCCGTTTTCAAAGATACAATTATACTTTGGATAAAGACACCTTGTCGGTGAAATTTTATTTCTCTCTCGATGATAAATTCTTTTTCACGCCAAGTTTCGAAATTCCATCAAATAAATTGTATGATTGGAATAATCTGAACGATAGTCATTTGGATACTCTTATCTTCAATATCGGCATGATTGAATTGATAAGCTATTGGAAACTGGCGTGCCCTAAGAAAGTTTTTATAGCACCTCATAAACTTGATGATAAGCAGATTTTATGGTGGAAGAAGTTGTATTTTAATGGATTAGGCGAGTTCTTCTATCTTAATGGCATTAAGGAAAATGTTAATGACTTTATGGAAATAATACCAGAAGGTGAATTTTACTGCGAAAAAATTAACATCGAACTTAAAGAGAAGACTTTGGTTCCTATCGGAGGCGGTAAAGATTCCGTCGTGACGGTAGAGCTCCTTAAAAACAAGATGCCGATAATTCCTTTGATAATAAATCCTCGAGGAGCAACAAAAGAATGTGTGGAAACAGCAGGATTTTCATTGGAACAGACAGCCGTAATAAAAAGAACTTTGGACTCTACAATGTTGAAAATGAATAATGAAGGTTTCTTGAACGGTCATACTCCGTTTTCAGCGATGTTGGCGTTTTATACCTTGTTGCTAGGTTTTGCAACTGATTCGAAATATATCGCTCTTTCTAACGAGTCGAGTGCTAACGAACCTACGGTTCCCGACTCAGAAGTGAATCATCAATATAGCAAGTCGATAGCTTTCGAAAATGACTTCAGAAGTTATGTCGATGAATATATAAGCTCTGAGATACAATACTTTAGTTTCTTGAGACCTTTGAATGAATTGCAAATTGCTCGTTTCTTTTCTAGAAATAAAGATTATTACAAAGTGTTCAAAAGTTGTAACGTAGGAAGTAAGACGGATTCCTGGTGCGGCAGATGTCCTAAATGTCTGTTCACTTATATCATAATGTCACCATTTATTCCGCAAGACGAGCTGACAGATATCTTTGGAAAGAACTTGTTGGAAGACAGTGATTTAATCCCAATTTTAAAACAGTTGAACGGTGAGGTAGAGGTGAAACCTTTTGAATGTGTTGGAACAATAGAAGAGGTTAATGCTTGCATGGATTATTGTCTAAAGGCAAATGACGAAAGACAAAGGTCTTTGGATGATTTGTTGAGTCAATATGATGAGACGAATAATCTTCCTAAACATTTTGAGGCTATTTTGAAAGATAACTTAAGTAATTTATAAACAGATGATTGATTCGATATTTAGACGGTTAAGAGGTAAGAAGATTCTCATCGCCGGATTCGGCCGTGAGGGAAAATCTACCCTGAATTTCTTGAGCAAATATTTGGTTCATGCAGTCATTGGCGTCGCTGACAAAAACGAATCGGCATTGCAAGGCCTTGATAGTAAAAGATATAATCTCTATTATGGTGATGATTATCTTGAAGCAGCAAGCGATTATGACATCGTGATAAAGACACCTGGAATTTCTGTCAAAGACATAAATATCGATGAGTCTAAAATTAGTTCGCAGACTGATTTGTTCTTGGAAGCGTTTCATAGTCAGACTATTGGCATAACGGGAACTAAAGGCAAAAGCACTACCTCGACTTTGATATATCATCTGCTTAAGGAATCTGGAAATGACGTGATACTCGCTGGTAATATCGGTATCCCGATTTTTGACTGCATCTCAAATATAAACCGTAGAACCATAGTGGTTTATGAGCTCTCTGCACATCAGTTGCAGTTTATTAATAGGTCGCCTCACGTCGGTGTCCTCTTGAATGTCTTTGAAGAGCACCTCGATCATTTTGGCACTTTTGAAAAATATAAAGACGCTAAAATCAATATCATGCGTTTTATGAACGATAATGATATTGCTGTTCTTAATAATAAATTGTCGTTCACAGCAGAGCTGATGCAGACTCGTTATGTGACTTTCGAAAGTTATAATTTCGATGATTATGACTTGGATTGGAACGATATGCCTTTGCAAGGTGAACATAATAAATTGAATATCAAAGCCGCTCTCTGTGCTTGCCATTCTTTCGGTATCACAGTTTCTGAATTGCTGCCTCATCTTAAAACATTCAAACCTCTCGAACATCGTCAGGAATATGTTGGAACTTTTAAAGGCGTGAAGTTCTATAATGATAGTATTTCTACTATTCCGCAGGCGACGGTGGCAGCATTGCAGACAATAAAGAATGTTAATTTTCTTTTGCTCGGCGGATTCGACAGAGGTATCGATTACCAACCATTGATTGACTTCTTGAAAGAAAATCCATTGCAATATGTTTTGCTGACCGGCGATGCTGGAAATACAATGAAAAAACTCTTGCAAACCGTTGATTATAAAGGAAATATTTTGGAATATGAAGATATGCAAAGTGCTTTTGATTTGATGAAGAAATATTCAAAAGAAGGCGATGTATGTCTGCTCTCTCCGGCAGCAGCTAGCTACGACAGATATAAAAACTTCGAGGAGAGAGGAAAAGTCTTTAAAGAATTTGCAGAGAAATTTTAACAATATGAATATATTTTTCGGTGAGGCTGCTTTGTCTCAGGTTTCAATGATGACTAATAATTACGATAAGTTTTTTGTCTTGACAGATGAAAATATTTATGGTATTTATTCGTCCATGATAGCGTCTATGTTGCCAGAAAAAGAAATCACTAAGATTGTGGTTCCTTCTGGGGAACAATGTAAAAGCATTGAAAATGTTATGCTTATATGGAATAAACTCCTCGACGCCAATGCTGGAAGAGACGCTCTCTTGATAAATCTGGGCGGAGGAACGATATCAGACCTCGGCGGTTTCGCGGCTTCTACATACAAAAGAGGAATCGATTTTGTCAATGTGCCGACTACATTGCTCGCTATGATTGATGCATCAATCGGTGGAAAAAACGGAATAAATTTTAACGGCTACAAAAACCAGATAGGTTTGTTCTCAGAACCGAAAAGCATAATAATAAACACTCAATTCTTAAAAACTCTTAACGAAAGAGACATAAAATCGGGTATCGCGGAAATGATGAAATATGCATTCATCGCTGACGATTCATTCCTTGATTTAGACACTGACAACTATTTGGATTACATAGAAAAAGCAGCGATGACAAAAGACGAAATCGTTAGTCTTGATATGAGAGAATCGGGATTGCGAAAGATTTTGAATTTCGGTCATACCATCGGTCATGCTTTGGAGTCTTATTATGTAGATAAAGAGAATTATCTAACTCACGGAGAGGCTGTTGCACTTGGAATATATTCTTCTTTATATCTTTCGGTGAAATATTGCGGATTGGACGAGAAATGGCTTTTCTTCTATGAGATGTGGTTCAAAGGTAATCTCGACCTTATGAATCTCAACGATTTCGACGTCGACGAGATAATGAAATATATCTCTCATGACAAGAAAAATAAAGGCGGTAAACCTCGTTTTGTCCTTGTCTCTAAACCAGAAAAACCAGTCATCGATGTTGAAGTGATGCCTCACGACATCAGAGATTCTATCATGATTCTGAAAAATAAATTTTCATTATAATGCTTGTTTCACCATTAAATATCAGTTTTAATTCTGAAATAGACCTTCCTCGAAGCAAAAGCGAGAGCAACAGAGCTTTGATGATAATGCATTATTGGAAGACGCAAAGACGCAAAGACACAGAGACGCAAAGAATAGATGACTTTGAGACTCTGCGACTCTGCGACTCTGAGTCTTTAATGTCAAACTCTGACGATACAATTCTTCTCCACAAACTTTTGAACATTATAAATCAAAATAATGAGCAGGGACTGTTGTCTGTTGACTGTTGTCCGTTGACATTAGAATTAAACTGCTCCAATGCGGGAACTGTCTTGCGTTTCCTGATGACTGCGGTGAGCATGACAAAAGGAACCTTTGTTTTGACGGGCAGCGAGAGGATGAAGCAACGTCCGGTGAAACCATTGGTCGATGCGTTGAGAAGTCTCGGCGTTTCAATAGATTATCTCGAAAAAGAATCATATCCTCCGATTAAGATAAAAGGTTGCGAGATAACAGGCGGCAATCTCGAAATAAGCGTCGAGCAAAGCAGTCAGTTCGCTTCTTCTTTATTGCTTGCAGCGCCTCTCTGGAAAAACGGACTGTCGCTCAGTCTCACGGGAAATCTCTCTTCTCTTCCTTATATCGATATGACCGTCAATATGATGAAGCAATGCGGTGTTGATGTTGAACGTAACGGCAGAAAGATAACTGTCAATCCTTCAAGATATAAATTCGATGATTTTAAAATAGAACCCGACTGGAGTGCGGCGGCATTCTGGTACGAGATTCTTGCCTTGTCAGATAAAATGCAGATATTTTTAAAAGACTTGAAAATAGATTCTTTGCAGGCAGATGCCGTGACAAAAGAAGTCTTCAAATCTTTGGGAATAGAAACGCTATCCGTGGATAACGGAGTAATGATAAAGAAGACAGCTGATTGTAAAAAATATATAACTTTTGACTTTGTCAATTCGCCGGATATTTTTCCTGCTGTCATTGCTGCGTGTGCAGGATTGCAAGTCGATGCGGAATTCTCCGGACTGAAAAATCTTTCGATAAAAGAATCAGACAGGAAAAAGGCGATGATGAATGAATTGTCGAAGCTTGACATCGTTTTTGAAGAAGTTTCAGATGATGTTTTGATAATGAAATGTCCTGATAGACTGCCATGTTTCTCGAAAGATAATCCGATAGTTTTTGATAATTATAAAGATCATCGTATTGCGATGGCGCTCGTGCCTCTTGCGATGAAGATAGGATCCATCGAGATGGAAAATCCGGAAGTCGTTTCAAAATCATATCCGGAGTTTTATGTGGATTTCAGGATTTGAGGAATTAAGGATTAGAGGAATTAGAGGTGCAGAGGGATTAGAGGGAATAGAGGGAATAGAGGGAATAGAGGGATTAGAGGTGCAGAGGGATTAGAGGAATTTTTTGCATCACTCCATTACTTCATTACTAAAAAAGTTCAACAGCTTGCATGATAATGGGCAATGGACAAGAAAAAATGCAAGTGTTTAGTTACGCTATATTCATCATGCATTCCAAACAACTCTTTTGTTGACGCAAAGGTAAAAATTATTCTGATATTTCAGCTTGAACGTGGAAGTGTCGTCCTTCAGAGTTATCTTCTTGAAGGGACTTTGCATGTGAAGCGGGATTTTAACGCCGTAAAGCCTTTAGCTTGATTTCAAAAATAATTTTCGGTTTCCCTCTGCCGACTTTATGTGTTTTTTAGTTATTTTTGCA
>JAZUCH010000095.1:0-2964 GCA_045639025.1 Bacteroidales bacterium
CGATTTTATTGTACCGAATTCGGTATAATTAAACTTGGTATATTAAGAATTAATTATTACTTTTGCTCCGTAATAAAAATAAAATATTAACTAAAATAAATTGCCTATGATCAATTGACGTATTTGATACGTACATTATAAATATTGGAAAAGCGTTTTAGCTTTATTCTTCTGCTCAGAAAGTTTGGCGACTAAAAAGACAGGAAAGAATAATGGTTAGAATGCCTGCGATTAATTCGCGGGCTTTTGGTTATTCTACTGTCTGGGTTACGCCAAACACCTCTGAGCAGGGATAACGGAAGTACCGCGTTTTTTTATGTGCGTGTCTGATATTCCATAAGGTACTGACGGAGTAACCGAAAAGCCGTTAAGTGAGTAGGAAAAGAAAATTAATAATTAAAAATTAGAAAAAGATGAAAAAATACTTGTCAAAAGGAATTTGTATAATTATTATTGCAACCATGGTCGTTTTATCATCATGTAGTAATGGCTCGTCAGGTGGCTCGTCAGGTGGCTCGTCTAATGTTTCTTTTAAAAGTAGAAAAGTTGATTGCTATGAATGTGAAGGTAGTGGACTGTGTAAATATTGTAAAGGTGCTGGCTATATTGTAATAAGCAGAAATTTTGGTACAACTACAGATTGTGTATCATGCTATCATGGTGAATGTCGAAGATGTGATGGAAGAGGATGGCTGTTGAAATAAATAATATGGTTTAATAAAGGTGGAATGATATACTTGTTTGCGTTAATAAGATAATGAGGCCGCCTAAACTTGTTAGACGGCCTCTTCACTTTATGTCTCTACATTTTTATTTCTTAATACTCAAAATCAATCCTAACACAACGCCCAAAAATGCTGCGAACAACACTTGGTAGTTTCCTGGTAAAAGGAATGTGATTGTGTGTGCTGGATACCAGAACAATGGGATGGTCTTCTTGAAGACGAAGCCGTATTGTAAGTCCCAGTTGATTTTGTGTGCTATTGTCTCTTGGATTTTCAATTTGTTGCAGAAGAATCCTTTCAATGTTCCGCCAGTCTCAGCGATGTGGATGTCTGTCACTTTGTGGAATGTCATGAAGACAGGAGCGAAGATGGTGTTCATCAAAACGCTGACTAAGAGAGCGACGAAGACTTTACCTCCGCTGAAGTCGCCTTTGAACCAAGCGCCTGCTTCTGAAACTCCGAAACCTTTTTCAAGTAATGTGACAGTACCGCTCTTGAATATCGTCATAGCTGATGCGATGATGACGCCGAGGAAACCCCAGACGAGCATCTTTGGTACAAGACCGAAGCCTTTTTCAATATAACAGCCTTTACGAATTCTTAAAGCTAACATCTCTCCGAATGTTCCCAAGATGGCGAACTTGAAGAAACTCATTATCATGCCGTGCTCGGCAGTCATTTTATTGAATCCGTCCATCGCTCCTGGAACGAAGGCGAAAGCTCCGATGACTGCCAAGACTGCTAATGTGGTAATTATATCACCTTTTTTCATCTTACTTATTTTTCAATTCTAATTCTAGCGTCAACAGCGACTACGTTCTTAGGATTACCGAGTAATGGGTTCAAGTCCATTTCAGCGATTTCTGGAGCTACCATCACCAAAGCGCTGACTCTTGCAACTTGTTCTGCGTAGATGTCAACGTTGACAGGTTGTTGTCCTCTGACGCCTTCTAAAATCTTGTAACCGCGTAATTTGGTTAACATATCTTTAGCTTCGCATGCTGTGATAGGAGCGATAGCGTTTTGAACGTCTTTCAATACTTCGATGAAGATACCGCCTAAACCGAAGAATACTTGGTGACCGAATTTTTCGTCACGGATAGCACCGATGTAAACTTCTGTACCATCGAGCATTGGATACATTTCAACAGCATATGTTTCTGGAATAGCCATCAAACGGTCGAATTCTCTGTCAACAGTTTCGATGTCGCGAACGTTCAAAGTAACGCCGCCAACGTCTGACTTGTGGAGAGGACCGACAACTTTCATAACGAGTGGATAACCAACTTCGTTAGCGAAGTCTAATGCTTGTTGTTTTTGATCAACGACGCGGATTTGTTTTTGAGCGATGCCAGCTGCGTCTAACAATTCGAATATTTCATCTGGTCCGATGTAACCGTTTTCACAATTGTCGATGACCTTGCGGATTCTTGCTTCGTCAACTTTTGGAAGTTCAACAACTTCTGCTTGTGGTTTTGGAGTGTGGTAAATCTTGCACAATGCGTTGCCGAATACACATTCTTCTGGGAAGTTGATTCTGCCTTTATTTGTAATGAAATCGTTGATTTCGTCTTTAACGTTGATGATTGAAGGAAGGATAGGGAAGATAGGCTTTTTGCAAGTCTTCATCTTTTCGTTCAATACTTCATAGACTTCCCAGTTAGGGAACAAACCTGGAGAACCGAAGATGACGCACATGCAGTCGATGTTGTCGAAGTCGTTTTCGCAAGCGTCGATGATGTGACCGAGTTGTTCTGCTGTACCTGTTGCCAAGAAGTCAATTGGGTTGCCTACAGAAGAACCTGGGAATAATTTAGCTAAAAGTTCATCAGCTTTAGGACCTTCGATGTGAGGAACGTCCATGCCGCCGTTTGAGAGAACGTCAGTCAACATAACTGCAGGACCGCCGGCGTGTGTGATGACAGCGACGTTTTTGCCTTTTACTTCTGGGTGCATGAAGATAGCGCATACTGTTGTCAACTCTTGACGGTTGTGGCAGCGTACGATACCAGCTTTGCGGAATAATGCGTCAACTACAGCGTCGTCTGTTGCGAGAGCGCCAGTGTGTGATGAAGCAGCACGGCTACCAGCTGCTGAGCCGCCTGACTTGATAGCAGCGATGCGGCAACCTTTGTTGATGAGTGAACGTGAGTGTTTCAACAATTTTTGTGGGTTGCCAATCTTTTCCATGTATATCATGATGACGCGAGAACTTGTCTCAGGGTCGAATGTTGTGTCT
>JAZUCH010000096.1:0-40918 GCA_045639025.1 Bacteroidales bacterium
TTTTTTGTTGCGCGTATTAAAAAATGTTATATCTTTGCACTCACATTCAAGATACGAAATAATGATTGTCGAATGGTGTAATGGTAGCACTGCAGATTTTGGTTCTGCCTGTCAAGGTTCGAATCCTTGTTCGACAACAAAATTATAAATTGAAGACCTGCTACGGAATGTAACAGGTTTTTTTATTGTCAAAAAAAATGATAACAAAGGAACAAATAATCGAATTAGCATCAGAAGCATTGGAAAACACAGACCGTTTCGTCGTTGACTTAACAGTGTCAAAAAGCAATGTCATTTCAGTTTATATCGACGCCGACAGCTCAGTAACGATTGACCACTGCGTCGAGTTGAGTCGTTTTATCGAAGGCCGCCTCGACAGAGAAGTTGAAGACTATGAACTCAGCGTTTCCTCAGCAGGCATCGACTACCCTTTGTTAAAACACCGCCAGTTGAACAAATATATCGAGAAAGAACTTGAGATAACAACTTTCGAAGGAATCAAGAAGGTATATAAGCTTATATCATTCAATGAAGAGCAAATCAACGTTCAAGAAGCCGTGATAAAGAAATTAGGCAAGTTAAAGAAGATTGTTTACACTGACGCCAACGAATTACTTTTTAAAGATATTAAAGAAATTAAACCATACATTAACTTTTAAGTTTCAAATTATATGGAAATATTAAACTTAATCGACACCTTTTCTGAATTTAAAGAATTCAAAAATATCGACCGTGAAGCAATGATGCACATCATTGAAGATGTGTTTAAAGCCATGCTCGCAAAAAAATATGGCAGCGATGAATATTTCAACATCATCGTCAATATTGATAAAGGTGTTCTAGAAGTGTATCACAATCGTATAGTAGTTGAAGATGGCGAGGTGGAAGATCCACTCAGCGAAATCTCTTATTCAGACGCTATCAAAATAGAACCTGACTTCGAAGTTGGCGAAGAAGTTTCTGAAGTTGTTGATATCAAAGACTTTGGCAGAAGAGAAATTTTGGCTATCCGTCAAAACCTCCAAACAAAAGTCATGGAGTTTGAAAAAGAAAACATCTTCTTGAAATATAAAGATAAAGTTGGTGAAATAATCACAGCTGAAGTTTATCAAGTATGGCGCAAGGAAATCTTAATCGTTGACGAAGACGGCATCGAATTAGTACTTCCTAAAGCTGAACAAATTCCTTCAGACAATTATAAAAAAGGTGACACTATCAGAGCTATCGTCAAGAGCGTTGACAACAAAAACGGCTCACCTGTCATCATCTTATCAAGAACATCAGAGATTTTCTTACAACGCTTGTTTGAAATGGAAGTACCTGAAGTTTATGACGGCTTGATTACAATCCGTAAAATCGTCAGAGAACCTGGTCAAAGAGCAAAAATAGCTGTTGAGTCATACGACGAACGCATCGACCCTGTTGGAGCTTGCGTTGGTATGAAAGGCTCTCGTATCCATGGTATCGTAAGAGAACTTCGCAACGAAAATATCGACGTTATCAATTATACAACAAAAGCCGACCTCTTCATCACAAGAGCATTAAGCCCAGCTAAAATATCTTCTATCGTCATCGACGACGCTAAGAAATTAGCTGAAGTATATATGGAAAACGACCAAGTAAGCTTAGCTATCGGCAAAGGCGGCTACAACATCAAATTGGCTGGTAAACTCACAGGCTATGAAATCGACGTTTATCGCAACGCAGAAGAAGCTGAAATGGAAGACGACGTCGACCTCAAGGAATTCGTTGACGAAATCGACGAATGGATTATCGACAGCCTCAGAAACATGGGCTGCGACACAGCAAAGGCTGTATTGGCTTACACAGCTGACGAAATTGCAACACGCGCCGACCTCGAAATAGAAACAGTTGTTGAAATACTCGACATCCTCAAATCAGAGTTCGAAGACGACGACCAATAAGTATTAAATTAATAAGTATTAACATAAAAAAAATTGTATGTCCGAAGATTTAAAGAATAACATCAGATTATCAAAGGCCGCTAAAGAATTCAATATTGGTATGTCCACAATCATTGAATTTCTTGGCAAGAAAGGCCACAAAATAGATTCATCGCCTAACACAAAACTTAACGGAGAAATGTATGCCCTCCTCGTTAAAGAATATCAAGGCGAAAAAGAAGTAAAGAAAAATGCAGATCAACTTGGCGACTTCAGCTATAAAGGCAAAAGCATCACCGTTGAATCAACAATAAAGAAAGAAGACAACGACTTCGAAGAAGAAGAATTGTCAATCCGTATGAACGGAAGCATCGCTGATGAAAAACCTAAAGCAGCTGTTTCTGACAAAAACAAACAAAGCAAGCCTGAAACTAAAGAAGTAAAACCTCAAGCTGAAATAAAGCCTGCAGAGGTTAAAGAAGAAATTATTGAAACTCCTAAAGTTGAAAAGCTTGAAGTTAAGGAAGAAACTGTCGTAAAAGAAGAGGCACCAAAAGAAACTCCAGTTGCTGAGGTTAAAGAAATAAAAGAAGAAGTTAAAACAATTCAAGAACCTGCAGCAGAAACTGTTAAGACAGAAGAGCCTAAAAAGGCAAATAATTCGGACAATAAAAATAATAACGGCATACAAATTACAGTGGTAGGCAAGATTCCATTGGAAGACAAAAAATCTAAGGACAAAAAAGACAATAAAAATAATAAACAGAATAACAATAATAACAACTCTGCAAAACCTGTCAACAAACCACAGGAGAAACAGAATGTTAAACCACAACAACCACAAGTTGCTAAACCTGAGGTTAAAAATGCGCAACCACAAGAAAATAAAAACGCTAACGTTGCTCAAAAACCTAAGGAAGAAAAACCTATCAATTTCATCCCTACTCAAGTGAAGAAGTTGGAAGGCCCTAAGATTCTTGACAAAATCGAGTTGCCAACAGAGCGTAAACCTAAAGCTAAACAACCTGTTGCTTCATCAGGCGATGACAACAAAGGCTTCAATAAGGATAAGAAGAAAAAACGCAAACGCATTGGTACAGAAGGAAGCGTCGCTAATTCAAACAACGACAATTCTAACAACAAGAATAACAATAATAGCAACAACGCTAACAACAACAACAATAATAACAAGAACAATAACAACAAACCTGGCGGCGGCAAACCTAACGACGACAAGCGTAATAACGAAAAACGCAAGAACGACAAGTTCAAGAAACCTGTAAAACCTGTTGTAGAGGAAAAAGTAGAGCTCAGCGACGAAGAAATCCAAAAACAAATCAAGGAAACTTTGGCTCGCTTGTCACCTCTCGGCAAGTCAAAGACTTCAAAACACCGTCGTGAAAAACGTCACAACATAGCCAATGAAATGGAGGAAGAAAGACTCCATGAAATGGAAGAAAAGAAAATCCTCAAGGTTACCGAGTTCGTTACTGCTAACGAATTGGCAACCATGATGAATACACCTGTAACAAAAGTCATCTCAACATGTATGAGCTTGGGCGTATTCGTTTCTATCAACCAACGTCTCGACGCTGAAATCCTCGCTTTGGTAGCAGAAGAATTCGGTTTCAAAGTTGAATTCATCAGCATCGACGTTCAAGAAGCATTGGCAAGCAACGACGAGGAAGACAATCCAGAAGACCTCATCCCAAGAGCTCCTATCGTAACAGTTATGGGTCACGTTGACCACGGTAAGACAAAACTTTTGGACAGCATCCGTAATGCTAATGTTGCAGCAGGCGAAGCCGGCGGTATTACACAGCACATCGGTGCTTACGAAGTGACAACAGCATCAGGCAAGAAGATTTCATTCTTGGACACTCCTGGTCACGAAGCTTTTACAGCTATGCGTGCCCGTGGTGCTAGCCTCACCGACGTCGCTATCATCGTTATCGCAGCCGACGACAGCGTTATGCCTCAAACAGTTGAAGCTATCAACCACGCACAGGCAGCTAACGTGCCTATCGTATTTGCGATAAATAAAATAGACAAACCTACTGCCAATACTCAAAAGATTTACCAAGAGTTGGCACAAATGAATATCCTCGTTGAAGAATGGGGCGGCAAATATCAATCACAAGAAATCTCTGCTAAACAAGGTCTTAACGTTGACAAATTGTTAGATAAGGTATTGTTAGAAGCAGAATTCTTAGACCTCAAAGCAAATCCTAAGAAAGCTGCTAAAGGTACTATCATTGAGTCAGCATTGGACAAAGGTCGTGGTTATGTTGCTAAGATCATGGTTCAAGATGGTACTCTTAAAGTCGGTGACATGGTTCTCGCCGGAACAACATACGGTAAGGTAAAAGCTATGTTCAACGAACAGAACAAGGCTGTCAAATCAGCAGGTCCATCAACTCCAGTATTGATGTTAGGTCTCAACGGCGCTCCACAAGCTGGCGACAACTTCAACGTATTCGATGATGAAAAAGAAGTTAAGTCAATCGTTACACGTCGCCAACAATTACAAAGAGAACAAGGTTTGCGTACACAAAAACACATCACCTTGGACGAAATCGGAAGACGTATCGCTATCGGCGACTTCAAAGAACTCAATATCATCGTTAAGGCTGACGTTGACGGTTCATCAGAAGCTTTGGCTGACTCATTATTAAAACTTTCAACACCAGAAGTACAAGTCAACGTTATCCACAAGTCAGTAGGTGCTATCAGCGAATCAGATATCTTGCTGGCATCAGCATCAAACGCTATCATCGTTGGTTTCAACGTACGTCCTACACTTCAAGCAAGACGTCTCGCAGAGAAAGAAGAAATCGATATTCGCCTCTACTCTATCATCTATACAGCTATCGAAGAAATCAAGTCAGCTATCGAAGGTATGTTGGCTCCAGAAATCGAAGAAGTTGTCACATGTAACATCGAGATTAGAGAAGTCTTCAACATCAGCAAAGTCGGTCGTATCGCAGGTTGTATGGTTCTCGACGGCAAAGTCAATCGTCAAACCAAGATTCGTATCATCAGAGATGGCATCGTAGTACACACTGGTTCATTGGGTTCTTTGAAACGTTACAAAGACGACGTCAAGGAAGTCAGCGCAGGTTTCGAATGCGGTTTGAACATCGACGGATACAACGACATCAAGCCTGGCGACATCATCGAAGGCTACACTATTAAAGAAATCAGTAGAAAACTTTAATATAGAAATTCAGAATCTCAAAAATTCAGAATCTCAAAAACTAAAAGAGTCATAGAATTCTATGGCTCTTTTTTTATTTTTATAGACAAATCAATGTATATTTATTTTATATGTAACATTGATAAGTTTCAACTCCGTCCCTCTATTCCCTCTAATCCCTCTAATCCCTCTAATCCCTCTATTTCCTCTATTCCCTCTATTCCCTCTAAAATTTCATTAAAAAAACTTAATTTCACTGATAAAAAATACATTTTTTTTTCTAAATTTGCGCTCTCTTAAATTTAAGGACAGACATTGTAGAAAATGATAAAGAGTTCGGCTTTTTCTTACGATGTATTTATTATAAATCGAACTCATTTTTAATTAGTTAGGATATAGATTAAACATTTACATCAAAGCGAATAGAGAAAACACTTTTAATTAATTATTGATAAAATGGTATTCTTATAGAGTATCATTATTTGTCTTTTATATGAATATAAATTCAATTCACTTATATTTATAAATTAATCATTAACATTTATGAGAAAATTTTTAGCAAGTTTGATGCTTTTGGTCCTGATGGTACCATTCGCATTGCGCGGTCAAAATGTTGATTTCACTCAACAGTACCGTATCAAATCAATCTCAACAAACAAGTACATCAACGTGTTCAACAACACAATGCACAACAGTGGTGCATTCGGTGGCGTTGGCGTAGATGATTACGCAGAATCAAATGCACAAATCTTCACATTAGAAGATGCAGGCAGCAATCAGTTCTACCTTCTCTCAGCAGACGGTTACTACGTAAAATGCTGGTCATGGAATGTTGACGCTTACAGCACAACAGACAAAACAGCTTTACAAATGGTTGACGCAGGAAACAACACATTCTACATCAAGAACTGCGACAACTACAATTACTTCAAAGTTGAATTTGTAGCAGAAGGCGGCGAAACATTTATCTACGGCGACTGCACAGGTTCATGCCAAGAAACATGGGCACTCGAAGTTGTTGAAAACAACGAAGAAGGTGAAGGTGGCGAAGGTAACGAAGGCAATGAAGGTAACGAAGGTAACGAAGGTAACGAAGGTAATGAAGGTAATGAAGGTAATGAAGGTGAAGAAAATGGCGACGAATCAGTTGTTTTCTTCTATGACTTCAACGACGGCACTTTCAACGGCATGACATCAATCGACAAAGACGGTGACAGCTACGAATGGGTAATGAACCCAGGTAGCGGTATCGACCAAACAGATTGTATCTCTTCATGGGCATACCTTGGTTTCAATCTTAACCCAGAAAACTATATAATCACAACATCAACTTACACTATTAACGATGGTGATTATTTAGAATGGTACATCAGCACAACAGACCCATACTATTATTCTGATGTTTACGGTGTTGTTATTTCTACAGACGGTGAAAACTTCCAAGTTATTTTGGATGAAGCCTTCGAAGCTCCAACAGAAGGTTTTGAAGTAAGAACAGCAGACCTCTCACAATACGCAGGTCAAAATGTTCATATCGGATTCGTTCATCACAACTGCAGTAATATTGCAAACGGTATCCGCATCGATAACGTTAAGTATGTAACAGTATCTGGCAACGAAGGCGGTGAAGGCAACGAAGGCAATGAAGGCGAAGAAGAACAACCAGAACTCGCTGAAATAGTTCTCGGTGACGGAACAGAAAACACTTCAGTAGCTCCTTTCAAAAATGCTAACAACTACACATGGGTTGAAACAATCTACGCAAAAGAAGAAATCAACTTAGCATTCACAATCAATTCTATCGCTTACAACTGTGCAACATACAATGCTGGCAACGGTTACACACTCACAGCTGACGAAATCAAAGTTTACATGGGTGAAACAGAACAAGCAAACCACCCTACATCAGGCGACTGGGTTCCAGAATCAGACCTTACATTGGTTTATACAGGAACTAACATCCTCCTCGGTGAAGAAGAATGGGAAACATTAGTTTTAGACACTCCATTCGATTATAGCGGAACAAAGAACCTCGTTATCGCAGTTTCAAAGAGCTCATCATCAACAAACAGTGCATTGAAATGGAACTACACTTATGTTGATAATGCTAACTGCTATCGTTCAAACAACACAAACACTTCTTATGCACAATATCCAGCAAACGCTAACGGCACAGCAAATGGCAACAGACCTAACGTTAAAATAGCTTATAGCAGTGCTTCAGAAGGCGGCAATGAAGGTGGTGGAGAAGTTGATCCAGTTGTTGCTGAAGGCGACACATGGGAAAACGCTATCGAAGTTACTTCATTCCCATTCACATCAACACCTGACTTCGCTAACTTAAGCAATGACTATTCATTGCCAGGTCTCGGCGAAGATGGTAAAGACGTTGTTTACAAACTCACTGTAGCAGAAGAAACAACAATCAACGCTACAATTGAAGGCGCTAACGGCAAAATCGCTTTATATGCTGAAGACTTCAACGGCGAAGATGGTCCTAACACAGGCAACTTCTACATTCCAAGTGAAGAACCAGAAGAACCACAAACAAATTCAACATTCTTCTATGACTTCAACGACGGTTCAATGGAAGGCTGGACAACAATAGACCAAAACCAAGACACATATACTTGGGAAATTTCTGACGGTATTATCCAAACAGGTTCAGACGGTTCAAAATGCCTCTTCTCTATATCAACAAGTTTACAACCTAACGACTACGTTGTTACAACTTCAAAATATGCTATCAGTGCAGATTCAGAACTCACATTCGAAGCAAAAGCTGACAACAAATATTATCCAGACTACTACAGCGTAGAAATTTCAGAAGACGGCGAATTCTTCCTCACAATCTGGGAAGAATATGCACCAGAAGCATACACAAACAATACAGTTGACCTCAGCAACTATGCTGGTAAAGAACTTTACATCGCATTCCACCATTACAACAGCAACTACTGCGGTGGCGTTTTGATTGACAATGTTAAATTATCAAACGGCAACGAAGGTGGTGATGACAACGAAGGTAATGAAGGCAACGAAGGTAATGAAGGTAATGAAGGCGGCGAACAATTAGCAACAAGCTTCTTATTCGACTTCAACAACCAATCATTCGAAGGTCTCAGAACAATTGACGCTGACAACGATGGATATAACTGGGAATTAGAACCATCTAGTGCATATGGTTTTGCCGGTTATGAACAAACACCTTCTATTATGTCATATTCATGGAGTTCTACATACGGAACATTAACACCTGACAACTATGTCGTAACAGAACAAGCTTATACAATAACAGAATCATCAGTTGTTACATTAAATGCAAAACCAGCATCAGCATACGACTGCGCTGAACATTATGGCATTGTTGTTTCTGAAGATGGTGAAAACTGGACAGTTGTTTTTGAAGAAACATTATCTTCAGTAAACTGGGTAAATCCGTCAGTTTCTCTCAGCGAATACGCTGGTAAGAATCTTTATATTGGCGTTAGACACTTCGATTGTACATACTTATACTACATCATGGTTGACAACTTCGCATTAACAGGTGGCAACGAAGGTGGTGATGACAACGAAGGTGGCGAACAATTAGCAACAGGCTTCTCATACAACTTCAACGACCAATCATTAGCAGACTTCACATTAGTTGATAATGATGGTGACGGTCAAAACTGGCAAATTATGGAATTTGGTCTTAATGGTTCAAGTATCCAATCATATTCATATGATATGGTTACATATGGTGCATTAACACCAGACAACTACATTATTACAAAAGATGCATATAGCATTACAGCAACATCACAATTAACATTCAAAGTTAATGCAGCATGGGCTGAATACTATGGTATCGGTGTTTCTGAAGACGGACAAAACTTTACAATGGTATTTGAAGAAAGCTACCAAGGTACAGCTAAAGACGTTACTGTTGAACTCGGTGCATACGCAGGTAAAAATGTTTATATCGCTGTTCGTCACTACAATTGTTCAAACGGTTATTTCATCATTATCGATGATTTAGCTTTATCAGCAGGCGCTAAGAGAAGCGACAGCAAGACTATCGAAATGACAGTTCCAGCTGGCACATACTACCTCGCAGCATCAGCAACAGAAGCTTTCACAGTTAGCATCGACATCGTTGGCAACGACGATAACAATGACGACGACAACAACGGTCTTAACCCAGTAGCTCAAGTTACAGCTGTTGAAAACGGCGCTAACGTTGACGTAGCATGGGGTTGGGCTAACAGAAACCAAGTCGCTATCAAAGACGCTAAAACAGGTGAAACAAAATACATCAACAGAGATTCTGAACAAGGCTACAACTTCCACAGCTACAAATTGTACAGAACAGACGGTGAAAACACAATCGTTCTCGCTGACAACTTAACAGAAGCTACATACCAAGACGCTACATGGGCAGAAGCAACATCAGGCTCATACAAATGGGGTGTTGCTGCTATGTACACAGCAGAAGAAGGCAGAAGCCGCGAAACTGTTGAACTCCTCAACGAAGGCTTTGAAACAGCTTACTATGTACTCCCAGAAGGTTGGACAAACTACTCAGAACCAGCAACAGCTAATACTTATGGCAACATCCAAGTATTAGATTATATCTACAGCTACATGGCATGTACAGGTTCTTACTCAGCATTCCAATTAGGAGGTTACGCTGACAATGGTTCATTATACTACTTAGTAACTCCAGCTATCGATTTCTCAACAACAGTTAACCCAACTATCAGCTTCAACTACATTTCTCCAGCATGGGTTGGTGCTTACAACAACACATACGTAATGTACAGCGAATCAGCAACAGGTCCTTGGACAACAGTTTGGGAAGGCACAGCAGCTGACACATGGGCAGAAGCTTCTGCAAGCTTATCAGAATGTTCAGGCAAGACTGTTTATGTTGCATTCTGTGTATTAGAAAATAAAGCATGGGGCGCAGGTTTCGACAACGTAGTTATTACAGGTGAATCAACAGACGGTCCTATCCCAGTAGCATCAGAAATCGTTTGGTCAAACAGCATCGACAAAGACATGACCACTACAGTTGACGTTAACATCACATCTGACGACAACGGTTCAGTAGCAGGTACAACAGTATCATTAGTAAACGTTAACGAACCAGCTTACGTATATGAAACAACATTAGACGCAACAGGCAAATATACATGGACAGACTTCCGCAAAGGTACATACGAATTGACAATCGCTTTAGACGGTTACTATTCATGCGCTACAGCTGAAATCATGGAAATCATGGATGCTACAACTATCAATTGTACATTAGAAAAGATGCCAGAACTTATCTCAGGTCTTTACGTATCACCAACAGCTTGGGCTATGTGGGAAATCTCTGGCAGTGCTTGCTTCGACTTCGACATCCTCCTCGATGGCACAACAATTGAACAAAACTATGATGGTATTAACTATCAATTTGATGTAACATCATTAGTTGAAGGTCAAGAATACAAGACAACTGTTATCCCTAACGATGGCGGCAACGCAATCATGGAATACACATGGACATACAGAGCTTGTGACAACTTCGCTGGTGTAACAAACTTAGCAGCTACAGCAGAAAACGGCAATGCTGTTATAACATGGACTCTCCCTGTTTACGAAAACACAGACCCTGTCTATGAATTCTCATCAGACTTCGACAATGGTTCACTCTATGGTTGGAGAGCTATCGACGCTGACGGCGACGGCAACAACTGGAGAAACACAGCAGAGTTCGTTAACCAAGGCTTCGGCGTTAACAACACATACTGCGCAGCATCATTGTCATACGACAACGAAGACGGCGCTTTGTGGCCAAACAACTACTTGGTAACAGAAATCAAATATTCTATCACTGCTGATTCTAAACTCACATACAACATCAGCTCACACGATAGAACATACGATGAAGAACACTATGCAGTAGCAGTTTCAACAACAGGAAGCAATGCTTCAGACTTCAGCATCATCTTCGAAGAAACATTAAGCGCAGGTGAACCAGCTTACGAAGGTTCAACACAAGGTGAATGGTACAGCAAAGAAATCGACCTCAGCGCATACGCTGGTCAAGACATCTACATCGCATTCCGTCACTACAACTGTACAAACATGGCTTGGATTAAGCTCGACAACGTAAGCTTAACATCTAATGCTAAGAGAGACGAAAACGGCGAATGGTTGTTCTACGACTCAGGCGTTAACGAATCAGCATTCGGTTTCTTCGATTACATGACAGGTGAAGCTCAACAATTCAACTGGGCTATCATGTTCCCTGGCGACCTCATCACTGCATACAATGGCAAACAATTAACAAAGGTTTCTATCTATGTTTATGAAGCTCACGAAGGTGCATTCAGCATCCACAAAGGCGGCGAAGCTGGTCCTGGCACTTTAGTACACGTTCAAACATACAATGCTACAGCAACAGGTACATACCAAGAATTCGAATTAACAACACCTATCACTATCGACGCATCAGAAAACCTCTGGATCCACTTCTCAAATACAAACGGCGGTTACGTAGCAGCTCACTCAGTTGACTGCGGCGATCCTAACGGTCGTTGGATTTCAGACGACGGCGGTTCTACATGGTACGACAGCTCATGGTACGGCGAAGGCTGGTACGGCACATGGCAAATGCGCGCTTACGTTGAAGGCGAAGGTTCTGGCAACGACAACAATGGCGTAGCTAATGCAGAAGTACTCGGCACAATGATTTATCGTGACGGTCAATACATCACAACAATGCCTGCTTCAACAGAAACATACGTTGACACTCAAGCTACAGATGGCGACCACGAATATGCTGTAAGAGTTGTTTACGGCGGCGCTAGCGACGTTACATACTACGCAATGTCATGCCCACAAGAAGTTAACGTAACTATCGGCGGTGAATGCGCAGCTCCAGAAAAACTCTTCGGTCAATATAAATACAATGAAGAAGACGGTACATTCGGCGCTGAATTAATCTGGCCTTATGCACAAGCTACTTCAGAATGGTTATACTACGACAACGGCGTTAACCAAGATGGTATCGGTGGTCCAGCAGAATTCTACTGGGGTGTTATGTTCCCAGCATCTTCTCTCAACCCATACGATGGCACATTCTTGACAACAGTTTCTCTCTTCGACTTCGCTCAATCAGAAGGTGACATCAACATCTACTACGGCGGCACATCAGCTCCTGGCACATTAGTACATACTCAACCTTACGTTGGCAACGGCACAGGCGACTTCTTCGAATTCGAATTGACAAGCGCTCTCCCAATCGACGTAACAGAAAACCTCTGGGTTGTATTCTCAACAAAGAACGGTACTAACTATCCAGCATCATGCTGCGCTGACTGTGGCGATCCTAACTCACGCTGGATCTCAATGGACGGCAGTGTATGGGAAGACGTTGCTTCATACGGTTTATACAACACATGGATGATCCGCGCTATGGTTTCAAACGAAGTTAAAGGCGAAGTTTCAACACTCACAGCTATCGACTACGAATACACAACAGGCGAAGGTACATTCTCAGCAATGGGTGCTTCAAGAGGCGAAACATTCGAACATTATAACATCTACCGTGGTACTTCAGCTAACAACTTCGAACTCGTTGGCGAAAGCACAGAAGGTACTTACTTCGACGAAGTTGAAGCTGGAACATACTACTACCAAGTAACAGCTGTTTATACAAACAACGGCGAAGAATGCGAATCAGAACCTGCAACAGCATACGACAACGAAGAACAAAACTACGTTATCGTTAACGTTACAGCTATCGATGAAAACGGCGTTAACGGCATGATGGTTTATCCAAATCCTGCTAAAGACAACTTGAACATCACAGCTGAAGGTATGATTAACATCACAATCACCAATGCTTTAGGTCAAGTTATGTATGAAGAAGAAGTTGTTTCTGACAACCAAATCATCAACATGGCTCAATACGAAGCTGGTGTTTACATGGTACGTATCACAACAGAAAACGGCGTTGCTGTAAAACAAGTTACTGTTGTAAAATAAGAATTCTAGAATTCTAGAACTTTAAAACTCTAGAATTCTAAATTTCTAAAATTCTAGAGTTCAAAAAAGGGCTGCCGAAAGGCGGCCTTTTTTTGTTTAAAAAAAACTCCTAATTATTTCATTATTTGAAATTTGTTTCTTAAATTTGCGACCTTTTTAAAACTTTATTATTTTACTGTTTAAAATCTATTTTCTACATTTTTTTAGACAATTATCATTTACTTAAATAAATTTAAATTATGAAAAAGTTTTTACTTAGCTTAATGCTTTTGGTGATATTTGCACCATTCGCATTACATGCCGACGAAATCATGGTCGGTGAAGGAACGACCAACACAAACATGGCTCCGTTCAGAAACTCATCCGCTTACTCTTGGGTAGAAATGATTTACCAAAGTAGCGAAATCGGACAAGCATGTGAAATCACATCTTTGGCTTTCAGTTGCGCAACTTCTGGTGCAATGCAGACTTTATCTACAACAGAAATCAAAATTTATCTTGCTGAAGTAACAAAGTCAGAACTTGCAACAGGCAACTTCACTCCAGAATCAGACCTCACATTGGTTTACACTGGTAATAATGTTCTTATCGGTGAAGAAGAATGGGAAACATTCACATTAGACACTCCATTCTCATACAGCGGCAACAACAATCTCGTTATCGTTGTCTCTAAGAGTGCAAATGCATCAAATCTCATCATAAGATGGAATTGCTCAACAATAAATAATAGCATATTATTCGATTTCCACGATTCAGACCCTGCTGGTGCTTTATTCCCAAATGCTAACAGTGCTGGGGGTGGCAACGGTTATACTTACAGCCAAAGACCTATCGTTAAGTTAGGTACAGCAGGTTCTTCAAATCCTGATGAAGGTGAAGATGAAGGCGACGACAACGAAAACCAAGGCACTCCAACTGACGAAATAGTTGTAGGTACAGCAGACGCTTCTACTGCTAATGTTCCTTTCAGAACAACATACAAATACTCATGGACTGAAACAATCTATCCTAAAGCTGAATTATGCGAAGCTGGTACAATCTACTCTATCGCTTACCACTGCGCTACAGTCAACAACAATGGTTACACTCTCTCAGACGTTGACATCTATCTCGCTGAAACATCAAAGAACATCTATTCTTCTTCATCAGACTGGACTCCAGAAAGCGACCTCACTTTGGTATATTCTGGCAGCAACGTTGAATTAGGTGACGAAGAATGGGAAACATTCGTTTTCGATACTCCATTTGAATATAGCGGCGACAACAACCTCGTTATCGCTGTTGGTAAAAAAGCTAACTCTACAACTACTGTTTCAGAATTAAAATGGTATTATTCAATGCCTGATGAAGGAAACGTTTTATACATATATAGCGACAACTTCTCAAACTACGGTGATTATCCAACAGGTGCCGACTATGACCCAGGCTACCAAAGAGCTGACGTCAAAATAGCTTACACTCCTGCTGAAGGCGACGACGACAATGAAGGTGAAGAAGGCGGTGAAGGCAACGAAGGTAATGAAGGTAATGAAGGTGAATCAAATGAGTTATTCTCATACGACTTCAACAACGGAACAATGGAAGGCTGGAGAACAATCGACCAAGATGGCGACGGCGAAAACTGGAGAATGGCTTATTATGAAGGTGTTGATGGTACAGCTTGTATTATATCTGACACTTATTCTGGTGGAGATCTTTATCCAGATAATTTCATTGTTACAGAAACAGCTTACGAAATCACAAACGGCTGCGAATTATCATGGTTAACTCGTCCATACGATGCTTCATTTAGCGACGAACATTACGCTGTAGTTGTTTCTACAGACAACACAACTTTCACAAATGTTTGGGAAGAAACTTTAACACCATCATACTCATTCTCAGAAAGAACATTAGACCTAAGCGCTTATGCTGGTCAAACTGTTTATGTTGGTTTCCGTCACTTCAACTGCAACGGTTCTTCTGCTACAGCTTTAGTAATCGACAATGTCGTATTAACAGGTGGCAACAATGAAGGCGGTAACGAAGGCAATGAAGGTGAAGGCAACGAAGGTGAAGAAACTGTTGTTTTCTTCGATGACTTCAACAACAACGACATTAACATCGAAGGCTGGACATCAATAGACAAAGACGGCGACGGCAACGGTTGGGTAATGTCTCCAGGTGCTGGTATAGAATATTCAAACTGTATTTCTTCATGGGCTTGGATGGGAAACAATCTCACTCCAGAAAATTATTTAATCACAACATCAACTTACACTATTAACGATGGTGATTATTTAGAATGGTACATCAGCACAACAGACGCATACTATTATAAAGATGTTTACGGTGTTGTTGTCTCTACAGACGGTGAAAACTTCACTGTTTTATTAGATGAAACTTTTGCAGAAGGAACTCAAGGTTTTGAAGAAAGAACAGCTGACCTCTCACAATTCGCTGGTCAAACTCTTCACATAGGATTCGTCCACTACAACTGCGGAGGTGCTAATGGTGCTAATGGTATTTGGATCGACAACGTTAAGTATGTAACAGTATCTAACAATGAAGGCGGTAACGAAGGTGAAGGCAACGAAGGTGAAGAAGATCCAGAATTCGCTACAACTTTCAACTTCGACTTCAACAGCAACTTAGAAGGCTGGACAATTATCGACTTTAACAACGATACTTACACATGGGAAATTTCTGACGGCATCATGCAAGTTGGTTCAGACGGAACAAAATGTCTCTTCTCTTTATCAACAAGCTTACAACCAAACGACTATGTTGTAACAGAATCTGCATACTCAATCACTGCAACTTCAACACTTTCATATGAAGTAAAGACAGACAACAAATTCTATCCTGACTATTACAGCGTAGAAGTTTCAGAAGACGGCGAAAACTTCACAGTCGTTATGGAAGAAAATGCTCCAGAAGCTTACACAACAAAGACTATCGACCTCAGCGAATATGCAGGCAAAAACCTCTACATCGCTTTCCACCACTTCAACAGCAACTATTGCGCTGGCGTTTTAATCGACAATGCAGTATTATCATCAGAAGGCGGCAACGTAGAACCAGAAGAAACTGAAGGCGACACTTGGCAAAATGCTATCGAAGTTGCTTCATTCCCATTCACATCAACGCCTGACTATGCAAACTTGAACAATGACTACACATTACCAGGCGCAACACAAGACGGTGCTGACGTTGTTTATAAACTTACTTTCACAGAAGAAACAACATTCAACGCTGCTATCGAAGGTGCTAACGGTAAATTAGCTTTATACGCAGAAGACTTCAACGGTGAAGATGGTCCTGGTGCTGACAACTACTACGTTGAAAACACAGTAGATCCAAACGCTCCAACATCATTCACATTCGACTTTAATGACGAACAAGCTTTAGAAGGTCTTTCATTAATCGACGCTGACGGCGATAGCCGCAACTGGGAATTAGAACCAACTGGCCCTTATGGTTTCGTAGGTTATGACCAAACACGTTGTATGATGTCTTATTCATGGATGTCAGGCGTTGGTCCAATCTATCCAGACAACTATGTAGTAACAAACCAAGCATACAAAATAACAAACCAATCAGTTGTTACTTTGAACGCAAAACCAGCATCATCAGTCGATATTTACGAACACTATGGTATCGTTGTTTCTGAAGACGGCGTTAACTGGACTGTAGTTTTCGAAGAAACATTATCATCAGGTGATTGGACAAATACCTCTGTTTCTCTCAGTGATTATGCAGGCAAGAACCTTTATGTTGGTTTCCGTCACTTCAATTGCAATAACGTTTATTATATCTTAGCCGACAACTTCACATTAACAGACAACAACGAAGGCGGTGACGACAACAATGGTGATGACAACAACGGTAACGACGATAATGATGAATATGCAACAAACTTCTCAGAAGATTTCAATGACAATAATCTCAATGGTTGGAGAACATTCCAATATGACACAGACTCATACAACTGGGAATTAGGCAACACATACGGTATCGCTGGTCCAGATAACTCAACATGTATCTACTCTATAACATACGATAACGGAGAGTTGTATCCTGACAACTTCATCGTTACAACATCACAATATTCAATCACATCAACATCTACATTCTCATTTAGTGTAGCTCCTATGAACTATACTTACATCTACGACAAATATGGTGTTGTTGTTTCAGAAGATAATGAAAACTGGACTGTTGTCTATAATGAAGAATTCAATGAAAACTCAGAACAAGGTTATGTTACAAGAACTGTTGACCTTAGCGCTTACGCAGGTAAAAACATTTATATCGGTTTACGTCACTACGATTGCGACGGCAACTGGGGTTCAGGTGTTTTAGCAGACAACCTCGTTTTATCAGACGGTGCTAAGAGAAACGGCGGCAACACATTAGCTATGACAGTTCCTGCTGGTACATACTACCTCGTAGCATCAGCAACAGAAGCTTTCTCAGTAAGCATCGATGTTGAAGACAACAACGAACCACAAATCGCTAAGGTTTCTTTCGAAGTTGAAGTTATTAACGCTAACTCAGCTAAGACAACAGCAAGACCTAACGAATTCACAGCTGAATATCACTACTCAGTATATGAAACAGCTGAAGTTGAAGCAGCAGGCGGCGTTGAAGCAATAGCATTAGAACTCCGTGAAGACGAAACTCCATATACAGAAATCGACATCTGGACATGGGAATGGTTCGAACCAGAAACAGAATACTACATCATCGGTACAGCTATGAATGCTGCTGGCGAATGGGGTCCAACAACACACGTTATCTTCACAACTCCAGAAGCTGAAGAAGAATATGATGCTGCTGAAGTTACTGTAGAAATCAGCACAATCAACGCTACATCAGTTGTTGTTAACACAACAGCAAACGAAGCTACAGTAGAATATCACATCGGCGCTATCTCAAAAGCTATGTTCGACTACATGGGTGAAGACGTTATCGTTGCAGCATTACAAAACGACGGCGTTCCTTACACAGGCAACAACGAACATACTTTAGGCAACCTCAACACAGCAACAGAATACTACGTAATCGTTACAGCTAAGAACGCTGGCGACGAATGGGCTCCTGCAACAATCGAAGCATTCACAACATTAGATTCTGATCCAGAACCACAAATCGCTGAAGTAACAATCGAAGTTGAAGTATTAGGCGCAACATCTGTTAAATCTACAGCAACACCTAACGAATTCGCTGTTGGTTACACATACTCTATCTTCGATAAAGCTGAAGTTGAAGCATCAGGCGCTGACGCAATAGCTGCTGAATTACAAGCTGAAGGCATTGCTTACACAGAAGTTGACGTATGGACATGGGAAAACCTCGAAGCTGAAACAGAATACTACTTCATCGGTACAGCTCAAAACGCTGCTGGCGAATGGGGTCCAACAACATCAGTTTCATTCAAGACTGACGTAGATGGTTTAGTAGAATTGAACAGCATCGTAACTGTTTATCCTAACCCAGCATCATCTGTAATCTACATCAAATATGAAAACAATGCTCAAGTAAGCTTAATCGACATGACAGGTCGTTGCGTTAAAGCCACTGAAATCTCAGGCGATGCAACAATCAATGTTGAAGACTTAGAAAAAGGCATGTACATCATCAAGATTCAAGATGGCGACAACACAATGATCAATAGAGTTGTTGTTAAATAATGACTAAGGACTAAAGTCTAAAGTCAAAAGACAAGAGGCTGCTAAAATCTTAGCAGCCTCTTTTTTTATAAACGCATCGCGTTATTTTCATTAGATATGGAAGTGATGGTAGTCTTGTTAGTGATTTTAGTTTTAAGTCATGGCAGTGTTTTTAGTAATTGAGTAAGTAAATAATTTAGCAATGGAGTGATGGCAGTATTTTTAGTTTATGTGAGCTTTAGTTATGGCAGTAAACAAAGCTTGTTGTCTTGTAGTCTTGTGGTCTTGTAGTCTTTACAAAAGCCTTTCTTTTATTATCTTATCGAGTTCAGCTTTTGGCAGCGCTCCTTGAGTCATCATCGGCTGGCCGTTCATTGGGACGAACAAGATTGTCGGGATGGAACGTATTCCGAATGCTCTCGACAGTTCTTCTTCCGCTTCGGTATCTACCTTATATATATAGATTTGTCCTTCATATTCCTTGGCAAGTTCTTCGAGAACAGGAGCCAACATCTTGCATGGACCGCACCATGAAGCGTAGAAGTCGATGATAGCAGGTTTGTCGCCTTTATATTTCCATTCGGTAGGATTCTTTTCATAATCCATTACCTTATTCAAAAAGTCTTCTTTAGTCAAATTTATAGTAGTCATTTTAGTTTTTCCTTCCTTTGTCGTCATCTCTTGAGAAGCAGCTTCCAAGATAGGAAGCTGCATAATCAAAAACATTAACATTATTTTAAAATTCATTGCATGGCTATTTTAGGAACTTATTTTCCAAGTTTTTCTTCTACTTTCTCCTTGCTTAATTTCTTGGTGCAGAAGAACCAATCGTAGCAGTGCATGTCTTCGTCTGAGCTTTGCATTCTTTCTTTTGCTACGCCGCATGAACCTGCTGTTGGAACGATGACTTCATCACCTGGACGCCAGTCGGCTGGCATAGCTACTCCGAAGTTGTCGGCTGTCTGCAAAGCTACCAGCACTCTCATGATTTCGTCGAAGTTACGTCCTAATGCGAGTGGATAGTACATGATAGTGCGAATCTTGTCGAATGGGTCGATGAAGAAGACCGCACGAACTGCTGATGTTGAACTCTCACCAGGTTGAATCATGCCGTACATCTTGGCAACATTCATTGTGATATCTTCGATGAGAGGGAATTTTATTTCCATATCCTTCATGCCTTTCCAGTCAATCTTTTCCTTGATGGTGCGCAACCATGCGATGTGGCTGTACAAACCATCCACTGAGAGACCAACCAACTGAGTGTTGAGTCTTTCGAATTCGTCAGCTAATTTGCCGAATGACATGAACTCTGAAGTACATACCGGAGTGAAGTCGGCAGGATGGCTGAATAAGATTTTCCACATACCTTTATAGTCTGATGGGAAATTGATTTCACCTTGTGTTGATTTTGCTACGAAAGCTGGAGCTTTATCGCCAATTCTTGGCATTACGTTTACTGTATTATTGTTGTTTGTTTCCATTTTATTACTGTTTTAATTTGTTTGTTTTTAATTTATTTTTTTACTTTTGTCATTAGCCTTTCGACTTTAGTCTTTAACCTTTCGTCGTAGGCTTTTGTTCATTTTGACAGTGCAAAAATAATACGGAAACATATCATAAGTCAAACAGATATTTTCTATCTTTGTATCGATTTTATCAATTAAGCTTTGAGCAGTGAGTTATGAGCAGCGAGAAAGTCAATTACAATAAGAGATGACTTTCTTATTAACAAACAACAATCTGCTCTAAGCCCAAGGCTCATAACCCATAGCAAAAAAAAATATGACTTTACAACAATTAGAATACATTATCGCGGTTGACAAATACCGTCATTTCGTGAAGGCAGCTGAATCATGCAACGTAACACAATCTACGCTCAGCATGATGATTCAGAAGTTAGAACAAGAATTAGAGATAAGCATTTTCGACAGGAAATCACAACCTATCGCTCCTACTGAAATAGGCAAACGTCTCATCGACCAAGCTAAAGTGATTCTTTACAATGCCAAACAATTTAAGGAATTGGCGATGAACGAGCGTCAACAAGAATCGGGTAAAGTCGTTTTGGGAATCATCCCTACCGTTGCGCCTTATATCTTGCCTAAGCTGTTCAACGTGCTTCAAGAGAGAAATCCTAACATCAGCCTTCATGTAAAAGAAATAACGACAGCGGAGATAATAAATCAGTTGGAGAAGGCGGAAATCGATATGGCATTATTGGCGACTCCGCTCAACAATCCTAATTTCTTGGAGATTCCTGTGTATTACGAGAGATTCTTTGCCTACGTCTCCCCTACCGAGCCTTTATATAATATTATTAAGGAGTACGAGATGAATCATATTCCTACGGAACATCTCTGGGTCTTGAAGGAAGGACACTGTCTGCGTAACCAGGTGATGCGACTCTGCGAATCAGACTCAGGATTCTCCACCACATACGAAGCAGGCAGCATCGACACATTGATAAAGATTGTCGATACCAACGGAGGTTACACCATCATCCCGGAACTGCATATCGACTTATTGACGGAACAACAAAAAGCGAATGTACGACCTATCGTCAATCCGGAACCTAACAGAGAAATCTCTTTGGTCGTGAGAAACGATTATGTCAAGGAAAGACTTCTTAACGTCATAGCGAAGAATATCTCCGATACAATTCCTGCGAATATGCTCGATGAGAGACTGAAGAAATTCTCTATAAAACTTTAGCATCCACGAATCAGCACGAAATTTCACGAAATTGTAGAGACGTATCACGAATATGGTTTGAGTATTTTTGTTAAAAAAACGTAATATTTTTTAAACCATATTCTGATGCGTCTCTCCTCAATTCCACAAATCCTAAATCACCAAACAATAAGACGCATCAACGACATATTGTTTATTTTTCATTGTGTCGTGTGATACGTCTCTACAAAATTTCCGTCTATAATTCCCGTTTACAAGACGTATCAATGTTTTTATTATTTTTTTTGCAGGTATCATGAAGTGACCCCAAAAGTTTGGACAAAAAACTTTTGGGGTCACTTCAGCGGCATCCTTTTGAAGCGAAGCGAAAAAAGATATAGCGAAAAGCCCGACGGCGGAGCTGGAAGCGGAGCCGGAACGCCCAAAGAAAGAAATTCAGAACTTTAGAAACTCAAAACCTCAGAAGTTTTTAGTGATGTAGTGATGAAGTGATGTTTTTTTACCGAAAAAAACAATTTCGTGAAGATTCGTGCAGTTTCGTGGATGATATTTAGTGAATTTTATTTAGTGGATAAAAAAAACTCCGCGTAAATACATGAGATACGCGGAGTTTTTTAGTTCAATGGTCAAAGACCAATGGTTTAAAGTTCGTTGATGACTTTCATCAGTTGTTCTCCCAATCCGATGGTGTAACCTTGTGAGATAAATACTATCTCGTTTTGTGTGTTAGCCACGATGAATATTGGGAGGTTGTTATTTTGAAGGCGCATGTTAGCGACAATCTCTTTCAACATCTTGCCGTCTTCAATACCGAAAGTAAGGTTTTCTGGAAGACCTTGGAAGTTCTTCTTTTCGAAGTTATTCTTATGTTCTTCATTTTGGAACAAGAATACGAAGCTTCTACCCCACTTATCCAACTGATCTTTAACCAAAGCGATGTCCTGCATTGCGTGTGTTGTTGGCTCGCTGCCGCCGTCCAAAAGACCGAGTACATAGAAACCACGACCTGTTGTTGACAACAAACTCATATCTTCAGCCTTGTCGAGAGGCATATATCTGTTTTCAGAGTTGAAGTTACCGATTATTTTGAGACCTTTTTCAGGTTCTCTCATAACCAACTCGATATTTGTTGTCTGGTCTGACTCAATATTGAAGAATGTCATACGAGCGAGGACGCTACCGTCAGAGAGACGTGTACCTGTTGTCAAGACATAGTAGCCAGGGTCTAATGAGAGACCGTTTTTGAATAATGTAGAATATTGTTCGCCAACATCCATGCCAGGGTCTTTAGCATCGTAAGCAAGCAAGTCGAAGTTAGTTCCGTCGAATTTCTTGATAGAGAAATGGGTGTAATAACGGAGGTCTGTCAATGCGCCTACTGGTTTGTATGTTGCCATCAAAGTACCTTGGCGTGTTGGAACGACTTTAACGTCGCCTTCTTCTGTAAACTTAACGTCAATCCAATCTTTGCCAGAGATATATTGTACTTTACCTGTGACAGGGTCGATACGTGATGCTATGCCGAGTGAACGTGCCATTGACACGAAGAAGATATTTCTTGAGCGTGAGTCGGTGATCATTGACTTCAAGACACTTGTTGGTGCCATTGGGATATTACGAGCGTTCAATTCATCTTTTATAATGATATTTTCTTTAATCCAATCGACTAGTGCTTGAGGATTTTTCTTGAATTGTTCAGCTTGTTCTTTTGCGAAGTATTTTGAAAGCTCTTGTTTGTAAGGTACAAGCATTTCATTAGAAACACGTGGATTCAAGACGTATGCATTGTAAATGTCACCTTTACCTTTAGGAGAATAGTCGAAGTTATCTTTCAGTACATCAAAAGATATGTCACGTAAGTCTTTGTCGCTGATTTCTTGGAGGAGATTCAAAGCTATTCTTGCTCCGCCTTTATCGTCGGCATATTGGATGAAATCCATGATGGTTTGGTAGTTGCCCCATGATTTTTCAATCAATGTATTGACTTCTTTATCTTTGAAGTTTCTTGGGAAAGAAGCGATATAAGCATTTCTTATAGAATCTTCGTAAGCGAAACGGCGGTCATTTTCAGCGCGCATCTCAGGTGTTACGTTAGGCATCTTAGCTTTTTCTGCTGGAGGAGTGATGTCGTATTCGACCATCATCTCATTGCCATAGGTGTTGTCGAGTTTAACTACAATCTCTGTCTTTTCACCGAATGGCATCTCTTGGAAACCGAATTTGCCGTCTTTTGATGCATAAACGAGCATATCACCTTGACCAGCGGTGAGCCATGTCATACCATTTTCGTCAGTATTTTTTACAGCCACAGTACAGAATTCTGCATAGTTGTAAATCTTAAACTCAACTCTAGCATCTGCTACAGGGTTATTGTCTATATCAACGACTTTGATATTCATCTTAGATGTTTCTGCATAATTATACACCACATTGATTTCTGTATGGTTAGGTGTTACAGAAATAACTTCTTCTGGTCCGTAGTAACGACCGAACACGCGAGTGTGAAGAAGGAGGCAACGAGAAGCAGGAGCGTTGAACCAACCGAGGTTAAGAACTGGTTCTGGTTCGCAGGCGCCGAGGAAGAACCATTCGCCATCGACGTAAGCTTCAACCCAAGCGTGGTTGTCGTCGCAGTGAGCCCAACGAGGAGTATAGACCTGACGAGCAGGGATACACATAGCGCGCAATGCTGCTACAAGGAATGTTGACTCTTCGCCGCAGCGGCCCCATGAGGTCTTCACTGTTGCGAGAGGAGAACTTGTTCTGGAGTCAGAGCCTTTGTAGTTAGCTTTTTCATGGCACCAGTGGTTGATTTCCAATACAGCCTCATACATAGACAAGTCTTTCACTCTGTCTTTCAACTCTTGATAGAACACGAATCTTGATGCGTCCAAGTTTTCATTGTTGATTCTTACAGGAACGACGAAGTGGTTGAATTCTCTTTCAGGCACACTCTTACCCCAAGGCATCTCTTCTTTTGCAGCGTATGATGCCATGATATTCTTATGATAGAATGTTCCAGGATAATCGGTGATGTCGCTGAGCGGCATATATGCATACAAGAATTGTAATGCCTCTTTTTCTTTTTGAGGCATTTCAAGATTTAAGACATTGAACAAGTCGCCATTTGGGAGTTGCGCCATTTTTTCTTGAAGGTCTCTTTCAACCTCAGCGCGTTGTGTTGCATCAGAGATAAAGTGGTCTCCACCATTGGAACATGAAGACATGAAGCCAATAACGAAAATGGCTATCAATAAGTTCTTAATCTTTCTCATAGTCATAATTATTATAATGAATATTTAGCTGGTCTTTCAATACATTCGCTGCGGTCAGGGCCGTATGATACGAGTGTGATTGGAACGCCAACATAATCTTCAATGAATTCGATGTATTTGTTAAGTTCGCGAGGAATATCTTTTTCTATCTTCTGATTCCAGCCTTTGAATGACTCCAATACAGGTGTCATTGTTTGTGTGCAAGCGTCGAAAGGCAAGTAATCAATTTTCTCATTTTTATAGTTGTAAGCTACAGCTGCCTTTATTTCTTCGAAGTCGTCCATAACGTCAGACTTCATCATCATAAGGTTAGTGACTCCGTTGAGCATAACAGCATATTTAAGAGCTGGGAGGTCGAGCCATCCTGTACGACGAGCGCGTCCAGTTGTTGAGCCGAATTCATGGCCGTTCTTGCGGAGTTTATCTCCTACTTCGTCGAACAACTCTGTTGGGAATGGACCTGTACCTACGCGTGTGCAGTAAGCCTTGAAGATACCGAACACTTTGCCTATTCTGCTTGGAGCTACACCGAGACCAGAGCAAGCGCCAGCTGCAATAGCTGATGATGATGTTACGAAAGGATAGCTTCCGAAGTCAACATCGAGGAGTGTACCTTGTGCGCCTTCAGCAAGGATACGTTTGCCTTCGTTCAATGATTTATTGATGAAATATTCGCTTTCGATAAAGTTGAACTGTTTCAAGAATTCTACTGCCTTGAACCATTCTTCCTCATATTTTTCGAATGTCATGCCATCGAGAAGAAGAGTGCTCATATCGAAGTTGAGGTTTCTGATTTGGTCGAGATGTATGTTCTTCAATCTCTCATAACGAGCTTTGAAGTCGTCGGCTGAGATGTCACCGATACGGAGGCCACGACGAGCTGTCTTGTCTGTATAAGTTGGTCCAATGCCTTTTAAAGTAGAACCTATTTTATTCTTTTGCAATGCATTTTCGTTTGCAGCATCGAGAGCGCGGTGTGTTGGGATGATAAGATGTGATTTATTAGAAATCAAGAGTCTGTCTCTGATATCGATTCCGCTTTCTGCAAGTTTATCAATTTCATCTTTGAAAATCTTAGCATCGATAATAACGCCGTTGCCGATTACGTTGATACATTTTTCGTTGAAAATACCGGAAGGAATTGTATGCAAGACAAATTTCTTACCGTCGAACTCGATAGTGTGACCTGCGTTTGGTCCACCTTGGAAACGAGCTACAATATCATAATGAGGTGTGAGAGCATCGACGACTTTACCTTTACCTTCGTCGCCCCACTGCAATCCGAGAAGCAAATCAATTTTTGCCATAATTACTTATTGATTTTTAATATTTTACAAAAAAACAGGCTAAATATCACTCGCGATTTGGAGTCATACGGGTAGGTATGTGTATTTAGCATTCAAAATTAGTAAAAATCTTAGTACAATTATGAAAAAAATTGTTTTAAAATAAAAATATTACTAAGTGATTAACTTTCAACGTTTCTTTCCAATCTTGTCACCTTATTAACAAGTTTCATCTTTCTCAACTCTCCGATAACTTTGTCTAATTGTTCAACATTATTAACATAAAATGACACTATAGCATCGACCATTCCGCTCTCACCTTTCATCTTGACGGAGCAGAGGTCGAGTTCCAGTTTTTCGTTCATCAAAGTAAACAACGAGGATCCGAATCCTTTTTTATTTACACCTGTTATCTTCAAGGTAGCCATGAATGCAATGTCTTCGCTGAATTTCCATTTTGCCTTAACTATATTTTTGCCATAACGCGACATCAGATTTATAGCTTTAGGACAATCCGAACGATGTATCTGCAAAGGCTGGTTAGGGAAAGATATAGCCACCACATCGTCGCCTGGTATAGGATTGCAACATGTTGAAATAGTATATCCCAAATCTGTTTTCTCTTGATTTTCAGTTTCGTTATTTTCTTCTGGTTTCGTATTTGAACCTGCCAGACCGAAAGTAAGTATCTTTAACAAAACGTTCGACGAGCGACGTCCGTTGTTAAACAATGGTTCTATATCTTGATATGTGATTTTGCCCAAGGCAATATAATAATATAGGTCAATGCGTCCTACGAGACCAACTTTTTCTACTATATAATCAATGTTCTGTCTGCTGAAATCAGCATTGAAATTTTTGAAGAACTCCTCAAGTCGTCCCTTGCCTTTTTCTTTAAATGTCCTTCTGTAGTCTTTGATTCCGGCTTTAAGCCTTGATTTTGCTATTGACGTAACCAGATATTCAAACGACTTCTCTTGCGGGACTTGAAATTCAGAAGTAATGATTTCCACCTGGTCTCCCATATTAAGCACATAATCCATCTGGACGAGTTTCCTATTGACATTAGCGCCAAAGCAATGATTACCGATTTCACTGTGAATCATATATGCGAAGTCGAGAACCGTCGAGCCTTTTGGCAGATTCTTCATCTCGCCTTTTGGAGTGAAGACAAAAATTTCATCGTTGAAAAGGTCTAGTTTAAAACTATTTAGGAATTCTATCGCTGAAGAATCATCGGAACTTGTCAGGTTCTTTACATTATCGAACCACGATATAAGACTGTTTTTGTCATCCTTATATTTAAGGTATGCCATCAGACCACGCTGAGCAATGACATCCATTCTCTGCGTTCTTATCTGTGTCTCTATCCAGTTGCCCTGCTGGCTCATAAACACTGCGTGAATTGATTCGTAGCCATTCGTCTTAGGGAATGAGAGCCAGTCTCTAAGTCGTGCATTATTAGGACGATAGAACATCGTCAGCACGCCGAATGTCTGCCAGCATTGTATCTTTTCCAATTCGAGCGGACAGTCGATAACGATTCTAAGCACAAAGACGTCGTATATTTCTTTCAGAGAGAGTTCATATTTATGCATTCTCTCCCAGATGCCGCTTTGTCCTCTCTCGAGAATTTTTATCTCTGCTTTGATGCCAATCTTCTCGAGCTCTGCTCTTATAGGTTTAGCAAATTCTTCAAGTTCAGCTATTTTGCTTTCCCGTATCTCGTCGAGTTGTTTCGAGACGGAATCATAGACTTGTGGATTTATGTATTTAAGGCAGAGGTTTTCGAGTTCCATCTTCACGGCATATAGACCTAAACGATAAGCCAGAGGAGCGTAAAACGACAATGTCTCAGAAGCTATCTTAAGCTGCTTATGATGCTGCATCGACTCGAGTGTCCTCATGTTGTGAAGTCTGTCGGCAATTTTCACCAAGATAACACGGATGTCTTCCGCCATGGTATTAACTATCTTTCTATAATTTTCCGCCTGTATGCTTTCAATGCTATTCTGAAAATCGATGCCTTCCAGTTTGGTAAGTCCTTTGACTACGCGAGCCACCTTTGGTCCGTATTGTTCGCAGATATACTCTTCTGTATATTCTGTATCCTCGACAACATCGTGCAGCAGAGCGCTGACGATTGAAGTCGTACTCATTCCAATTTCCTTTGCGACGATAATAGCCACCGCTATCGGATGGAAAATATAAGGCTCGCCTGATTTACGACGAGCGTCTTTATGAGCTAAAGCGGCAAATTCGTATGCCTTTCTAACAAGCTCTATATCAGATTCATCTTTTTTTACTGTCCATGCATCAAGCAATACATCGAACTGCTTGTCCATTTCCAGTTGTTCTTCTTTGGAATAAGTGTCAGGATAATTCATCGTTTTCAGCATTTGAACCTGCAAAGTTAATATGCTTTTTTTCGAAAATCAATAGGAAAAGTGAAAAAAAATTTAGAATAGTTCAGAGTTCAAAGTTCAAAGTCCAGAGTTCAAAGTTCAAAGTTCAGATTTACAAAAAACTCAGAACCCCACTTCTGAGATTCTGAGTTTTTGAATTTCTGAATTTCTAAATTTCTAAAATCCTTTAGACTTTAGTCATTCGTCATTAGCCATTAACAGTAGCCATATGTGCGATAAGGTCTAATACCTTATTTGAATAACCGATTTCGTTGTCGTACCATGAAACGACTTTTACGAAAGTGTCTGTGAGATAAACGCCAGCGTTAGCATCGAAGATTGATGTGAGTGTGCAACCTAAGAAGTCTGATGAAACGACTGCATCTTCTGTGTAACCGAGAACGCCTTTGAGTTCACCTTCTGAAGCTTCTTTCATAGCTTTGCAGATAGCTTCTTTTGAAGCAGGTTTTTGAAGATTAACTGTGAGGTCAACTACAGAAACGTCTAATGTTGGAACGCGCATTGAGATACCTGTGAGTTTGCCGTTCAATTCAGGGATAACTTTGCCAACAGCTTTAGCAGCACCTGTTGATGAAGGGATGATGTTGCCAGAAGCAGCACGACCGCCACGCCAGTCTTTCAATGATGGACCGTCAACTGTCTTTTGTGTTGCTGTAACAGAGTGAACTGTTGTCATCAAACCGCTTTCAATACCGAAGTTGTCGTGTAAAACCTTAGCGATTGGAGCTAAGCAGTTTGTTGTACATGAAGCGTTAGAAACGAATTGAGTTCCTTTTACGTATGTTTTTTCGTTAACGCCACAAACGAACATTGGAGTGTCGTCTTTTGAAGGAGCTGACATAACAACGTATTTTGCGCCTGCTTCGATGTGTGCTTGTGCTTTGTCTTTTGAGAGGAACAAACCTGTTGATTCAACAACGTATTCTGCTTCTACTTCATTCCATTTCAAGTTTGCTGGATCTTTTTCTGCAGTGATGCGGATTGGATTGCCATTGACGATGAGAAGGTTTTTCTCTACGTCGAAGTCTATTGTACCGTCGAATTGACCGTGCATTGTGTCATATTTCAACATGTATGCTAAGTAGTCAACTGGACATAAGTCATTGATACCTACTATTTCAATGTCATTACGAGTTTGAGCAGCTCTGAAAACGAAACGGCCTATTCTACCAAAACCGTTAATACCAACTTTAATTTTTGCCATACTTTTTTATAGTTTTTATAGTGTTTAAACAAATCAAAATATTATATGTTTTTTAACCTGCAAATTTACATTTTTTTACTAAAATACAATAAGGCTATGAGAGTTTTTTTTTGAGGGGCTAGAGGGATGAGAGGGATTAAAGATAACACAGCACATCATCAAAAACATTCTGAGCGACATCAAGGTGGAGCTTGCTGACGAGTTTGACCGTAATTTCGAGAGAAAAGGATTCTTCGGACAGCAGTGGAAACCGAGAAAGTTCCAAAGCAATACAGGTTCTTTGATGATGCAATCTGGCAGGCTTCGCCGTTCCATCAGAGCGTCGGTGAGCGGAAATTCGGTCAGGTTCTCCAGTTCCGAGCCATACGCTGCCATTCATAACGAAGGCGGAGAGATTGCAGTGACCGCCAAGATGAAGAAGTTCTTCTGGGCTAAATACCATCAGACAAAGGACGAGCAGTGGAAATGGCTAGCACTTAAGAAGGTTGGAAGCAAGATAACAATACCGGAAAGACGTTTTCTTGGCAACTCTCCTGAAGTTGAGAAAATAGTAATCGACATCATCAAGGAAAACGTAGAACAGTTTGCAAAAGAAACCATTGAAAAAATGAAGAAATAGTTCATACATATTTTTTTAGTTAAACAATCCATTAAAACGACAAAGCCCCCGAAATTTCGAGGGCTTTATTTTTTTCTATTTTTATTGAACAACTATATTGAAAAAGTTGTATTTTTGTAATGGTCAACGGAAGGAGTACTCATCTCCTATACAAGGACCCCGCCTTCATCAGACTTAATTCAAGTCTGATGATTGTATTTTAAACCCGTCAGCAATCATCTCTTCTCTTGTGTATGTATGATCTTTGTTGTCTTTTAGGATTGTTAATGTCTGGATATTTGCAGATCTTTTAACTCTGTCATTTATGGCATTAGATAAATCACTCATTGATATATCTGATAATATTTCCAAAACAATATGGTCAGCTTGTTTTTTACCACTTCTAATAGCTGAGTCTATTGATGATATGCTTCCAGTTGTGTTGCTTTTGTATTCTTGATTTATTCCTAAAGTTTTATTAAATGTATCTGGTGTTGTATCATTATTCTCAATTTTAATCAAATCAATTTCGTGTCCATATTTATCAGCAAAACAAGAAGCAATTCTAATATTTTCTTTTTTGCCATGTAATTTATGAATTCTAACAAAACCATTTTTTGTATCAACAACTCTATATTCAGATATTTCATCTATTTTTTTTCTTCACCGCTTCCGGCACTTTATAATACGGATGCTTCGGCGGAAATATCTTCTCCTGCTTTCCCGGATTGAAACGGAAGATAGCTGCTTTGTTGCTTCCGTTCTTGCCGATATGGGTTGTCGCCTTGTCGCCTGTCTTGCAAGCGTCGTCGGAGTCGCTTTCGTCGTACTTGCCTTTTCTTACCTGTACGACAGTGCAGCGGCAACGCCATCCGTTTGGCGGATAGTACTTGTCCCAGAACTTGTCAGATGGTGACGCTTCCGGAAGACATCTTCATAATCTCAATGGAACGACCGAGGTCGCCGGTGTCGCCTGTAAGAATCTTGCGTGACAGCTTTGCGCCTTTGTACGGGTTCTTGACGGTCTTTCCGCCTCGAGTCCATGATGACATTCTGCGCTGCACCTGTTGCCAGTCGCCGGCACGTTCCCAGCCCTCAATCTGGAACCTCGACTTGAAGAAGCTGACGGCAGTCTTGCCTACTATTGCAGGAGCATACTTGTCAAAAAAGTCTTTGAATTCAATCTGAAGACAGCTGTGACAGGTGAGATTTTCACTAAAGATTGTCCGTATGTGAAGAAAGGAGGAAAGGATGTCAAGGATTTCTGGGAACCAATAGAACAGCATCATAACGAATATCTCAAATATTTAAAAGATGCCGATTATCATGATGTTGATTTCAATTGGAATGGAGGAATGAAAGCGACGCATAAAGATCATAATTTCGACCCTAAAAAAGGTCATTATGAAAAAGATGTTTGTGATGTTGGTTTTAATAATGGCCACTCTGTTATTTTTACCAGTGAGTTTAGTAACATAATCTATAAAAAATTTACGGAAGGACTTTGGGATAATAAAAAATTTGAAATAGCAGGATGTGAAACAGCAACGACCAATAATATCTTACGTGGATTGAAGCATTGTGCATCAAAAAGAGAAACTGACATAGCGGTTATATATTATCCTAAAGGAGGTTTTGACCAGGAAGTCTTCAATAAAGCTGTTGAAAGATACAAAGGGTTAGAACCGAAGCAAGACGGACAGTATCTGAAATTTGATAAGATAATATGTGTTGAAAATAATGAAATTGTTTTTGAGACATTATGTCCATAATAAAAAGGGAACGGGAGGCTCCATTTCTGGTCTACCCCCCCCCGCACTGCAAATATACAACTTTTTTGATATAAAGTTTAAAACAAATGAAAATTTTAGATTTAGTTTTAAAGCATCAATGGTATGACTTGATAGAAGATGGTATTAAAACAGAGGAATATCGGGAATTAAGACCATATTGGATCAAAAGATTGATGGGTTGCTTAAAATGGTGTTCAATTGGATGTTTGTACGATAAAAATGAGATAGAACATTGCAGAAGACGTAAATGCGAAAATCTAACTGATTTAAAAGAAATATTAGAAGGCTATGATGTGGTTCGTTTTCACCGAGCATATACTAATATAACAATATCTTATTGGATTAAAAGCATTACCATTGGCTTTGGAAAATCAGAATGTGGTGCACCTGCTGAAGAAGTATTCATTATAAAACTAGGAGAACGCTATGACCCACGATGAACTGCAATCCCATTTCAATCTGGAAACAGAAATTCGGTGAAATCTATGCAGTGAAATGCGACGGTCATGTGGCATATCTCAAGAAGCTAAGCCGCAGAAGCATCAGCTGCGCTATTATATGCACGTCTCCGACCCGGACAGCTTAGACGATGCCGAATGGGCGATGCTCGTAAAGGAGTTGGAATGGATAAGGAAAGAGGAGGCTAAGAAGAACAGGTTTTAAGATTATTCTTGATTAGTGATAGTGACGACTACGGAGAGGTTCTGGTAGTTCTCCGTCATCAAGAAAATCAAATAATTTTTTTCTGCGTCTTATCTTTCTTATGGCATTGAGTCTTTTCTGTACAGCTATTTTGTATTGCATTTCAGGTGTCTTGTCTTTGCCTATTATCATAAGATAGAAGGCTTTTCCTAAAGCATAAAGAAAAACCAGTGTAAACGGCGACAGAAAAGCTAATAATATGCACAGCAGAATTTTCATACGGCAAATATAATAACATTTTTTACAAAAACAAAAAATATGGCAGTCAATACCGTGAATTTTACAATAAACCTGAATGGCAATGCCTATAATGGCATTGTGAATATGAATGCCGCATTTGGAAACTTCAATTCTGCTGCTGAAAAAGCAGAAACATTATTTGGAAAGTTAGGTGACAAGGCTCTGCGTTTTAATGGTATCTTACAAACAGCTCAAACTGTTGCAGGAAAAGTCGGTAATGCCATAGGCAAAGTCATGGAAATCGGTGGAGAAAATGAATTGCAAAGGCTTGACATGACAACCCTTTTTCAAGGCAATTCCTCCGCTGCCGAGGAAATGTTTGAGAAAATATCAGAGTACGGCAAAGCTACGGTTTATGACAAATCAGGTCTTATCGAGGCGCAGAAGACAATGATGTCTTTCGGCATGGAGGGTGAAAAGGCATTTTCAACCTTGAAGCAGATAGGCGACATCGCTATGGGTGATTCCAACAAGATGCAGTCTCTTGCGTTGGCATTCTCTCAAGCGACAAGTGCTGGTAAGCTTCAGGGACAGGATTTGATGCAGCTTATCAATGCCGGTTTCAATCCTCTTAATGAGATTAGCAAGCATACAGGCGAAAGTATGGCGTCGCTCAAAGAGAAAATGAGCAAAGGACAAATATCTGCCGAAATGCTCGCACAGGCTTTCGCTTGGGCAACAGAAGAAGACGGTTTGTTTTATCAGGGAGCAGAGAAAGCAGGTGATTCTACCATGGGTAAAATCAACCAGCTTAAGGATACATTTGACGAATTTCTAATAAATGTATTCGACAGACTCAAGCCTGTTATAGATACTTGTCTTAGTTTCGCAACGGGATTTTTGGAGACTCTCCCAGCTTTGTTGGACAGCATTGCCAATGGCGTAAGTAATGTAATCGGCTTCTTTTCGGAATTTGCTCCGATAATAATCGGTGTGGCTACAGCAATGGGAATACTTACAGTGGCAATGAATGCTTCTAAAATTTCCATGGCGGCACAAGAACTAATATTAAACGCTCTTATCATCAAAGAAAGGATTGTTATTGGTCTGAAAAAATTATGGATAGGAGTGCAGACGACATTGAATGCTGTGATGGCATTGAATCCAATAACTTTGATTATTGCAGGTGCTGTAGCTTTAGCAGGCGCAATAGTCTGGGTCTGTTCAAAGATTACAGGTTGGGGTTCGTTGTGGAAAGGCATCGTCGGTTTTATGAAATATACATTCTTAGCTTTCGTAGATACCATCAAGTTGTATTTCACAACATATATCAACGGCTTTCTTATAGGTCTTGACAAGATAAAACTTGGCTGGTATAAGTTCAAAGAAGCTGTCGGCATGGGTGACAGCGAAGAGAATCAGAATGCCATCAATGCTATCAATGAAAGTATAGAAGCTCGTAAGAAAGCAATTTCAGACGGTGCGCAGTCAGTCCAGGATAATGTCAATAAAGCCAAGGAATCTCTCGGTGGCATTGAGATGGGCTGGAAAAAGAAAGAAGATGTCAGCGAAGCTTCCGACAAGGTCAGTTTCGGCATTGGCATAAACGAGCAACTTCAGAACTCAGTCAACGGCAATTCCACTACAGGTAATGTAACCGGCACCGGCGGAGAACTCGCAGGTTCTTCCAACGCCATAGCATCAGGCGGCACTCGCAACACTAATGTCACTATCAATCTTGGCAAAATGGCTGATGTTACTTTCAATGGTGGTGTTGGCGAGAATGCTGAGGATATGGTAAGAAAAATAGAGGAGTGTCTGCTGAGGGTGCTGTATATGGCGCAGAATGCTTAGTATAATTAACAATGTACAATTAATAGTTGTAAGGCTGGAATCCTGCAGGTGGCACTGTCTGTGAGATGATGAACCTAACAATTAACAAACAATATTTACGGGCATATAATCACAAGACACCTTTACATACGCCAAATGTACATTTCTTCGATAGATTTTAATTTTTAGTTTGTTGTATAACCATGCATTTACATAAATATCATGTACCATAAGATTTTAAGGGAGTCAAGGGTCTTAAGGGATTAAAACCCCTCCAGTCCCTCTATTCCCTCTATTCCCTCTATTCCCTCTGTTCCCTCTATTCCCTCTGACCCCTAAAAAAAATATCGACTTGTTGTCATGTTGTCTTGCAGTCTTGTTGACTTTTTTATTATCTTTGCAGCAATATGGATAAGATTAGAAACTTTTGTATTATAGCTCATATCGACCACGGTAAGAGCACATTGGCAGACAGACTTTTAGAGAACACTAAGACATTATCACAGAAAGAGTTAGTCAACCAGGTTCTCGATGATATGGATTTGGAACGCGAGCGCGGCATCACCATCAAGAGCCACGCCATCCAGATGAATTACGTAAGAAACGGTGTCAACTACACCTTGAATCTCATCGACACTCCCGGCCACGTTGACTTCTCTTACGAGGTGTCACGCTCCATCGCAGCTTGCGAAGGCGCATTATTAGTCGTCGACGCCACACAGGGCATCCAGGCTCAGACCATCTCCAACCTCTATATGGCGATGGACCACGACTTGGAAATCATCCCTGTCATCAACAAAATAGACATGGACAGCGCCAACCCTGAGATGGTGGAAGACCAAATCGTTGACCTCATAGGCTGCGAACGTTCCGACATCTTACGCTGCAGCGCACGTAATAATATAGGTATCGAGGAAATACTCGAAGCTATCATCGATAGAATACCTGCTCCAAAGGGCGACCCTAACGCTCCATTGCAGGCTCTCATCTTCGACTCAGTGTTCAACTCATACCGCGGCATCATCGCCTACTTCCGTATCTTCAACGGAACAATACGCAAAGACGAACTCGTGAAATTCTTCGCGACAAAGATGGAATATCAAGCCGACGAGATTGGCGTGCTTCAGCTCAAACAAGTTCCTAAAGACGAACTCTCAGCCGGCAACGTAGGTTATATCATCTCCGGCATCAAGACTTCTTCCGAAGTTAAAGTTGGTGACACCATCACTCATGTTGAGAATCCTTGTCACCAACCTATCGATGGTTTTGAAAACGTCAAGCCTATGGTCTTCGCTGGCGTATATCCAGTGAGCGCCGAAGACTATGAAGAACTACGTGCTTCTTTGGAAAAATTACAACTCAACGATGCTTCATTGGTTTGGGAACCAGAGTCTTCAATAGCTCTCGGTTTCGGTTTCCGCTGCGGCTTCTTGGGTCTCCTCCACATGGAAATAGTTCAGGAACGTCTCGACCGCGAGTTCAATATGGACGTCATCACCACAGTACCTAACGTTTCATTCAAGGCTTATCTCACCGACGGCGAAGTCATCGACGTTCACAACCCGAGCGGTCTCCCTGAAGTGACAAAACTCGACCATATCGACGAGCCTTTCATCATAGCAGAAATCATCACAAAGAACGAATACGTCGGTTCTATCATGAAACTTTGTATCGACAAACGTGGTGTCTTGATGAATCAGACATATCTCACCACCGACCGCGTCGAGCTTAAGTTCCAGATGCCATTGAGCGAAATAGTTTTCGACTTCTATGATAAATTAAAATCTATATCAAAAGGTTACGCTTCTTTCGACTACCACATCGCTGGTTATCAACAAGCAAGTCTCGTTAAGTTAGACATCATGTTGAACGGAGAAGTCGTTGACGCTTTGTCAACATTGATTCACCGCGATAACGCATACGCTTTCGGACGTAAGATGTGTGAGAAATTGAAAGAACTCATCCCTCGTCATCAGTTCGACGTCGCCATCCAAGCTTCTATCGGAGCTAAAATCATCGCGAGAGAGACAGTACGTCAGGTTCGTAAGGACGTTACAGCAAAATGTTATGGCGGCGATGTCAGCCGTAAACGTAAGCTCCTCGAAAAGCAGAAAGCCGGTAAGAAGAGAATGCGTCAGATTGGTAGCGTAGAAGTTCCACAATCAGCGTTCTTGGCTGTGTTGAAATTAGATTAATTAAGTCAACAGACAACGGACAACAGTCAACAGACTTTGGGTATGCTTTTTTAAGTCACCGAGACACAGAGATATAGACGTCATTGAAAGATGGCGTCTTTTTTTTGTCAACAGACAACAGACAACAGACTTTGGGTATGCTTTTTTAAGTCACCGAGTTGCTGAGTTGCTGAGTCTATAAGTCAGGGTCAGGGTTCAGAGTTCGGAGTCCTTTCAGCAAGACATCTACTGGTAAATTCAACTTTGAAAAGGCAAATAGTTTTTTACCTAAATCCTTAAGCGATGCTCCTATATGAAAAACATCTTCATTATCAATTATAACAAATCTATCGTGTATATCTTTGACTGTTTGTATTTCAATTGCTGAATATTGTTTATTATGTCGTTCTAAATCTAACTTTAATTGATTGCTAATTTTATCAGTATATATTGTTGCCATAACACCATCCTTTCTTTTATCAAGCATCGTCAATACGGATTCGTCAATATAATTATCAATAACAATTATTGATTCATTTGCTATTTTTATCAAATTCGAGACAAACTTGTAGGCTTCAAATATTTCACCTCCATAAAAAACACCTTGAACTGGCGGCATTGACTTCTGAACAAAATAATTTATCTGTTCACTTATCTCTTTCAATTGAACATCATGATTATATAGTTTAGTATCAAATTTGTTTTCTATATAATCAATCCTTTGATTTATGGAATATCCTTTAAGCAAATTATTTTTAAGTATGTTATTTGCCCATTGTCGAAAATGAATTCCAATCTTTGTATTGACTCTAAATCCAACAGAAATTATAACATCAAGATTATAATATGTAATATTTCTGAGCACTTCCCTATTCCCTTCAATTCGAACTGTTCGGAAATTCCGAATAGTTGAATCCTTGTCCAGTTCATTCTGATGATAAATACTCTTAATATGTTCACTAATATTTGCTTTGCTTGATTGAAACAACTGAACAATCTGACCCTGGGAAAGCCATACCATATCCTCATTCAAAACGACTTCAATCTTAACATCATCATTAGCTTGATATATTACAAGTTCGCCTTGAAGATTTGTATTCTGTTTTGTACTATTCATAAGCTTTATTTGATTCTTACTGCAAAGTTATAATCTAACAGAAGAAACGTCAAGACCTTTTCACATGTATTTTACATTATCTTCTCACTTTTTACGTTTTTCCAGGATTTATTAAGAAATTGTGTTAATGTTTTTTAAAGTCACCGAGACACCGAGTTGCTGAGTTACTGAGTTACTAAGTCTATAAGTCAGAGTTCAGAGTTCAGAGTCAGAGTTCAGAGTTCAGAGTGCGAAGCACGTAACCCCTGCATTCTTGACAGGAATGATATAAAAAGCGCTGAAGGCACGACAGAGGTATTTTTCTGTCGCACCTTCAGCGCTGTGTGCAATTTAAAATTGAAAACTGAAAACTGAAAATTAATTTTAAACTTCAAACTGACTGCTGACCGCTGATAGCTGACAGCTAACTTTCAATTTTCACCTTTCATTTTTCAATTAAAAAAAGGGTGTCACCCTTATATGAGCAACACCCTAATTATGCATTATGCATTACATAAATAATCGCTTTTATTCTATGACTGGACGCACTGAGTAGCCGTAGTAGCGATATCTGCTACTCACGTAATTACCAGTGCTATAGAAGGCGAGGTAATACGCGTCATTGGTATTGATCCAAGGCGTAGAACTCCAATAGTAACCGTAACGTTCTGCATCGTAGAGAGATGAATTGCTGCGAATACCTGCAGCAGGGAGGAATATGTAGTTGCTGTTTGTCTTTGATGCTACCCTATAGCCATTTACACCGTTCTGTGTCGTCCATATCCAGGTGCAGTTGTCTATAAGTTCCTGCATCTCTGCTTTTGTCGGCATCCTCCAACTGCCTCCCCTGTTGGCTGTGGCAGCGTCATATTGGGCATTGCTTGAAATGTCGCTCATTGTCTTGCCATAGGTAGAACAGTTGGATGATGAATATGTATCTTTCGGTTCTATTTCTCCCCAAGCAAAATAATCACCGTATTCCTCTGGTGCGTCCGCCCCAAGGTTGCAGGTAGCCCATTTAACACCACTCGGCAAGCCAAGGTCTACATAGTTATAGCCGTTTTCTGTTCCGCTTATGATTTCTCCTGATTCTTCCATTGCAGTGAAGCTCCTTTGTACTCCGTAACTTGTGCCTGTCGCATTGGTAGCGTATGCTCTTACATAATATTTGGTATTTGCCTGCAATCCTATGAGGTTTGAAGTAAAACTTCCTGTGCCGCTACCGTCTGTGGTATGGCTATCGCTTATTGTCGGGTTTGGTAAAGTGCTCCAGCACACGCCTCTCGCCACAACAGCAGAGCCGTTGTCTGTAGTGACATTACCACCACATACCGCAGCAACGTTTGTTATTTCTGTAACATCATTGGTTGTAACAAATGCATATTGTGCTGCTGGTCCATCAAAATTGCCTCCAGATACAGGACGCACGCTCCGACCGTAGAAGCGATATAAATATTCTATGGCATGATAATCATTATCGAATTCCAAGTAACGCGTGTAACGAGTATCTATTCCGACCGGAGTAGAACTCCAATAAAAACCGTAACTTCCGGCATGGTAGAGCGATGACATATCACGGTAACCCGCAGCAGGAAGGAAGATATAGTTACTGTTGGTCTTTGATGCTACCCTATAGCCATTTACACCGTTATGTGTCGTCCATATCCAGGTGCAGTTGTCTATAAGTTCCTGTATCTCTGCTTTTGTCGACATCCTCCAACTGCCTCCCCAGTTGGCTGTAGCAGCGTCATATTGGGCATTGCCTGAAATGTCGTTCATTATCTTGTCATCGGTAGAGCAGTTGGATGATGAATATGTCTCTGTCATACCCCAAGCATAATAATCTCCATATTCTTCAGGAGAATTTGCACCAACGTTGCAGGTAGCCCATAATAAACCAGATGGTAATCCTAAGTCAACATATTCGTGGCCGTTAATTGTATTGGTTTCTTCTTCATAGTCTTCCCATGTAAGCGGATAATATTCCATGTCTGACACATGTTTGTAATAAATCTTGTTAGCTTCCACTCCGCCTTCAAAAGTTACTTTCTTGCTGGTGTTGCTCTTTAAGTCAACATTGGCTGTTGCATTTGGGAATAATACAACGTATGAGGCAGAAGTTCCTTCTGTAATAGCAATATTTGCTTTAGCATCTTCTGTAACTGCAAATTCGAATGCTCCATTGTTGTATTGAAGTGCGTATTCTGTTCCAACAATAGCATCGCCTTTTAATTGTGTTATGCCTTCTAAATCTAAGTGTGCAATGGCAATCTGGTTCTTCAATGTGCCGTTCAATGACAAGACAACTTCTTCTCCTTCTGTCTCTGCTGTCACTGTTGTCATAGCAATATGGCAGTAGCCTAAATCGTTTATGTTACCGCTTTGGCTTGCTATGCTACCACTGATACTTTTGATGACTTCATTCTCCATTTCTTCTGTAATGTATGAATTACCAGATTCTTTTGAGTTACCTAAATACCATACATCGTATTCTCCTGCTGTAAGAAGTCCTGCTTCCACTTCACCTTCGAAAAGCAAGATATTGGATTCAACAGTTGTGAAAGCTGTGAGTTCTACAATCTGAGGATTTGTCTCGTTTGGTATTGCGAGATAGATTCTCTCTGTGCCTGCGCTCCATTTTATTGAGCCGTCGGTCATAAGGTTGTCAAATTCTGACCTTGTGTTTTTATTCATTGGTATCACACAACTGACTTTTACCTTTGAGCCGTTTTGTGTGTCGCCTTCATTGCCTTTGTCTGGCTTGCATTGAGTTAATGTCAACACCATCATCAATGCCATCATTATTGCTGTAAACTTTTTCATCATTCGTTTTCCTTTCTTCTTTTGTTCATTAAATAAATTAAACCTGTGGCTGTCATGA
>JAZUCH010000097.1:0-36983 GCA_045639025.1 Bacteroidales bacterium
CCTCCTTGCCATCAGTCCTGTTCCTTCATACAGCAAAGGTAATAGAAACTGATGTGTTTTCGATAAGTCTTCGGAACTTATATACTTTTTAGTATATTTTCCACTCACTTATTTTCACGCTGCAAACTTAGAGTCTCTACAGTAATTCCTAACTTCCAAAGATTTCGTTGCTTTTTCCTTAAAACGCCATGATTTTTCACCCGAGAAATCAATATCTTCATCCCAGCATACAAATTCCGAATATGGAAAACCACTCCGTAATCCATTGAGTATCTGCAATACCAATAAAAATAATATGGAAAACAGAGGTTTTCCACATCAAATAGATTTTTTTCTCTAAATTTATAGACAAGAATTCAGGAGTTCTGGTTTAAAGTTTAAGGTTTATGGTTCTTCTGAGATTCTGAGGTTTTGAGTTTCTAACAAAATAACTAATATTAATCATGAAAAAAACTTTAGCACTTTTAGCATTGGTTTTATTCTTTAGCAACAATGCTTCTTCACAAGAATGGGAATACTCATTAGATTATTATGCTGATGATGACAAAAGTTTTTCTTTTGTTGAAGTCAAGGAATTAAGCAACGGGAATATATGTGTTGCTTCTACAGAGTATTACAGAAGCGGAGCGGGAGATTTCTATTCATGCCATCCTGCTGTATCTCTTTTTTCTCCCAAAGGAGAAGAAATAGCACGCGAAGTTTTCTTCAAAGAAGGTTATAACACAATGTCCTATACTCCATATCTCTTTGAAAAAAATGGAAGTTTATATGCCTTAATGTCGTATAGTCCAGATCATGACTCTACTTATTTTAACTATTTTAAAAATTACGACAATCCTCCTACTGATGCCATTGTCGGTTTGTATAAGTTAAACGGTGATCTTAGCATAGAAGAGAGCCATGAGTATAGTTATACTATTGACACCACCGAGTGTAGGGATTGTATGTTATGGGAAATTCAACCAAATGAAATAAGCGGTTATATTTATATATTTTCTGCTTTTGAAGATGAAGGAGATATAATAGCGGCTTATTTAAAGTGTGATAGTCATAAAAAAAATAGTAGCGATGCTGCTCTAAATGATTCATTAGTATTTATGAGGATGAATTTTGAAGGAGATATAATAAATAGGAAAGCGCATTTAATCATGTTCAAACAAAGTTTATATCATGCTGCATTTAGGAGAAATCACATTATACAAACAGATTCGTTTTATGCATTGTATGGGGCAAATTATCTTGTGGCAGAAACAGATATAATAGATGATGGTGCTGTTGAATATTTCGACAAAGACTTTAATTATATAAAAGTAAAAAATATAGAACAGCCTATTTATAATCTTGGTTGGCATACGCTACAAAATATATCGGTCGTAAGAAGTGATCATAATACTACATATTTAGCTGTTACTTCTAATACTATTAATCCTGAATATTGCCATCATTATAAATATGAAGATAATAGGTTATATGAATTGGATGATAATGTAAATGATATAAACGATGATATTCCTATATTGAACTATATAGTAAGAGGGACAGATGAAACACGTGACCGTCAAGCGATAATGCAAGCTGCTGATATAGCAAAAGATGGTTCAATATATTATGCATATAGCATGAATTTGGGGGAATTTGAAGAATGTGATTCTTGGATCGTTATAGAACGTCTTGATTCCGAAATGGATACTATAGCGACATATTTTTATGGTTCAGATAATGACAATATGCATGATGATGTTGATATGATAAAAGCAACTAAAGATGGAGGCGTGATAATAGTTTGCGATAGCTATAATGTTCCATATTCACCATTAATAACTAAAAAAATTGTCAAATTCCCAGCAACGATTTTTGGTTTCGAACCCGACAACATCGAAGAAGCACACGCTAATAATCTTCATCTTGCTGTCGCTTATCCAAATCCAGGAGGCGATGTCTTGAATATCAGATGCGGATTACGGAATGCGATTCTACAGGTTTATGACATAAACGGAAGAAAGATTCACGAAGAAGAAATAACAGACGACGTTACTTCAATAGATGCTTCGGGTTGGCAAAGTGGAACCTATATTTGGAAATTAGGAATGAGAAATGAGGAATTAGGAATGAAGGAGGTGGAAAGCGGAAAATGGATTAAATAGGATTTTTGCTATATTTGCAAGCAAATTTTATTTTTATGAAAAGGCTCTTCTGCATATTATCTATCATAATCTTTATAATACCATTCATATCTTGTAAAAGCAAAATTCAAGAACCTTCGGAGACATACCTTCTCGCATTGTCTTATTATGAAGAAGCCTTTAATAAAATCAACCATGAAGAAGGTACAACACCAAAGGACAGTTTGATTTCTTCCTTCAATAAATTCATTGAGGCAGCCAGAATTATAGAATATCTTCCTGAAGACATGACTAAAGACGAAATATGTCTTACCTCGAAGATCTATCATCAGTTGTCACAGATTGCATTTTCAATGATGGGATTCAACACACAAGTGGATGCATGCAAAGAAGCCCTTTACTATCAAGAACATGCCATCGACACCAATATGATGGCAACCTTAGCCGCCGACTTAGCACTGACATATTCAACAATAGGAGACGATGATGAATTAGTAAAATATTACATCAATTACGCTCAGTCTTATATAGATACGACTTCTGATTACATAGAACCATATCTGAAAACAAGAACATCATTGTCAACAATATATTATTATAATGAAAACAAAGAAGATTCATCTTTTATCATTGAAAATGAAATCATAGCTTTTAAACATAGACGCGGATTAGACACCAAAAGGGACTCTGTTACATTAGGCATGTTAATGTCTGTAACTCCATCATACGAACACAAGGCAAAGCCTTATTTATTGAAAGTTTTTGAGACCGATGAAATTCCCGAAGTATCACGATGTTACATAATTAAGCTTTTGGCTGATATATATGAAGAGGAAAACAATATCGACAGCATGGAATTCTGCAGAAAACATCATGAACCATACATAGAAAAAGAGAACAGCAGACTATCTGATGAAGTATATATAAGCAATATATACAACAACTATAAAACTGAACGCGACGCCAAAATCAAGACCTTGCGTGAGGAGAAAAACAAAAAGAAAAAAAGACTGATTGTCACAATATCATTGATAGTCGCAGTGACGACAGTCGCATCACTGACCTATATCTTCAGAAGGAACAAGAAAAACCTCAACAAGCAAAAAGACATAGCAGGCAACGCTCTACAACAGCACGTACAGATGATATATCGTGAGCAAAAAGACAATATGTATCAAGAGATACTCAAAGAATTCACCTCCGTATATCCCGATGCTCTCGACAAACTGAAGAAGACATATCCCGAACTAACTGACACTGAGTTGTCGGTATGCATGCTGTCGTTCTTCTCGTTCCGCGTCAAAGACATAGCCAACATACTGAAACTAAGAGAAAACACCGTCAGCAAATACAGAAGCTCCATCATCAAAAAGACAGAAGCTAAAGATATTACGAAGATTTTCGGGGAGTAGAGGGATTAAAGGGTTGAGAGGATTTAGAGGGAATAGAGTTGAGATACTCTCAATCCTCTAGTCCCTCTAGTCCCTTTTTTTCTAAGGTTTTGAGGTTCAAAAAGGCCTTTCCTTATAAAAAGGAAAAAAACACCAAAATCTTTCCTTGCGAAAAGGAAAAGATGTATATTTGCAAAAAAAATATTTATGGAACTAAAGAATACTTTCAAATCAATAATAGCCTTACACCAAGCTGTAAAAATTGTAAAATAATCACTTTCAACCAATCACGTTTGATAGAACACAACGGATTAAAAATAGAAGTAATGCCAGCCTTTATGAGAATCTGAGGAGTTCAGAATTTCAGGTAATGTAATAATGTCATTATTGACACCATTACTCCATTACTAAAAAAAAGTTCAACAGCCAAAGTTCAAAAAAAACTTGTTGTCTTGTAGTCTTGTAGTCTTGTAGACTTGTTGTCTTTTTTATTATCTTTGCGCGCGTTTTTAATTTATAATAAATCAATGAGAAAAACTTTACTTTTAGTTGTTGCTTTGATGCTTTCTGTTATGGTATCAGCACAAAGCAGAGTTTCGTACTTAAGACAATTTTTTGAATCAGAAGATCTTCCTACCGACTGGACTTACGAAGGCGCAGGCACCGGAAACTGGTCAATCTGGCCAACACACCAAGCTGGCGGCGAACCTAACGAGATAAAACTCTACTGGCGACCAGCATTCAACGGAACAGCACGCTTCGTCTCTCCTGCCGTCAACCTCACAGGCGTCGATGAAGTGATATTCTCATTCAAGGCTTTCCTCGACAACTATCAAAACGTGCCTCATCAGATGGGCGTGGCAACATCATCCGACGACGGCGCCACATGGAACATCGCATGGCAAGAAACATATTCAACACAAAACCAAGGTCAGCATAGCATCGTCGCCAACGTAACGACAAGCGATATGGGAAAAGAAAACGTCAAATTCTGTATCTTCTACACCGGCGACTCTAACAATATGAACGGATGGTACTTCGACGATATCGAAGTTTATACCTTAGACCAGCTCAACCTCAGCATGCTCTCAATAGACTTCCCTAACATCGTAGGCATTGAAGACAACCAAGTAGGTTTCAAAGTGCAAAACATCGGCGTAGATAATATCACTTCTTTCGAAGCTAGCTATCAAATCGACAACAAAACTCCTGTCGTAGAGACATTCCAGACAAACCTCAGCTCAACAACAAAAGCAGATTTCTTCTTCAACACTCCTGTCAGCTTAGCTCCAGGAACATACACATTGACATTGTCAATCTTAAAAGTAAATGGTGAGGAAGATGTCACTTACGACAACGTCATAGCAAAAGACATCAGAGTTGCTATCGGAACAGCACAAAGAACTCCTATGATTGAACACTTCTCCAGCTCTACATGCACTCCTTGCGTCATGGTCAACGAAGCGATGGCATTATTGACAGAGAACAACCCTGGCAAATACACTTACACCAAATATCCGATGAACTGGCCTCTCGAAGGCGACGCCTACTGCACAGAAGAAGGCTTGGAAAGAAAGTCATATTATAACGTGACAGGCGCTCCTCAACTCTTCATCGACGGCATCGACCAAGGAGGATACTCAATCACACAAAACCTCCTCAACGAACGTCTCAACACTCCTTCATACATAGACATCAAAGGAGCTTTCAACATGGAAGGCAACATCATCACAGTGAGCGCCGACGTCATGGCTCTCGTAAATATGCCTGCTACAAGAATCTACGTCTCTGTAAATGAAAAGACTACAACAGGCAACGTTGGCTACAACGGCGAGACAGAGTTCCATCACATCATGATGAAGATGTTAGAAAACGCAGAAGGAACAGAGACAACATTCCAAGTGGGCGAGACAAAACACTTCGAGTTCATTTACGATATGGACACCACTTTCATGGAAGATGCCAACGACTTGGAAGTAGCAGTTTGGGCACAAGATTACGTCTCTTACGAAATATACAACAGTCACTTCTTGTATGAATACACCGACCACCCTTATCCTGCACAAAACCTTCAACTTGAAGGAAGCGAAGAAGGTCTGCAGATAACATGGGAAGCACCAGCACAAGGCGCTCCTGTTGGATACGACGTTTACGTCAACAACGAGTTGAAAGCAGAAAACACAACAGAACTCTCTTTATTCCTCAACGGCGCTGCTGGACTTAAAGTCGTCAGCATCATCGCTAAATACGAAAACGACAAACAGTCAGTAAGCCTCGCCGGAACAATAGACCTCGGCGGTGAAGAAGAAGAGATTATCTGCAACGCTCCAACCAACCTCAACGCTACCATTGAACAAGACGCAGAAGGATTCGACCATTTCTTCAAAGTCACAATGACATGGGACGCAGCCGACAACGCCAACGAATATGTCGTTTATCTCGACGGTGAAAAAGTAAGCACAACAGCAGAGACATCATACGTAAAAGGATTCAACGAAGAAGGAACACACTCTTTCACTGTGTCTTCAGTATGCGACAACGGCGAATCAGAACAGTCAGAGCCATTCGAGTTTGAGATAAAAGGCGAATCATTAGAAGAAATTTCAAATAACATAAAGATTTATCCAAACCCAGCGAGCAAGTTCGTCAAGCTATCAGCTATCGGCGGTCAGCTATCAGCGGTTAAGATTCACAATTATTTAGGAATCTTAATTGAAGAAATAGAAGTGAATTCCAACGATATAGAAATCAATGTTTCAAATTACAACAGCGGAGTTTATTTCGTTGAAGTCGTAACAGAAAAAGGAAGTTTAATTAAAAAAATAGTTGTAGAATAAAAGACAACGGACAATAGTCAACAGACTTTGTCCACGCATACACAAAGACTGTTGACCGTTGTCTGTTGACTGTTGACCTTAAAAAAATCATCATGAGAAAATCATTACTACTTGCATTAGCATTGTTTTTTACAACAGCAGTTTTCGCTCAGAGCAGAGCGATTCATTTAAGAGAGACTTTCGATTCAGCATCATTGCCTGAAGGATGGACAACAACAGAGACAGGCGCAGCGAACTGGGTCATCTCAGAGACCAACAACGCTGGCGGCGAGGCCAACGAATTGATGCTCAGCCCTACTCCACAGGCAGCAGGTATCACTCGTATCATCACAAAACCTATCGACCTCACAGGAATGAACAGCGTAACTATTTCTTTCAGACATTATTTCAAAAAGAAATCAACAAGCGCAATCATCGGTGTAGCAACATCAACTAACGGCAACACATGGAGCAGCGCATGGACTCACACATATTCTGAAGACGGTCAATATACAGTCATCGAAAACATCAGCAATGCCGATATGGGCAAACAAAACGTCATGTTCTGTATCTATTTCCAAGGCAGCACAAGCAATATCAACGGATGGTATTTCGATGACTTTGAAATCGTTACAACAGAAAACAACGACGCTAAAGTAGAAAGCATCGATATGCATCCAACATTGCCTTCAGGAAAAATTGACATCGCTTTCTCTGTACAAAACACTGGTGCCAACGACATCACTTCTTTCGAAGCTAAATATGAAGTAGGCGGCGTAACAGTTACAGAGTCATTCGACGCTAACATCGCTAAGTTCGGCGTTCAAAGCTTCTCTTTCGAAGAAAAAGTTTATCTCCAACCAGCATCATATAATGTGAAAGTCACTATCACTTCTGTCAATGGCACAGATGATGAAAACACAACCAACAACACATTGACAAAGGCTCTCGACATCGCTGTAGGCGGCACACAAAGAATCCCTATGTTCGAACAATTCTCAAGTTCAACATGCGCCAACTGCGGATTGCTCAACGGCAATATGAAGACTTTGACAGACAACAACCCTGGCAAATTCACTTACACCAAATACGCCATGAACTTTCCTGGCACTGGCGACGATTATTATACTGCAGAAGCTGGAACAAGAAAGAATTATTACGGAGTCAGTTACGTACCTCAGTTGTTCTTCGATGGAAGAGACAATGAATACAATGCTGTTACACAAGAAGAATTAGATGCAAGATATACAACACCAGCTTTCGTCAACATCAAAGGCTCTTTCAATCTAGAAGGCAGCGTCATCAACGTAAAAGTTGACGTGATGTCATATATCGACTTAAATAACGTAAGATTATTCGTCAATGCCAACGAAAAGAGAACTGTAGAAAACGTTGAATATCACGAAACAGAATTCTTCCATATCATGATGAAGATGTTAAGCGGCACTGGCGGCGAGACAATCAGTCTCAACGAATATGAAGTGAAACACTTTGAATATTCTTACGATATGGCAGAAACCAATGTGGAAGAATTGAGCGACCTCGAGGTAGCAGTTTGGGTTCAAGACTATCAAACAAAAGAAGTGTTCAACAGCACTTTCTTGTATGAATACACCGACCACGCTTATCCAGCACAAAACCTCAAATTAGAAAAAGGCGACAAAATCAACGTCTCATGGGAAGCACCTGAACAAGGCAATCCACGCGCTTACAGACTCATCGTCAATGGTGATATAGTGAAAGAAGAAACAAACGATATGACATACGTCCTCGATGACGCTGACGGATACTATGCAGTAGAAGTCGTTGCATTATACGAAGACGAAAAAGAATCAGTAGGTCTCTTCAAAACTATCGGTCAAACAATAATATCAGTAGAAGAAAACGAAGTCAGTTTCGGCATATACCCTAACCCTGTCGATGACTATCTCTACATCAGCACAAATGAAACTGTCAAAGAAATCCACATCTACAATATGTTAGGAATGATAGTATATCAAACTGCAAAATACAACGGCAACTCAATCAACGTGAGCGAGCTCAACAACGGAATGTATTTGATGAAAGTCATAACAGAAAACGGAGAATCAGTAAAAAGATTTATTAAGAAATAATGACACAGAGACGCAAAGGCACGGAGAAAAAACTCTGAGTCTTTGCGTCTTTGCGTCTCTGAGACTAAAAAAATACCATCATGAAAAAGATATCACTATTAGCAATTGCATTATTGTTCTCGGTAACAATCTTTGCACAAAATCCTATCACTCATGTCATTAACGAATCGTTTGATGCAGCCACGATGCCGGAAGGATGGACCACTATGGGTGCAGACGGCGAACCATCAGGCAACTGGACCATCAGTTCGACCAACTATGCAGGAGGCGACGCCAATGAGTTAAGACTCAACTGGAGTCCTCAGTTCTCGGGCAGCAACCGTATTATAGCAGCGCCTGTTGACTTGACAGGAATCCAAAATCTCGTCGTCAAGTTGGACCATTATTTTGAAAACTACAGCGGCGCGATGAGCACCATCGGTATTGCTACATCAACAACAAACGGTTACACTTGGAATACTATTTGGTCTCAGTCATACAACCAATCTGGTCAATATAGCATTGAAGAAAAAGTCACTACACCTGACATGGGTTACGAAGGAGTGCTCATCTGCATCTACTTCGAAGGCTCATCATCAAACTTCTACAACTGGTACTTCGACAATTTCGAAGTCAAGATTCAAGAAGACCTCGACATACAACTCAGCAGCATCAACATCGACGAAAGAATCGGTTCTGGTCCGCTTAATGTCAACTTCACCGTACAAAATATGGGAAGCACTGCAATACAGTCATTCGAAGCGACATACCAAATCGACGATCAAGAAGCTGTTACAGAGACATTCTCTGTATATATGACATCATTCGAAGAAAACACACTCTCTTTCAACAAAGTAGAGACATTGCTTCCTGGTTCATACAACATCAACATGAGCATCAATAAAGTCAACGGATGGGACGAAGACTCACATCCAGAAAACAATATTCTATCTAGCGACTTCAGCGTTGCCATCGCAACAACACAGAGAATCCCTATGATAGAACACTTCTCAAGTTCAACATGCGCTCCTTGCGTATTGCTCAACTCATTGATGAACAACTTATGCAACAACAATCCAGGCAAGTTCACCTATACAAAATATTCAGTCAACTGGCCAGGCGTAGGCGACCCTTATTTCATCAGCGACAGCTACGACAGATGTCTATTCTATAATGTATCATCAGTGCCACAGATATTCCTCGATTCCGAGTTACAAGTATCGAACGGCACACCTCAGCCTGTAACAAACAGCAAATTGTCACAAAGATATGCTGTACCAGCATTCGCAGATGTGAGAGGCGCATTCAATGTTGAAGGCAACATCATTACCTTGACAGCCGACGTCATGACATACGTCGACCTCAACGATGTCAAAACATACATCACTGTTAATGAAAAGACAACTACAGGAAATGTTGGAAGTAACGGCGAGACAGAATTCCATCACATCCTGATGAAGATGTTCGGCGGTTCAGAAGGCAACGCAACTACCATTAAAGCCGGCGAATACCAACGCTTCGAATATTCATGCGATATGTCGGAAACCAATATGGAAGAAATCAACGACCTCGAAGTAGCAGTATGGATTCAAGATCCAACAACAAAAGAAATCTTCAACAGCCGTTTTCTCTACGAATACACCGACCACCCTTATCCTGTACAAAATCTCAACATTACCGATGCTGGCAGTCTCACCATCAGATGGACACCATCAGAGTCAGCAAACCCAACAGGATACAACGTCTATGTAAATAATGAGAAAGTAGCAAGCAACATCACAGAACTCAACTACACAATAGAAAACAACCTCGACTTCTATACCGTTGAAGTTGAAGCTTTATATGGTGAGATGACTTCTGTGAAAGCAGTGAAACTACTCTCAACAGACTTCGCAATGCCACAAGGATTCACAGCAACATTAAACGGAAAAAATGTTGAAATGTCATGGACTGGCATAGAAAACGCCGACAAATACAACATCTATCGCAATGGCGTTTTAATCAATACTGTTGAAGAGACAGAATATATCGACAATACATTAACAACAAACGATATGTATTGTTATCAAGTATCGGCAATCTATGGCGATTACGAATCAGCATTGTCAATACCATCATGCATAACATATCAAGGTGAAAACATCAGCGAACTTGAAACATCATTCGTAGTGACACCAAACCCTGTCAATGATTATGTGACTATCAGCGGCAACAACATCAATGGCATTACTATATATAATAATATAGGTGTTATGGTTGATAAATTCGATGCTGATGGCAATAACATTAAAATCGATATGAAACATTACAACAGCGGACTCTATGTCATTATGATAAATACAGAAAAAGGCGCCGTTATAAAGAAAGTTATTAAGAGATAAAGAAACTCAGAATCTCAGAATCTCAGATTTTTTTTTATGTTTTGAGATTCTGAGTTTCTGAATTTCTTATATTTTTACTATATTTGCAAACACTAATAATAATTTAAAAACTTAAATCAAATGAAAAAAGCATTACATTTATTATTCACATTACTACTTACATTCGCTATTCATGCTGAAGTTTTAGCATGCGACGCTCCAACAAACTTAAGATCATTAGTTGAACAAGATGTTCCTGGTTACGGATACAAATACAAAGTAACTTTAAGTTGGGACGCTGTTGAAGGCGGCGACTTCTATTCACTCTATTTCTATTCAGACAATTATCCTGATGGCATGTGGTTGGGCGACACCGACGGTCTCTATTACATCGCAGGCGCTAACACAGAATCATCTTTCCAATTCGCAGTAGTATCACATTGCAGCGACGGAAGCACATCTGAAGAGTCAGAAAAATGCACTGTTACAATTGAAGAAGGCGCAACACCATGCCTCACTCCTAGCAACCTCAGCGCTACTGTTGAAGAAGACGTCCCTGGATTCGGATACAGATACAAAATCACTCTCTCATGGGATGAAGTAGCTAGCGCAGAAGAATATCAAATATACCTCAACTATGACGAATTCATCAAGGTTTCTACAAACTATTACGAATTCGGTATCGCTGAAGCAACAGTAATCAGCTTCTCTGTAGCTTCAATTTGCGCTGAAGGCGAATCACCATTAGCACCTTATTATACATTTGCTGTTGACCCATGTTTGCCTCCAACTAACCTTCAAGCAACTGTTGAAGAAGACGTTCCAGGCTTCGCTTACAAATATAAAGTAACTCTCACATGGGATGCTTTCGACAATGCTACTTCTTACACAATCTACGAAAACGGCACATGGAAAGGCTATTCAACAACAACATCTTACGAAGTTGGATACAACAACCCTACAACAGTATATTTTAACGTCACATCATTCTGCATTGACGGCGAGTCTGACATGACAGACCCTGTTCACGTAGTAGTAGGCGGCAACGACGGTCCATGCTTGCCTCCAACAAACCTCGGAGCTACAATAGAAAAAGACAATCCTGATTACACATACGTTTATAAAGTCACTATGACATGGGACGCTGTTGAAGGCGCACAAGCTTACTACGTTTATATTAACGGTCAAGAATTCGGAATGACAACAACAAACTATTACATAGCAGGCTCTGATGTTGAAACATCATTCCAATATGAAGTCTATTCTGTATGCGCTAACGGTGAATCAGAATTCTCAGAACCATATACTGTCAATGTAACAGACGAGTCATTGGAAGAATATGCTAACAGATTCGAAATCTACCCTAACCCAGCAGAAAATTATCTCAACATCGACACTAACGAAAACATCAGCGAAGTCAATATCTACAACGTAATCGGCGTTAAAGTTTACAGCGAACAAAACTTCAACGGCACTATTGACTTGAGCGACTTCAACGATGGCGTTTACTTCATCAGAATAAACACTGAAAAAGGTGACATCACAAAGAGATTCATCAAACAATAAAAAAATAATAAGTTTATCATTTTTAAAGCAGTAAAGCATTAACTTTGCTGCTTTAATTTTTTATATCAAACTATGAAGAAATTATTATCGTTAACATTAGCATTGTTATTCTCAGCAATGCTTTTTGCACAGAACAACATTGTCTTACAAGAAAGTTTCGACGGAGGCGCTATGCCAACAGGATGGCATGAAACAGGCAACACCAGCAGCAACTGGTCTGTTTCTGCCAGCAACAACGCAGGAGGCACTGCCAACGAATTGAAGTTTAACTGCCAGCCTTCTTTCAGCGGAATGTCAAGAGTAGTGACATCAGCCGTTGACCTGACCAACGTATCCGGTCTGATAGTTACTTTCAAAATGTACTTCGACAACTATTCTACAGTGACAAACTATATCAACATCGCCACATCATCCGACAACGGCAACACCTGGAACCTCGGATGGTCGAAAGGATACAGCGCTACTGGAAAATATACCGAAGAGATAAACATAGTCACCTCCGACATGGGAAAATCCAACGTCTTATTAAGCATATATTATAACGGCGACTGGTTCAACTTCGACGCATGGTATTTCGACGACATCGTCATCACCGCACAAGAAAACACCGACATCAAGATGGTAAGCATCGACTTGCCTAATATGTTAGGAGCAGGCAATACCGAAATACCTTTCACAGTAAAAAACCTCGGAAGCAGCACTGTACAAAGCATAACAGCATCATACGAAATTGAAGGATTTGAAACAATAACAGAGACATTCAACACATCAATAAACACTTTCGATGAAGCAACATTAACATTCCAGACACCAACCTTTTTGACTCCAGGAAGCTATAACGTCAATGTAAGCATCATCAATGTTAACGGCAGCAGTGAAAACAGCAGCAACAACACAATGGATAAAGACCTCGTCATCGCTTTGGGACAGGCTCAGAGAATCCCTATGATAGAACATTTCTCAAGCTCTACATGTTACCCTTGCGTCAACGTAAACCAACACATGGCTGATTTCACAGCAAGCAATCCAGGGAAATACACCTACACCAAATATCCTGTCGACTTCCCTGGAATGGGCGACCCTTATGCAAACGAAGACAGCAAGACAAGAGAGAATTATTATGGAGTAGGCGGCGTCCCTGACATCTACCTCGACGGAAGACAGACAGCCACAATGATGACGCAAGAGACCTTGGATGAGAGATACAACGAACCAGCCTTCACAGATATCAGAGGCTCATTCACCACAAGCGGCAAAGTCATAACATTAACAGCCGACGTCACTTCCTACGTAAATCTTGACAATGCAAGACTATTCGTCTCTGTCAATGAGAAGATAACAACAGGAAATGCAAGCAGCAATGGCGAACACGAATTCCGCCACATCATGATGAAGATGCTCGACAGCGCAGAAGGCAACACCTTCAGCATAGCAGCTGGAGAGACCAAAAACTTCGAATACACATATAATCTCTTCAATTCAAACGTTGAACAGATGAACGACCTCGAAGTGGCATTATGGATACAAGACTATAATACCAAAGAAATCTTCAACAGCCATTATCTCTACGAATACACATCACATCCTTATACTGCAAGCAACATCATCGCAGAACAAAACGGCGACGAGATGACAATCAGTTGGGAGGCTCCACAACAAGCTACGCCATCAGGATATCATTTGTATGTCAACGGCGAGTTACTGTTAGAAAAGACAACAGAAACATCACATAGCATTGCCAACACCGAAGATTTGTATATCATTGAAGTCGTTGCTTTATACGGAGACAAGACATCAGTAGCGAAAATATATAAAGTCAATGCCGACATCGATGTGCCGGAAAATATCGAAGCCAACGCACATGAGACTAGCATTGAGATAAACTGGAGCGCCGTGGATGGAGCGACAGCATATCAGTTATACCGCAGAGGAGAGTTATTATTAGAAACTACATCAACATCTTACAACGATGGATGCATTCAATTAGGAATGGAATACTGCTACAGAGTGAGAACAATAAAAGGAGACAAAACATCAGCCTTCACTCCAGAAGCATGCGCTACCATAGAAGTTGACGACCCTTGCTTCTCAACTACCAACCTAGGAGCTACGATAGAACAAGACGCCGAAGACTTTGAACAAAATTTCAAAGTCACGATGAACTGGGACGCCATCGACAATGCACAAAGCTACACCATATATCTGGATGGAGACAAGTTAGACACAACAACAGAGACATCATACGTTAAAGGATTCGATGAAGAAGGCAGCCATTATTTCACAGTAGTCACAAATTGCGAGAACGGAGAGTCATTGCCATCAGACGTTTTTGAATTTGAGATAAAAGGCGAATCGATAGAAGAGATGGAAAACAGATTCGAGATATATCCAAATCCAGTTGATGATGTTTTGTATATTAAATCAAATGAAGACGTTAAGGAAATCAAGGTTTACAACATTTACGGAATTAAGATGACAACAGTCAATGGTCAACAGTCAACAGTCATTGACATGAGCAGTTTCAATCCTGGAATCTATTTCGTTGAAATTGAAGGAAACATTTTTAGAATAATTAGAAATTAGGAATTTGGAATTATTATAGAGTTATATAATGAGGTCACTGAGCCTGTCGAAGTGCTAAATAATGTGCCTTCGACGAACTCAGAAACCATAAAATCATAACACCCATTTACCTCTAGACCTCTATTCCATTTAACACCTCTAAACCTCTAAAAAAAATCTTGTCTCACAACAAGATTTTTTTTATCTTTGTCGATTCGTTAATAATTTGATAAATCAAAACATTAAAAAAATGAATCGTACAAAAACTATCGTTTTATTAGCATTGGCTTTCATACTTTCATTGCCAGTGTCTCTCTTAGCACAAGAGCGCGTTTATGAAATAACAGACGACGTTGTCGTTCCTCACACATCAGTCAAAAACCAATCACAATCAGGAACTTGCTGGTGCTTTGCAGGTCTCGGAATGATTGAAGCTGAAATCTTGAGAAAATACAATACAGAAATCGACCTTTCAGAAATGTATCTCGTACGTTGGGCTTACGCCAATAAATTCGAGAAATATGTACGCATGCAAGGCGTATGCAACTTCAGTCCTGGCGGCGAAGTATTCGATGCTTTATATGCTATCAACGAAAACGGCATGATGACCGACGAAGCATACAACGGACTCGTTTTAGGTGAAAAAATACACCAACATGGCGAACTTCACACAGTCCTCGCTGAATACGGAAAAATCGTCAACAAACAACATAACGGAAAAATCAGCAAGGCATGGCCTAATATGGTTCAGGAAATCTTGAACGTTTACCTCGGTGAAGTCCCTGCAACATTCACTTTCGAAGGCAACGAATATAATGCAGAATCATTTGCTGAGAAATATCCTCTCAACATCGAAGACTACGTTCAAATCGGCGCTTTCACAAACCACGCCAACTACAAACCATACATCATGCCTATCCAAGACAACTGGACAAACACAATGACATACAACATGCCTTTAGATGAATTGATGGCAGAACTCGACAACGCTTTGAACAGCGGTTACACTGTAGGTTGGGCTCAAGACGTCAGCGATAAAGGTTTCAGTCGTAACGCAGGCGTTGGTGTCGTTCTCGAAGACGATGTAGAAAAAATCAGACAATCAGACGTTAAGAAATACAAGAAAATGAGCGATGCTGAAATCCTCGCTTCATTATACAAATTCGAAAGCGTAATGCCTGAAAAAGAAGTCACAGAAGAAATGCACCAAGAAGCATACGAAAACGGTCAGACAACCGACGACCACAGCATGCTCATCGTTGGTATCGCTTACGACAAAAACGGAACAAAATACTACAAAGTCAAGAACTCATGGAGTGAAAAATACGGTTACGAAGGTTACTGGTACTGCTCAGAGCCATACGTAAGACTCCACACAATGTTCTTCACCCTAAACAAAGAAGGCATGACAAAAGAAATGAAAACCAAATTAGGATTATAATATTTATTAACACATTTAAATTAAAAACTATGAACTTCAAAAAATTCTTAGCAGCTACAGCTATCGCATTCGTTATGCCAGGCTTAGCAAACGCACAAGAAGCTGAACAAGCTCCTGAAAAAGAAGGTTGGATCTTCTCAGAAGAAGTAAGACTTCCTATCACATCAATGAAAGACCAAAACGCAGCAGGTACTTGCTGGTGCTATTCAACATTATCATTCGTTGAAGCTGAATTGTTACGTACAACAGGCAAGACATACGACTTCTCAGAAATGTTCATCGTATGGAACACATACATGGACCGTGCTCAAGCAACAGTTCGTACACACGGTGACATCTCTTTCTCACAAGGTGGTTCATTCTACGATGTACTTTACGGTATCAAACATTTCGGTTTAGTTCCAGATTCAGAATTACCAGCTGGTGTTAAACACAACGACACATTATCAGACTTCTCAGAATTCTCAAGAGTTTGCGACCCATTCGTAGAAGCTATCGTTAAAGGCAGAAAACTCCAAACAGACGCTAACGGCAATCCATTATGGAAAGAAGCTTTGGCAGGTATCCTCAACGCTTACATCGGCGAACGTCCAGAAACATTCGTTTACGAAGGTAAAGAATATACTCCAAAATCATTCGCAGAATCAACAGGTTTCAACCCAGATGACTATGTAAACTTAGCATCATTCTCACACCATCCATTCTACGATGAATTCATCATCGAAGTACAAGACAACTGGAGATGGGGCACAGCTTACAACCTCCCAATTGACGAACTCATGGAAGTTATGAACCACGCTATCGACAACGGTTATACTTTCGCTTGGGGTTCAGACGTAAGTGAAAAAGGTTTCTTAAGAGGCGACAACTTCGGTATCATGGTTCTTCCTGACCTCGATGCAAAAGAAAACAACGACGCTGCTACAGACAAAGCACGTTGGGCAGGTCTCAGCGCAGAACAAAGAGCTAAAGAAGCTTACTCACAACCAACTCCACAACGCTGGGTTTCTCAAGAAGAACGCCAAATCGCTTACGACAACTATGAAACAGGCGACGACCACGGTATGATCATCTACGGTAAAGCTAAAGATCAACTCGGTAACAACTACTTCATCGTAAAGAACTCATGGGGCGTAACAGGCAACTATGATGGTACATTCTACGCATCAGAAGCTTTCGTACGTTACAAAACTATGAACATCGTTCTTCACAAAGACGCTCTTCCAAAAAGCATCAAGAAAAAACTTAACATCAAATAAAACAAAAAAGCGGTCTTTCGACCGCTTTTTTTATGAACTTTAGAACTTTAAAATTCTAGAATTCTAGAATTTTAAAGTTCTATATTTCTATTTCTTCATCATCTCAAATCCTTTTCCATAAACTCCCATAACAGTATTGACTGAAACGAAAGCCGCTGGGTCAACCTGTTTCACTATTCTGATGACGCGTTGTGACTCTATCTTACGAACTACAACCATCACAATCTCAGACTCCTTCTTTGAATACCAGCCTGTTCCTTTTATCATAGTAACACCACGTTGCACTTCGTCTCCCACTCTGTCGGCTATTTCATGAGGCTTGGATGTGAAGATAAACATCTGAACCGACTGCTTGCTGCCGTTCATCGTCATATCGATAGTATAACTGGTAACCATAAGACCGACATAACTGTAAATCAAAAGTTCGAGGTCTTTAAAAACAAAATAAGAACATCCAATAACCGCTACATTAATAAATAAGGAGAGACGACCTATTGTCACGTTACGATATTTATTTATCATAACAGCTATGACATCTGTTCCACCAGTGCTACTACCTTCAAGGAAAATAACACCACATGCAACGCCATTCAAAGCTGCGCCTAACACAGACGCAAGAAATTTGTCAGTAATCAAAGGAGTGTCTCCAAAATATTCCTGACCAAAATAGAACATGACAGATGTCATAATAACAGAATAAATTGTACTGATTGCAAATCTTCTTCCCAATGATTTAAAAGAAATAATAATAAGGATTGCATTCAGCACAAAAATCATAACACCAGCTGGGATGCCAGTCAACCAATAAATAATGGTTGAGAGACCGCTCACGCCGCCACCCAACATCTGATTAGGGATAAGAAAAGCACACCAGCCTATCGCTGACAAGGCAACTGCCAATGTGATAATAATGTGGCTTCTGATTTCTTGCCAAATAGAGAAATTATTTTTCATAGTTACATAAATTTATTTACGCTGCAAAATTATAAAAATGATAACATTTATTTTGTTTTATGACCAAGAAAATTTTAATATAAAAATCCACTTGATTTTTTCACGACAACAAGCTAAAACCAACAATATTTTCACTGCTATTTTTTATCTAAAAAAACATCATCTTTATATTTTTGTGATATTTTATCTAAAGAAAATACCATTTAAAAACTAAAATATCCTTTTTTAAAAGAATTATACATTTATTTTTCCTTAAAAACACCTTATAAATATATTGATTTTCAAACAATAAAAAAAAATTAAAAAAAAAGTTTAAAAAGTACTTGCGCGGAATGATATTTTGCGTATCTTTGCACCGTTAAACAACAACGCGGAAATAGCTCAGTTGGTAGAGCACGACCTTGCCAAGGTCGGGGTCGCGAGTTCGAGTCTCGTTTTCCGCTCAAATCCCGATAAAATCGGGGTTTTTTGTAAGGATAGTATAAGTGCCTGAGTGGCGGAATAGGTAGACGCGCCGGACTTAAAATCCTGTGCCCATTTCGGGCGTGCCGGTTCGATTCCGGCCTCAGGTACAAAACTAAACTTTACAACGTTCTAACAAATAATGCGGAAATAGCTCAGTTGGTAGAGCACGACCTTGCCAAGGTCGGGGTCGCGAGTTCGAGTCTCGTTTTCCGCTCAGAGTCCCGATTTTTATCGGGACTTTTTTTATGCCTAGTAACGCGAGTGACTCTTTTCAATTTCACTCACACTTTACTCAGCAGCTTCTTAATCTCGTTCAGCTTCATCAAAGCCTCCACAGGTGTCAGGATGTCGATATTTGTATTTAAAATATCTTCTTTAATCTGTAACAAAAGCGGATCATCCAACTGAATAAAACTAAGCTGCATATCACAGTTGCTCTTAGTATCTTTTACAGCATTATTCAGATTCTCATGAGAATGCGACTTCTCCAACATTGAAAGCAAAGCGTCAGCTCTGTCGATGACTTTGCGAGGCATACCAGCCATAGCAGCAACGTGAATACCAAAACTATGAGCACTGCCTCCTTTTTTAAGCTTTCTCAAGAAGATAACCTTATCGTTCATCTCTTTCACGCTTACATGGTAATTCTTGATTCTCTTGAACGAATTCTCCATCTCAATAAGCTCATGATAATGCGTCGCAAACAAAACCTTGGCACGACACTGTGGATGCTCGTGAAGATATTCCGTTATCGCCCATGCGATGCTTATTCCGTCGTATGTGCTTGTTCCTCTTCCTATTTCATCAAGAAGAACGAGACTTCTGTTGGAGATATTATTCAAGATGCTCGCTGTCTCATTCATCTCAACCATAAAAGTAGATTCACCAGAAGAGATATTATCGCTTGCTCCCACCCTAGTGAAAACCTTATCCACCAATCCGATGCGAGCTGATTCTGCTGGAACGAAACAACCTATCTGAGCTAGCAAGACTATCAAGGCTGTCTGTCTCAACAAAGCCGACTTACCCGACATATTAGGTCCGGTGATTATTATGATTTGCTGTTTCTCTCTATCTAGATAAACATCGTTGGAAATATATTGCTCGCCAAGAGGCATCATCTGCTCGATGACAGGATGGCGGCCTTCTTTAATATCTATGACGTATGAATCATCGACTTCTGGTTTAACGTAATTGTTCTTTATTGCCACAGTTGCGAAACTCAAAAGGCAGTCTATCTTCGCCACGAGCGACGCATCAAGCTGGATAGGAGCCACAAACTCACCGCAGGCATTTATCAGTTCAAAATACAGGCGCTCCTCAATAGCCTGGATTTTCTCGTCAGCACCAAGTATCTTCTGTTCATATTCTTTTAATTCTTCGGTGATATAACGTTCTGCGTTGGCAAGGGTCTGCTTGCGAATCCATTCAGCAGGAACCTTATCCTTATGAAGATTAGTGACTTCGAGATAATAACCGAACACATTATTATATCCTATCTTCAATGACGATATTCCGGTGGCAGCAGATTCACGTTTCTGAATATCCATGAGATAATCTTTGCCGGAGCGAGAAAGTTTACGAAGAGAATCAAGTTCCTCATCGACGCCATCATTAATGAAGTGACCTTTTGAGATTAGAGCCGGCGATTCCGTGTTCACCACATTCTTTATTCTTTGTCTTATGCTATCGCAGACGTTAAGTTGTTCGGCATACAGTTTCAAAGCAGGATTCTCACTTTCAGCGCAGAGGTTCTTTATCAACTCTATCTGGTCGAGCGCTCTTGCCACCTGCAGCAACTCTCGAGGATTGACACGCAGCAACGAAACCTTAGAGATGAGACGCTCCAAATCTCCGACCTGACGAATAGAGTCCTCAAAGGTCGATATCAGCTCACTGTTATTTACAAAATAATCCACCACCTCATAACGCGCCATAATCTGTTCCTTGTTTTTCAAAGGAAGAGAAAGCCAACGACGCATCAAACGACTGCCCATAGGAGACGAGGTCTTGTCGATGACGTCGATCAAGGTCTTGGCATTGGCATTTGGCGAATGAAGAAGTTCAAGGTTTCTGATGGTGAATTTGTCAAGCCAAACGAACTGTCCCTGGTCGATGCGCGACAATGAGCTTATATAAGAAATCTTATCATGTTGTGTTTCGTGCAGATAATGTATCGCGGCACCTGCAGCAATTATTCCTTTTGGAAAATCGCTGACACCAAAACCTTTGAGAGAATTGGTATTGAAGTGACGAGTGAGAATATCGTTAGCATAATCGTCGGTGAACACCCAGTCGTCGAATACGGTGACATAATATTTATCACTGAAATTCTCTATGAACAACTTGCGTTTGTTTCTCTGGCAAAGCACTTCGGAAGGATTGAAGCTCTGAAGCAGCTTATCGATATATTCGTTGTTACCTTGAGTGAGATAAAACTCGCCTGTCGACACATCGAGGAAAGCCACACCCGACTCTTTATCATCGATATGAATTGAAGCGAGGAAGTTATTCTCTTTCTGAACCAAGACGTTATCGTCGTAAGTCACACCAGGAGTCACGAGTTCAGTGATGCCGCGTTTAACGATTTTCTTGGTAAGCTTAGGGTCTTCGAGCTGTTCGCACACAGCCACTTTCTGACCGGCCTTGACCAGTTTAGGCAGATAAGTATCGAGAGCATGATGAGGGAAGCCAGCCAGTTCGGTAGCAGTAGCAGCCGACTTGCCGCGTTTGGTCAATACTATACCAAGAATTTCCGAAGTCTTTATGGCATCCTCTCCGAATGTTTCATAAAAGTCGCCCACTCTGAACAGCAGCAAGGCCTCTGGATATTTAGCCTTGAAAGAATAATATTGTTTCATCAAAGGGGTTTCAAGTTCTTGATTTTCTTTATCTGTCTTTGCCATAAACTCTTCCGTTGTTTTAAATTTTCTTTAATCTACAAAGATAAATATTTTTATTTTCGTTTCGTTTTTGATAAAACATTATTTTTGCCGTAAAATAAATATACGATGCGTAAATTAACAATGCCAGAGTTGAACAGATTAAGTTTATCTGAATATCAACAAGTTGAAAAATTAGATGTAATTATTGTTTTAGACAATGTCCGTTCGTTGAGCAACATAGGCTCATTTTTCCGCACTGCCGACGCCTTCAGGATTGGCGAGATTTTCTTGTGCGGAATAACAGCATGTCCTCCGCATCGTGAGATACACAAGACAGCCTTAGGTGCTGAAGAAAGCGTGAAGTGGCGTTATTTCGAGACAACTGAAGATGCCTGCAAATATTTAAAAGAAGCCAATTATACAATCAATGCTGTCGAGCAGATTGAAGGCAGCATTATGTTAAACGAATTCATTCACAGCAACAAAAGCGCATATATCTTCGGCAATGAAGTAGATGGTGTTGATGACGAAATATTACAATATTGCGACAATGCCATCGAGATACCACAAGAAGGCACAAAGCATTCGCTCAACGTCTCCATCAGCGGAGGCATCTTGATGTATGAAATATTCAACTCCCTCTGGAAAAAATAATTCAAGACTTTGAACTTAGGTCTTTCATCTTTGTTTTAATCAAACTAAAAACAACAAAAGATGAAAAAGATCAATTCACTATTCAAGACAATCATGGTAGTCATCTTGATTATGACACCTATGATTTTTCATGCTAAGAATCATGATGTTAAAAGCATGGCGAAGCATATCGACAAGGTATCTATAACAGCTTCGCCCGAAATTCTGGAAAACAAAGGCAATATGGTCACTGTGACTATAAACGCCGAGTTCCCTCCAAAATATTTCAACAAGAAAACCGTCATGAACATCACTCCGATTTTAATTTATGAAGAAGGCGAGACAGTATTGCCATCCATGAATTTCATCGGGGAGAAAGTCAGCGGCGACGGCATTGTCGTAAGCAAGAGACATGGCGGAGCATTTTCTTACACTTTCACAATTCCTTACGACGATAAGATGTATAACTCATTATTAATTGTCGAGCCTATTGTCTATAAGTTCAAAGAAGAGATTCACCATCACCAACAAGCCATCAAAGACAATGAAGCCTATGCTCTATGCGATGCGTTCCTAATTGCAGAAGGCATAGTCAACACTGCGCAGCACATCGACAAAAGCGCACTTAAGACAGCATACGCAGTCCCAGAAATGGAACAGAAAATAGTGACAGACAACGGCGATATTTTTTTCATGGTCAATTCCGATGCCATCAATTGGGCAGTTCCTTTGAACAAGAATATGCAAAACAAGGCTGCCATCCACGAATTGACATCACACATCATGAAAGGATGGAACATCAACAACATTGAAATTGTGGGATGGGCATCACCTGAAGGTCCGTTGAGCTACAACAAAAACTTGTCGAACAAAAGAGCCAAGATGACAGAAGAGTTTTTAAAGAAAAGACTGGAATCTTTATCAGCTCAGAAAAATTCTCATGTCAGTTATAAAAACGCCAATGATGTCAAGTTCATCACACAAGGGAAAGGCGCTGACTGGAACGGACTGATGAATGCCATAGAAAATTCTAACATCAAAGACAAACATATAATTATCAATACTTTGAAGAAGCAATCACCAGAAGAAAGAGTCGTTCAGCTGAACAAATACATCAAGCAATATCCTGAATTTGAAAAGAGCATATTGCCATCATTACGCCGCACCATAGTAAAAGTCAATACCATTGAACCTACTATGACCGACGAACAAATCACCAAAGCATGCACCTCCAATCCTAAATCATTGAGCTGCAATCAGATGATGTATGCTGCATCTTTGGTAAAAGAACTGAAAAACAAAGAGATGATTTACATCACTGCCATAGAGACATATCCTAACAATGCCGAACCATATTGCAATGCAGGCGCCGTAGCAATAGAAAAAGGCAACCACAAACACGCCAAACATCTTTTAAACCAAGCAATTGAAATTGACGACTTGTTATCAGAAGCCTACAACAACTTAGGCATTATCGCAATAATAGAAAACGACTATGAAAGTGCAGCCTCATTGTTCAAGCAAGCTAAAGAACTAGGATTGAACACCAACTATAACGAAGGTGTTGTGAACATCTACAAAGGCAACTACGACAAAGCCATCAAACTGATGACCAAAGACAATCCAAACTGTGATTACAATGTTGCATTGGCTCAGACTTTAGATAAAAAATACACCATTGCTGAAGAAACCGTCAAATGCCTGGAAGAAAACGGCAAGACATTATACTTACAAGCCGTAATTGCTGCAAGGACAAAAGACATAGAGAAAAGCCTTAAACATCTTGCGAAAGCTATCAAGAAGGACAATAAAATAAAAAATATCGCCAAAAACGATATGGAATTCGCCAATATGCACGACATGCCAGAATTCGTTGCTCTAATTGAATAATCACTCTCATTTTAACACAAGTCGCTTCGGCGACTTTTTTTTCTTTTTTATCAAAAAATCATTTTATTTTTTACAAAAAGATTTTATATTTGCAAATTAAATTATTATTGAACAAGCTATATTAATTCTTAACTAAATAAATGATTATGAACAAATTTAACTTTACAAAACTGATTATGATAATAGTTTTGGCTTTATGTCCAATGGCATTTTATGGTCAAAACGAAAACACTGAAAAACAAGCTGCCACTTTCAATGACTACGCATACGTATCTGGAGACTTAGGATTAGGTTTCTTGAATGGTGACAATTCAGGTTTAAAATTAGGTCTCAACGGCCACCTCGGCATTGGTTATCAATTCGATAACATTTTAGGTGTTAAAGCTAATTTTGGTTTTGGCGGCTTGAACGGCAAATATGAAGGCATAAGCATCGACAGATCTAATTATTTCGAAGCCAACCTTAACTTAACCATAAGCTTAACAGACATCATCTTCGGTTTCAACCCAGACAGAAGATTAAACTTCACTCCTCATATCGGTATCGGACAAATTGGATACAGAATCAAACTTAACGACAGCAACAACAACAACATCTACGAAAACGGCTACGACAAAAGAGATGGCAGAAAAGTGGCTGCTACAATACCAATGGGCGCTGAAGTAAGCTATGCTGTCAACAACAACTGGAAAGTCAGCTTAGATTATACAGCTAACTTTGCTGACACCGACCTCCTCGATGGTCAGGCAACAGGCAAACACAACGACTGGTTCAGCACTATCAACCTCGGCGCTAGCTACAGATTGGGCAGCAAAGCTAATATCTTCAAAAGAGAAGACCCTTTCTGCAACTACTGGTATATCATGGCTGACGGAGGAGCTTCTCTCTTCTTCGGCGACAACCAATACAACTTCGCTAACGTAAGAGGCAATATGAATGCTGGTATCGGTTACAACTTCAATAACTTCTACAGAATTTATGGTAAATTGGGCTACGGCATTTACTCAGGCAAATATGACAACAGCTTCACACTCAACTATGCTGATTACTATGAAGCTAACATCAATATAGCAGCCGACATCGTCGGATTCATCCTCGGATATGACGAAGCTCGTCGTTACGGCGTTTATGCTCACGTCGGTCTCGGACAGATGCAATACAGAGCAAGAACAACTTTCGCTGATGGCAGCAAAAAATATATAGGCTACGAATTCGAAGCAGCCAACAACATCAAAGGTCGCGGTATCAACGATAGAAAAGTTGCCATGACAGTGCCAATGGGTATCGAACTCAATTATATCGTAAACAAAAAATTCGATGTATATGGCGACATCACAACTGAATATGTTGACAGCGACTTATTGGAAGTTGTTGCTTCTGGCATACACAACGACTGGCGCACCACTCTCAACGTCGGTTTACGCTACAAACTCAACAGCGCTTGCTACGCAGTTGAAGAAGAACCAGAATGCTGCATCACTATAGACGAAGTTAAACAAGCTATCCAAGAAGCTTTGGCAGAACATGCCGCTAACCAAGCTAAAGTAACTGACACTATCACAGAAACAATTGAAACACATACTATCTATCACACCAACCATGCTAACATCTCATTCCCTGTCAATGAATCAGAAAAGCTCAAGTCTCAAACAAATATCGACGCTATCAACAGAGCTTCTCAAGAAATACAAAACGGCTTCCAAGTAGAAAACATCATCGTTGAAGGCTACGCTTCACCAGAAGGCGGCGACGAAATCAACAACCGCCTCGCTGAAGAACGCGCTCAAGCAGCTGCTGACTTGGTTCAAAACGAACTCCACACTCACTTAGATGAATCTCATATCACAATTCATTCTAACGGCGCTGACTGGGAAGGCCTCAACAATGCCATCTTAGGCTCTGACATCAAAAACAAAGAACAAATCGTTGAAGAACTTAAAGCTTCTTCTAACAAAGAACAAACATTGCGCAAGTTAATGGGACAATATCCACAAATCAAAGAATTGTTGCCACAATTACGCCGCGCTAACGTTACAATCACTACAATTAAAGATTAAACATCCGTTGATTTAAAATACAAAAGGTTGCTCTCACAGGCAACCTTTTCTTTTTTCTTTTCATTTAACCTTCACACCTAGACAATCTTCACATCGTTCAAGCAACACCTTGTTACTTACTTTAAAGACAGGATGAACGAAGTCGGGCGCAATCTCACATAAAGGCGTAAGCACAAACCTACGCTGATGCAGCCTAGGATGAGGCAATATCAAATCTTCATCATCATTGATGAGGTCATCATAATAAATTATATCCAAGTCAATAGGACGCGACTCATAACCAATATAATTCTCCTTCCTCTTCCTTCCCAGCTCAGCCTCTATAGCAAGCAGCTCTTTCAACAAATCATGCGGCCCTAACTCCGATTCAATCTCTATAGCCTGATTCAAAAACAAATTCTCAGTCTCAAAACCCCATGGCTCCGACTCATAAAGCGACGATTGCAAAACCACTTTACCACATCGCAATTCAATCATAGCTATCGCCTCATTTAAAAACTCCTCACGATTACCCATATTCGAGCCAAGAAGAATAAAAGAAAGTCCTTTCATAATTATTTTTTTTAGAATCGCAAAATTAAGAAATATTCGTATCTTTGATGCAAAATAAACAAACTCAAGTCTAATTATAAATCATAAAAAAATGAAATCATTCTTTAAAACATTCTTTGCATCGTTCCTCGGTTCTGCAGTTTTATTATTAGTTGTTGTAATATTTATTTTCGGCAGCTTAATTGCTTCAATAGCTAACTCATCTGAGGCTAACGTCACGTTAAAGCCCAAAACAGTTCTTTACATGAATCTTAATTATGACATTCCTGAAAGAACTAACAGCAACAGTCTTGAAATGTACTTCAATGTAGACAAGATTGACATGGCTGGCATGAACGACATCTTGAACAATATCGATGCTGCAGCCATCGACCCTAACATCGAAGGTATTTTCTTGGATTTATCTACTATTGGAACATCAACAGCAAATATCGAAGAAATCAGAAACCGTCTCATCAGCTTTAAAGAATCCGGCAAATTCATAATCAGCTATGGTGAAGCTTATACACAAAGTGCATATTATCTCGCTAGCGTATCTGATAAAATCTATATGTTACCTGACGGCGTTCTAGATATCCACGGCATGGCAACACAAGGCATGTTCTACAAACATCTTCTCGAAAAACTAGACATCGAGATGCAAATCATCAGACCAGCTAACAATAAATTCAAGAGCGCAGTAGAACCTTATTTCCTCGACGAAATGAGCGATGCTAACCGCGAACAGACAAGCGTATATCTGAATTCTATGTGGAATACGATATGCAACGACATCAGCGCTTCAAGAAACATCAAAGTCGAAACCATCAACAAATTGGCTGATGACATGACATTGATGTTCGACACTAAAGCAGCCGTTGACAATGGTTTCATCGATGAATTGATTTACAAAGACGAACTTCTCGCAAAACTTCACGAACTCACCAACACACCAGACAACAAGAAGTTAAATATCATCAAGAACACACAATATGCTAAGGTCAGACCAGAAATGATGACAGGCGAAGATAATATCGCTATCGTTTATGCTTCAGGACAAATCATCGACGGTAAAGGCGACGATACAACAATTGGCTCCACTACCCTTTCTGCAGCAATTCGCAAGGCAAGAACAGATAAAAAAGTCAAGGCTATCGTTATGAGAGTCAACTCACCTGGCGGCAGCGCTGTCGCTTCAGAAGTCATCCGTCGCGAAGTAGAACTCGCTGCAAAAGAGAAACCTGTCATCGTCTCAATGGGTAACTATGCAGCATCTGGCGGCTACTGGATTTCATCGACAGCAGATTATATCTTCGCCGACCCTAACACCTTAACAGGCTCTATCGGCGTATTCGGAACAATACCTAACCTCAAAGGTTTCTTTAATGATAAAGTAGGCCTTACATTCGACGAAGTAAAGACTAACGATAACTCCGACTTCGGTTCTTTATACAAACCATTGACTCCTTATCAAATGGCAATGATGCAAAAACACGTCACAGAGACATACGACAACTTCATCACTTTGGTATCTGAGACAAGAGACCTGCGCAAGACCTTCGTCGATAGCATCGCACAAGGAAGAGTATGGAGCGGCACCGACGCATTAGGAATCGGTTTGGTTGACGAACTCGGAGGCATCGACAAAGCTATCGCTTACGCAGCCGACAAAGCAGGTCTTGCCTCTTATTCTATAAAAGAATTCCCTAAACAAGAAGATCCACTTGAAAATCTCTTCAAGACAGAGACACAAGATTATTATACAAAAGCTGTCATGAAGAAAAACTTAGGCTCTTCATATAAATATCTCGAAGCAATAGAAAACATCAGCAAAATCGAAGGCATCCAAGCATTGATGCCAATGGTAGTTGTTGAATAAGAATAAAGGCGGTTGAAATTTCAACCGCCTTTATTTTTAAATACTCATAGATTTCTCTTCCCATTGATTCATCAGATCTTGAAGTCTTTCTTTCTTCTCTCCGTATGATGAATACCAAGCGTTATCAATATTGATATCAGGATAGTCTGTAGGAGATGACATCACCTTGTCCATTTCGGCAATCTCATTCTCCAAAGATTCAATCTGTTCCTCAAGTTTCTTTATTTCTCTCTCGATACGTTTTATCTCTCTGTCGTTTTGCTTCTTAGTCTCGTAATCTAACTTGCCTTGAGAGATATTGTTTTCCGTTGGCATCGACTTCATCTTTTTATTAAGGTCGTCGAGTTCCTTCATTTTCTTCTCTTCGAGGAAATCGTAGATGTCGCCGATATATTCTTTGATATTAGGTTTTCTAAACTCATAAACCTTGTTTGTCAGACCTTGGAGGAAGTCACGGTCGTGAGAGACAATTATCAAGGTACCGTCAAACTGCAGCAACGCCGATTTGAGGATATCTTTCGACAGCATATCGAGGTGGTTGGTAGGCTCGTCGAGTATGAGGAGGTTCGTTGGGAAAAGAAGCATCTTAGCCAATGAGAGACGTGCTTTCTCACCGCCCGACAACACCTTCACCTTTTTCTCTATCGCCTCTCCGCTGAAGAGGAAAGCACCGAGCAGCGACTTCACCTTCACGCGCATATCGCCAGTAGCTACGTCGTCGAGTGTCTCGAAGACAGTCTTCTCCGGGTCCAACATATCCTGCTGGTTCTGGGCGTAATAACCAATCTTCACCTCGTGCCCGAGTTTCATCTCGCCCTCATAATCCAAGACGCCGGCTATGATTTTAGACAAGGTAGATTTACCTTCGCCATTACGTCCCACGAAAGCTATCTTCTCCCCTCTTGGGATGAGAAGGTTTATATTGTTAAGAATATTTTTCTCGCCGTATGACTTCGACAGACTATTGAGTTCGAGAGTCACCTTGCCGGAATGCGGTGCTGGCGGAAACTTGAAGTGCATAGCCGACTTATCCTGGTCGTCTATTTGCACCACGTCCATCTTCTCGAGCTGTTTAACTCTCGACTGCACCTGTTTGGCTTTAGTAGCCTTATATCTGAAACGTTCGATGAAAGCTTCAATCTCTTTTATCTCACGCTGCTGGTTGTCGAAGGCAGCTTTCTGTATATCAATACGTTCTTCTCTTCTCTCAATAAATTCGGAATAAGAGCACTTATAATCATAAATCTTACCGCATGAAATCTCTATCGTTCTTATGGTGATATGGTCGAGGAAAGCCCTGTCGTGCGACACCATGAAGATAGCTCCGTAATAGTTTTTCAAGAAACCTTCCAGCCATTGTATTGACTCGATATCGAGGTGATTGGTAGGTTCGTCGAGGAGCAACAATTTAGGTTTACGAAGGAGAATCTTGGCGAGTTCCACACGCATCTGCCATCCGTTGCTGAACTCTCGCATCTGACGTTGCATGTCGTTATGTTCGAAGCCGAGACCTATGAGAATCTGCTCAGCCTCGCCCTCGATGGAATGACCTCCCATGATTGCGAGACGCTCGTTGAGATGACTCATCTTCTCGCAGAGACGCTGATAAGAAGCGCTCTCATAGTCTTCTCTATTAGAAAGTTCATCCTGCAATTTAGCGAGCTGACGTTCTATCTCGTAATATTCTTCAAAAGCCGTCATCGCCTCGTCAAGGACAGTCTTCTCGCTCTTGACATTCTTTTCCTGAGGAAGATAACCGACAGTGACGTCGTCCGACATTATCACGTCGCCTTTATAAGGTTGTTCGAGTCCGCACAAAAGACGAATAAGAGTAGTCTTGCCAGCGCCGTTCTTGCCGACGAGGCCTATTCTGTCTTTCTCGCGAATCATAAAATTGATGTCGGTGAAGAGGTCTTCACCTGTAAACTGCATGCTAAGATTTTGTACTGATATCATAGATGCAAAGATAAGAAAAAAGACTACAAGTCAACAAGACTACAAGACAACAAGTTTTTTTTAATCCAAGAAATTCAGAATCTCAGAACCTCAGAATATTTTTGAGATTCTGAGGTTTTGAGATTTTGAGGTTCTTATTCCTAAATTCCTAAAATAGTTCTGAAGGAACGACAGTTCCCAGGCAGGTGACGTAGTGTGAAACACGAAGTCCCTGCAAAACAATGTTTTTAAAAATCGAAGCGCCGAAGGTGCGACAGAATTATGGATGATTTTTTTCTGTCGTGCCTTCAGCACTCTTATTAATATTCGGTCTTTATTGCAGGCATTACGAGCTGCGCTCTTCATACCTGCCTAGAGTCTGTCGTCACTACGTGACTTTTTTGAATCTCAGAATCTCAGAACTTCAAAATCTCAGAAAATTTTGAGATTCTGAGGTTTTGAGATTTTGAGGTTCTTATTCCTCAATTCCTAAAATAGTTCTGAAGGAACGACAGTTCCCAGGCAGGTGACGTAGTGTGAAACACGAAGTCCCTGCAAAACAATGTTTTTAAAAATCGAAGCGCCGAAGGTGCGACAGAATTATGGATGATTTTTTTCTGTCGTACCTTCGGCACTCTGATTAATATTCGGTCTTAATTGCAGGCATTACGAGCTTCGCTCTTCATACCTGCATGGAGTCTGTCGTCACTACGTGACTTTTTTGAATCTCAGAATCTCAGAACTTCAAAACCTCAGAAAATTTTGAGATTCTGAGATTCTGAGTTTCTTATTTCTTAATTTCTAAAAAAAAGGGGACTAAAGGAGAGTTTCACCTCTTTCCTTTAGTCCCTCTTTTCTATAAAACCTTTAGAACTTCTTCTATTAGAATTTTATAACTTTTTCAACAGCGACGCCGTTTTCAGTCTCGATATTGATGAAATAAACTCCTGCATTATAAGCTGAGAGGTTTATCTCAACTTCTTCAGCATTGACTTCTATTTCTTCAACTAACATTCCTAAGCTGTTGTATATTTTTATCACTCTGAACTCAGAACTTTGAACTTTGAACTTGACAAAGTCTTTAGTTGGATTTGGATAAATCATCATGCCTTCAACGCCGTTTTCATCTATTGATGTCACATCAACAACGATATAATCTTGTTCTGGATTTTCGTATGAGTCAGCTGGTGCTGATTCACATTCTTCTCCATCGATAGTATAAACTGATGTGACTTGGTAGTAATATGTGCCTGGTTCAACCACGTCGAAGTAATTACCTGCTGTTGGTTCTGCTACTATTTCCATAGTGCTGCTTGAAGTGCCACGATATACGTTATAATGTTCGAAGACGTTTTCTTTGCTGTTATCAAGTTCCATAGTGCCTTTGAGCTCGCTTGTCACGAAAGCACGAATCATCCATGTGTAGTTCATTGCTTGAGTAGCGACATCAACCCAATAGCTGCCGTCGAATGAAATCCAGCGGCCGTTAGGATCATCTGTTGGATTACATACCGCTGCTGGGTAACTGCCATTATTGTTGTTGAAAGTAACCCACAAGTTCATAGAAGGATCTATTGGAAGTGGAGCTGTGAGGTCAAACTCAACGAACTGTCCTGATCCTGTACATGCATAAGGTTGACTGTGAACCAAGACTTCAGGAGCTTCGTCACCGCCATAATAGATATTGATGTTACCATCGTGACCTTCTCTGTCGTACATTGCAACCTTTGTAAGATATGTACCACCGTAGAATTCGAGATCTTCAGCTGGGAACATGATGCCCCAATAGAATGGTTCGCCACCAATGCCGAGAGCTGTAACTACAGTACCATCATCATAATACATCCATTCTGAACCATGTAATGTATAAGGCCAAACCAATGCTACGCCGTTTTCGCCGTTTTCGTTGTATCCTTCTTCACCGTAGAGGCGTTTTGGTGCATCGCATACTCTTACCACAGTAACTTCTTCTGTCAATGGGCATGACATTGCATAGTATGAATCTTCTTCGCCGCCATAAACAACTCTGATTGAATATTCGATGTCGCCATAAGCTGGAGCTACGTCTGTATATGATTCTTTGTCGATTGGTTCTGCTGTAAGAAGTTCGCCGTTACGATATACCATTGCGCCGAGTACTTCGAGATCGGTGAAGTTAGGCTCTTCTTTTGAAGATGCTGTCAATGTCAAGTTATCGATATTGATGAAGAACTGACCGAAGCAGTCGAAGTGACGGATAGCGATATAAACATCCTGACCTGCGTATGCGCTTAAGTCAACGACTTTTTCATAATATGTACCTTGAGCGCGTTCGTTGCGTTCTGCTTTTGCGCCTTCTTTAGCTGTCAATGTCTCTTCCCAAATCATGGTGAAGTCGGCTGCATTGGTATTGCCGTTTGTTGAGATAGCAACACCGTAATGTTCTGCGCTGTACATCTGGTTTTCGGCACATACTCTGAAGACAAGCTTAGAGTCGGCTGTGATATTATATTTCTTAGCTGTAACCAAATAATCGTCAGGTTGGATATCGTAGAAGTTATAGTATGAACATGAGATTGCGCTGTAATGACTTTGATAACCGCAGTCAACAGTTGAATGTTGGTTAGAGTTCATCCATGACACGCCATCGTTGTTAGCATCGATTGTGACGAATCCGTCTAATGTACCGTCTTCAAAGTCGTACATGAATTCTTTTGCACATGCGCCGATTGGAAGTTGCCATGAGAGTTCTACTGTATTTCCGTTGACAACAGCTTCAAATTCGTTAGCGTTTACGAAGTTATCACATGCCTTGTATGTCCATGTGTATTCCATTGTTTCATCGCCTATAACTTTTGCTGTATATTCTTGACCTTGAACGAGGCCTGTAACATCAAATTGATAGTAAGTAGTTGTCACTTCAGCAATTGTTGTTCCATCCAAAACAACTGAATAAGTGTCAGAATTGCCGTCCCACATTGCCCAGCCTGTTGGAGAGACGTAGAAATCGCCGATACTGAAATTCTCTTCGAGAGTACATTCAACAACTGTTGCTTCAGTAATTTCAATGATTTCATCTGTTGCACATGATTCGAAGCCTTCCATAGCGATAGTATATTTATAAGTGCCAATGCGGAAGTTGTTCCATGTGTAAGAACCTGTTGCATCTAAAGTAGCGTTATATGCGTATGATGCATCATTTACGTTTGTGAAAGTCACTTGAGCACCTGCTACTGAAGCGCCATTTGCAGCGTCAACATTGACTGTAACAGCTACTGTCATATTCTTGTCCAAGCTATTAGACCAGGTGACAGGTGTTTCATATTTTGAATCTGCATAAACAACAGATACGCCATATTTGTAAATGCCTTGAGCTGTGCTGCCCCATGTCGCATCGACGTATGTTGTGTCTGTCACGTTATCAGCTATGAGTTCTGCTTCACCGTTTGTGTAGATATTCTTTCTATAGACTTTGAAGTTAGACATTTGTGGAGTTTCTTCTTTATCATTGTCGATGAAATTCCAGCTCCATACGATGCTAGCTTTGCTATTGTCAATTTCTTGAGCGACAACTTCAGCAATCATATTGTAGCCGCCATCGCCAGTGTTGATAGAGATTGAGAATTGTTCTGTTGCAGAAGCTACTAAATAATAAACGCCTGCAGGAACTGTTTGGTTGTTGATACTGCCTCCTCTTGTTTTGTTGCCTGAAGTAAGCTGTACGTTATCGATGAGGATAGCATATTCGTTTGTGCAGTTGAAGTGACGTAATCCTACAAAGATATTACGTCCAGCATAGCCGCTGAGGTCAACTGTTTTGTATTGCCATTCTGCTACTTCGTCATATTGTACTGTATGTTCCCAGATTGTTGTGAAGTTAACACCGTCTAATGAGACAACGACACCGTAATGTTCATCGCTGTAGTAAGTGTCTTGTGGCAATGCATAGAATGAGAGTGCTGAGTTTTCTGTTATTGTATAAACACCGTCAGTGTAGATATAGTTATCTGGAGTGAGAGGGCCGTTTGATGTTGATGAATATGATTCTGAGTAGATACATTTTGTTCCTTCGTATCCTTCTATGCCGCCGCCGTTAGATACTGCCCAGTTGCAATAGTCGCCGTCAACGTCTTTTGTCTTCCAGCCTTCCATTGAACCGTTGTTGAAGTCGAAGAAGAAAGATTCGCCAAGTGGTTCTTCATTTGGATCGTCGTTGTCGTCGTCGTCATCTTCTGGGTCAGCTCCGTAATAGTTGTTGACATCAGGACCGCCTTTGCCGTTGAAGTTTGCTGCGTATAAAGCCACCTTAGCGTTAGCGCCTACTACTGATGCTGATAATGTTGTTTCTTCTGAGAAGTTGAGACGATAAACCACGTCAGCGCCGTCTTGTTCATTGCCAGGAAGCATATAATTGTTTTGCAATGCGCTATATTCTGGAGAATCGAAGTAAGGATATTCGTTTATGACTCTTGGCATTTCCCATACGTCGCCATTTTGTGGAGTATAAGCTGTTGCTGTCATAGGGATGACATCAGAGCCGAATGTATGGTTGATGATGATAGAACCATTTTGTTGTCCTTCGTTGCCTGAGAAGTGAGAGACTTTTAATGTGAGAGAATTTTCTGTTGTCATCTCATAAGGCAACTCCACCTGACTGATTGTAAAGAATGGATTTGATGATGAGATAGAAGTGATTGTCAAAGGCTCTTCTGCTGTCAATTCAACTTCTACTGGACGCATCCAAGCACCTACAGGGCGATGACCGAGTGACAATGAAGAAGGATTTGCTGACAATGGAGAGTCGAGTTCACCGTATGTGACATCTAATTTGATGTTAGGTCTGTATGACAATCTTCCGTTAGCCTGATGGCCGTTAGGAAATTCATCAGCTATTGATTCTGTGCTGTCGTTACGACGGAACATAACAGTGTTTTCTGTCTCAGCTGACTTTGTGTAATACCATTTCAATTGCATATTGAAATCGAAATCGGTTTTCTTAGCGATGACAACAACAAGGTTGCCGTTGCCGTTATAGTAGTATGGAGAATCCAAAGTGAATGTTTCCCATTTGGTGTCACCAATGAGGACGTTCTCTCCTGAGTAAACAAGAGTAAGGTCTTCTGCTGGTGTCCAGTCTAACATGGATGACATATTGTTTCTTTGAGTGACGCCCATGTAGATGTCAATTTCTGTCAATGTAAGAGTTGGGATTGTGTCAGCAGCATTGCAGTTGAAAGAGACCGCATTGATTGTACATGCACCGCCGATTTCGCTACCTGGATAGATAGTCTCGTTCCATGAATAAGTGTAACCTGTGTTGAAAGGCACAGAATAGTCTTCTTCTGTACCGGTGCCAATGATGACTTCATCAGCTCTCATTGCGTATGGTGCCAAAAACACCAAAAGCAACAAAGTAGTTAAAAACTTTCTCATACTTGTTTAAATTTATTAATATAAATAATATTCGATTATTCTTCAATCCATTCAGCAAAAGAGCCTTCTGTCTCTTTCAAGAAAATCTTGACGAGCTGGATTCCTTCAGGCAGTCTGCTCTTGATTTTCTTTGAGAAATCGATGAGCATCAATTCTGTAGTAGGTTGATAAGGAAGTACTATGATTCTCTCGTAGTTGCGTCTCACCTCATCGATAAAGTCTTGAGGCATGTTATGGTTTATGATGAAAGCGTGGTCGTAATGGTCTATAATCTCTTCGTTCACTATTCTCTTCAAGTCGCCGAAGTCCATCACCATTCCGTTTTTAGGACTGCTGTCATCCATGATTGGCATGCCTTTGATGGTGACGCGCATCTCGTAAGAATGCCCGTGAATGTTACGGCATCTGCCATCATAACCCATAAGAGCATGAGCTGCTTCGAAACGAAAAATTTTTGTAAGATGAATCATTATTATGCCACTAAAAATTAGTGCGCAAAGATAAGAAGAATTCGCAATATAAAGGTAGGATTTAGTGAAATAATGCAATCTGTTGGAGAAATGAACTGATACATACATCCGAAACTGCCTCAAAGGGGCATGCGTTTTCTTATCATTGCGGATGCAAATGCAAGCATTTTTCGCCTAAGAAAAAAAATATAAGCCAATTCGACGGAGGAGAATATGTACAATAAAAACGGTTGCTTTTATTTTCTTAAACTAAACTTGTGG
>JAZUCH010000098.1:0-104471 GCA_045639025.1 Bacteroidales bacterium
ACAATGAAAAGGACAACTACTACGTCTGCCCGATGGGACAGCATATGGATTTCGTCAGAGAAGAGAAGCGCTACACGGAAAGCGGCTTCGAGCAGACCGTATCAATATACATGGCGAGGAGATGCCATGGATGTCCGCTCAGAGCAAAATGCCACAAAGCAAAGGGGAACAGGACCATAGAGGTGAACCACAGACTCAACGCCTACAAGGACATGGTCAGGAGTCTGCTCACTTCTGAAGAAGGACTCATGCACAGAAGCAGGCGTCCGATAGAGCCGGAGGCTGTATTCGGACAGCTCAAGGCGAACGGCATGTTCAAACGCTTCAGGCTCAAAGGCCTTTCCGGAACCAATGTCGAGTTCGGTCTGAAAGCTATTGCTCACAACCTGATGAAACTCTCGAACAAGGTGGCATTTTCGGATCTTTTTGCTAAAATATCGGCGTTTTTATGCGCATTTTGGTATGTTCTGACGAAATCTCAGAATCCACACGGAAAAATCTTCAAATATGTTAATAATCCAGAGTTTTGCTCATAAAAAAAGAAACCGCCTAACTTTTTGTTGTTAGACGGCCTCTATCTTCTTGAAGTTCTCCTTCAGAAAAAATGTTGCTAATATGCTCTGTTATAGTAGTTCTACCTTTCCCAAACAATAAAGCCATTTGTTCCTGCGAGAGCCATACTGTCTCGTCTTGAAAAAGCACATCAACTTTCACATTGCCATCTTCTGATTGGTAGATGACTATTTCATCTTGAATTGGTGATAATTCTTGTTTCATATCTCTTAGTTTTTTATTTGCAAATTTAGGAAATTTCTTAAATGTTTTTCTCCTAAAATTACTATGTTTTTAGAGGATAAATTTTTATTTCCTACAAAACTACAACCGTCTCATCCTTTTGTCAAGCGTTTGCAAAGGAAATATTTAGCTTTTAACAATTTTTAACATAAAATCAGGGAAAAATTAAGAAATGATGTTAAGAATTTTTAAGAAGTCAACAGACAACGGACAACAGACAACAGACTTTGGGTATAACTATTGTCATATCCAGTTCTAATATTATCATAAATCAAAATTTTCAGTTTTCAATTTTCAATTATCCTTGGGGTGGGCGGGCGAAGTCTTTGTCACTCCGCCCGCAGCAATGAATCGTGATTATAATCCAAACCACCAATTATTTTTTGACCGTTGGCTTTTAGCCGTTAGCTTTTAGCTTTTGGCTGCTGAACTCTTTTGTCTATATAACATATAAAAGAGATGTTTGTTTTAAAGGATGTGATTTTTTGCTTTGAGCCATGAGCTATGAGCCGTGAGCTGTTTCGAGACTCCATCACTTCATTACTTCATTACTCGTTGCAATTGCTCATAGCTCACTGCTCATAGCTCAAGGCTAAAATGATAGAAAAAACCTCTTGCATAATAGTTTTAAAAATCGTAAGTTTGCCTACATAAAAAAATAGTTTTATTATGGAAAAAATCAACAACGAAAACATGGGTTTGCCTGAAAACGCTCAGCGTGAATTGGCTCCTGGCGAGGTCTATAAACCGATATTATCTGCGGATAAGAAATACAAGGAAATCACTGTATGGTCCGTCACTATCGGTCTGTTAATGACAATCTTATTCTCTGCAGCTGCTGCTTATCTCGGATTGAAAGTGGGACAGGTGTTCGAAGCTGCTATACCAATCGCTATCATCGCTATCGGTCTCTCTGGCGTGGCAAAGAAAAGTGACGCTCTCTCTCAAAACGTCATCATCCAATCTATCGGCGGCTGCTCCGGCGGCGTGGTCGCAGGTGCTATCTTCACCTTGCCTGCCTTATATATCTTACAAGGTAAGGGCTATGCCATAGAAATTAATTACATGCAAGTGTTCCTCGCTTCGCTCTTGGGCGGCATCCTCGGAATACTTTTTTTAATTCCTTTCAGAAAATATTTCGTCAAAGAACAGCATGGCAAGTTTCCTTTCCCTGAAGCTACTGCAACTACACAGGTGCTCGTAAGCGGACAGAAGAAAGGCAAGGATTCTTTGTTACTCGTCGTAAGTGGTTTGATAGGCGGTCTTTACGACTTCTGCATCTCCACATTCGGACTTTGGACTGAGACGCTTTCAACAAAAATTACCACATGGGGTCTCGCTGTCGCTGATAGCGCAAAGCTGATGTTTAAGGTCAATGTGGGCGCTGCTGTGCTAGGTCTCGGTTATATCATCGGATTGAAATATGCTTTCATAATATGTTGTGGCTCAATGCTTGTATGGTTTATCATCATTCCTGGTATGAACATCATCTGGGGCGACGCTGTCATCGACTTGATGAATTCTGGCATCACTCAGACTTTAGGTTCTATGAGTCCAGAAGTTATCTTCAAAGAATATGCTCGTCATATCGGTATCGGCGGCATCGCGATGGCTGGTATTGTAAGTATCATAAAATCATGGGGCGTTATCAAGTCATCTGTTGGCTTGGCTGCCAATGAGTTTAAAGGCAAGAAAGAGAATGCTGAGAAAGTTGAACGCACTCAAAGCGACCTCTCAATGAAATTCGTCGTCATCGGTATCGTCGTTGTATTAATCATCACATTCTTCTTCTTCTGGTTCGGCGTCGTACATAATGTCAAGCACGCACTCGTAGGTATCTTAGTCGTTGCTGTTATCTCATTCTTATTCACAACTGTAGCAGCTAACGCTATCGCTATCGTCGGTTCTAACCCTGTTAGCGGCATGACACTCATGACATTGATTTTAGCTTCTTTAGTCATGGTTGCAGCTGGATTAAGCGGCGCGATGGGTATGACAGCTGCTCTTATCATCGGCGGCGTGGTTTGTACAGCATTGGCTGTCGCTGGCGCATTCATCACCGACTTGAAAGTTGGATATTGGATTGGAACAACACCTAAGAATCAAGAGATTTGGAAATTCGTCGGCGTTGCTGTCGCAGCAGCTACAGTGGCAGGTGTCATCATGGTTTTGAACAAAGCTTACGGTTTCGTTGGTGACGGCGCACTCGTCGCTCCACAGGCAAATGCTATGTCGGCAGTCATCGAACCGATGATGTCAGGCGGCAGCGCACCATGGTTGTTATACGGCATCGGTGCTGTCATCGCATTGATACTCACTTTTGCTAAGATTCCAGCATTACCATTCGCACTCGGTATGTTCATCCCAATCGACCTTAATATACCTTTATTAATAGGCGGCGCAATCTCATGGTACGTCAGCACACGCAGCAAAGACGAAGCGCTCAACAACGCTCGTAACAATAGAGGTACTCTCATCGCATCAGGCTTCATCGCTGGTGGCGCATTGATGGGAGTCGTCAGCGCGATACTCAAATTCGCTAATGTAGATATGATTGTCAATGTCGGCGGCGTTCCATTCGCAGAGACACCATGGGCTTCATTGGTGGCATTAGTCATGTATGTTGCTGTCATCGCTTATATGATTTGGGATTCAAAGAGAGCTAAAACAGAATAATAAACCTAATAATATGTTGTTATGTCAAAAATATTAATGCTTAAATTCGTTGACGGCACTTCGAAAGAATGTGAAGTGACCGGAAGAGAAATGGGCGGTGATGATGTTTATTACATGCCTTTTTCGTCTTTGGAATTAGGAAGAGTACCGTGGAATAATAATGACACATACATGAATCATTATGTTGAGGTTTGTGAGTTGGGCGCTGATTTTGTCGTTGTTGAAGTTTATAATTGGAGAGGAAACAAAATGGGCGCTCCTTATAAATTATATGCTGGCGACAAAAAAGGAGGCAGCTATTATTTTGGCGAATGGTCATATAGTTATTCCGTATCTCTTGTATGGAGTGAAATGAATTAAGATTAAAATAAATTATATATGGAAAAGTTATTAGATAAATTTTTAAGATATGTCTCTGTCGATACAATGTCAGATCCTGAATCAGAGACACAGCCAAGTTCAGCAAAACAGTTTGACCTTCTCAGAATGCTTCGAGATGAGTTAGAAGCGATGGGAATCAAAGCAGAGTTAGATGAGTTCGGTTATGTAATGGCGACTATTCCTTCAAACATCGACAAGGAAGTTCCAGCCATCGGTTTCATCGCTCACGTCGATACATCACCTGATGCTTCTGGCAAAGATGTTAAACCACAAATCATTGAGTATTACCAAGGTGGCGACATCATGCTTAACGCAGAGAAAGACATAGTGTTGAGAGTCTCTGATTTTCCAGAAATGCAGAATTACATCGGAAAGACGATGATTACCACCGACGGCACAACATTATTAGGAGCCGACGACAAAGGCGGCGTCGCTGCTATTATGTATGCTGCTCAATATCTTATGGAACATCCAGAAGTAAAACACGGCGATATCAAGATTGGTTTTACTCCAGACGAAGAAGTCGGTCGTGGCGTGGTGAAATTCGATGTCAAGAAATTCGGTGCTAAATATGCATACACCATCGACGGCGGCGAGATAGGAGAGTTGGAGTATGAAAACTTCAACGCTGCAGGTGCCAAGATTCACATCCAAGGAGCTAACATACACCCAGGTTATGCAAAAGACAAGATGGTCAATTCAATGCAAATCGCTATGGAGTTGAACGCCATGTTGCCAGTAAACCAACGCCCTGAATTTACATGCGGTTACGAAGGATTTTTCCTTCTCACTGAGATAAAAGGAACAGTGGAAGAGACCTCGATGCAATACATCATCCGTGACCACGACAGAGCTAAGTTCGAGGAAAAGAAAGAATTGCTCAAGTCTGTCGTTGAATATCTCAACAAAAAATACAATAATGTTGTCACATTAGACATGAAAGACCAGTATTACAATATGCGTCAGGAAGTCGAGCCACATTATTTCATCGTTGAAAAAGCTATCAAGGCTATCGAGATGGCAGGCATCAAGCCAAAGGTACAGCCAATACGTGGCGGCACCGACGGCGCAAACCTCAGCTTCATGGGATTGCCTTGTCCTAACATCTTCGCTGGCGGCCACAACTTCCATGGAAAATATGAATACGTTCCATTGGAAAGCATGGAAAAAGCATCAGAGGTGATTTTGAATATTATTAATTTATTTGTATAATGGCAGTGAGCTATGGGCAGTGAGCAGTGGCATTTTTCCTGGCATTGCTCGATGCTCATAGCTCAAAGCTCACGGCTTGAAATATGGCAGTAGATTTATCAGAAGTATTAGTCGTTGGCGTTACGGCGCGTGCCTTGTTCAATCTCGAAGCGGAGAACGACATCTTCGAGAAGGAAGGCGTTAAGAAATATAGAGAATATCAAGATAAGAATCAAGACGTTCCTTTGGAGATAGGAACGGCCTTTTATCTTGTGAAGAGCCTTTTGGAACTCAACAAACAAGCGCACAAGCCGGTTGTTGAAGTCGTGGTTATGTCGAGGAACAGTCCGGAGACTGGAATAAGAATTCTTAAATCTATAGAGAAGTACGAGCTTGACATCACGCGACTTGCGTTCTCTGGCGGCGAGCCGATTGCACCATATATTGATGCTTTTGGTGTAGATTTGTTTTTGTCGAAAGATGAAAACAGCGTACAGGCTGTCATCGACTCACATAGCAACTGCGCAGCGGCTGTCATTTACGAGCCGCCAACTGAGTTCAATCCAGCGACAAATGCCGTGAGAATCGCCTTCGATGCTGATGCTGTTTTGTTTAACGAAGACTCAGAGTTACGTTATAAGAAAGAAGGCATCGACTCGTTCAGTAAGTACGAGAAAGAAAACAAAGACGTACCATTGCAAGAAGGACCATTTGCAAAGTTGTTGAAGAAACTATCCAAGATACAAGAATGTCTGCCTGTTACGGTAGAGCTCTCTCCATTGAGATTGGCGATTGTATCATCGCGTAGTGCGCCTGCGCACATGAGAGTCATCAACACCTTGAAGAAATGGGGCGTTTATGTCAACGAGGTGTATTTCCTTGGCGGCATGCCGAAAGACAAGGTATTGAAAGCCTTCGGTGCGCATATCTTCTTCGACGACCAGGACATACATCTCGAAAGTTCCAGCAAGGTCGTTCCATCAGGCAAGGTTCCTTATAGCTCGAATTCTCCTTTGAAGAAGTTGGAATCTTGATGTTAGTAGCTCCTGTTGCGTTAGGGATTGGAGCGGCATCCTTTTGGAGCGCAGCGGAAAAAGATATAGCGGAAAGCCCGACGGCGATAGCCGGAACGCCCAAAGAAAGACAACTGTCAACAGACTACAGACGACAGTCTTTGTAAACCATTTAAAATTAATAATATATGAAAAAGTTAAATTTTATTATGATTTTATTTTTGATGTTATTTTTGACATCATGTGAGATTCCAACATCATTAAAGTTTGATTATCATCTTAAAAAGGTGGAAAACAACAGTGATGACTGGACTGAGGAAGAATGGGATATGTCGAAAGATCAATATCGTAAGTTGCTGAAGGAATACGAAGAGAATTACGACAATATGACTCAGGAAGAAAGAGACAAGATTAACAAAGCCATCGGTCGTTACAACGGAATTCTCATGAAGAAAGGAATTGAAAAAGTTGACGAATCAATCAATAGTTTCATCGACAGGCTTCCATCTCTGTTTGAGGGATTTATGAGCGCATTTGAAGAAGAGATGGATAACTTGGAAGATGAGTTTGAAAAATTGGAGGATAAGCATGAAAATTAAATATTTATTAACAATATTGGCATTAAGCATATTAATGTCATGCCAAGCACAAACTGATTTTAAATCTGTTGATATAAAAGAGTTTAATATTGAAATAGCGAAAACTGACGTTCAATTGGTTGATGTCCGTACTGTAAAAGAATATTCGGAAGGACATATTCCTGGAGCGATGAATATTGATGTCAATGCACCGGATTTTGAAGAAAAGATAAAGGTTTTGGACAAGAAAGAAAATGTTGCCATATATTGCAGAAGCGGAAGACGCAGCAAAATGGCGGCAAAAAAGCTGGCCGCAGCAGGATACAAAGTCATAGAACTTAACACTGGATTCCTGAGTTGGGATGGGGAAGTGGAGAAGTAAATAAAAGCATCTTGAGATTTCAAGGTGCTTTTTTTTGATTTTTAATGGCTTAATGATTTTATAAAAATATTTCTTAAAAAACTTGTAGGATATAAATTTATTACCTATATTTGCAATGTTAACTTTAAAACTAAGATTTATGCCTGAGTTATTTAGAATGTTTGGATTGAAATTTCATTTTTGGTCCAGAGAGCACGAACCAATACACGTGCATGTAGAAAATGCTGATGGTGAAGCAAAATATGATATTTTCCCAGAAGCAGTGAGATTAAATGAAAACTATGGGATTAAACCCAAAGATTTGAAACTAGCAGAATCTATTCTTGAAGAGAATAAAGATTTGATAGTATTCAAATGGAAGAAATACTTTGGAAATAATAAATAAATCAAAGTGTTTGATATGAATTAAAACATAAAAATTAAACTGCTATGATAATCACTAAAATCTGGTTTGAGAATGACCGCATTTATGGCCTTACAGACGATGGCCGCACTTTGTGGCAATCATTATTGTATTATAGGCATTTAAGGTATGCCACGGATGAAGAAAGAGAGCAATATCGTATAGGTCACTTTGGTATTCATTGGGAGAAGCTTGATGAAGACGTGTCTTTCGAGAGTTTTGAATATGATGACCCAGAACCTGTTGGCATCTCAAAATTCTTTCTTTCTCATCCAGAAATAAACGCATCGGCGATAGCTCGTAGGTTGGGAATACAACAGAGTCTGTTCGCTGCTTACATCAATGGAACTAAAAAGCCAAGTAAGGAACGTGAAGAGCTGATTCTGAATGAAATAAGAGCATTAGGAGCAGAACTGCAAAATACGAGTTGGTGATTACTTGCTAACTCAAAAAAATCACTACTTTTGCACATTATTTAAAATTATATAGTAATGAAAAAGTTTATTATGGGATTAAGCGTTTTTGGATTGCTATGTAGTTGTAATACAAGCAACCAACAGACAGCAAACGGCGATTTCAAATATCTCGTCGATGAATTTGCAGACATTAAAATCATGCGTTACCAAATTCCTGAATGGGAAAATCTTACACTTCAACAGAAGGAATACCTTTATTATTTAGGTGAAGCTGCTAAATGCGGCCGCGACATCCTCGCTGACCAGAACTTCAAGTATAACCTCACAGTGCGCAAGACTAACGAGGCAATCCTTAATTCCTACAGTGGAAACCGCGAGACAGAAGAATTCAAAAACTTCGTGACTTACGCAAAACGCGTCTTCTTCAGCAACGGTATCCATCATCATTATGCAGAAGATAAGTTCTTCCCAGAAATCACTGAAGCTTACTTCGCAGAACTCGTGAAAAATTCTGACGCTAAACAACTTCCTCTCGCAGAAAATGAGACAGTAGAAGAGTTCTTGATATTCATAACTCCAGTTATCTTCGATAAAGATTTATATGCAACACGCAGAAGCGGGGAAGAGGACATCATTAAAACATCCGCTACCAACTTCTACAAAGGCGACATCTCGAAAGAAGAAGTAGAGAAGTTCTATGATGCTCAAAGAAAACCAAATGACGCTACTCCAATATCTTACGGATTGAATTCTCAACTCGTGAAAGAAAACGGCAAGATTTACGAAAACGTTTATAAGTCAGGCGGTCTCTATGGCGAAGCTATCGACCAAATTATTTTCTGGCTCGAAAAAGCTAACGCCGTAGCAGAAAACGACGCTCAACGTAATTACACAAATCACCTTATAAATTATTACAAAACCGGCGACCTCAACACTTGGGATGAATATAACATCGCTTGGGTACAAGACTCAGTCTCAACAATCGACTTCGTCAACGGTTTCATCGAAGACTACGGCGACCCAATGGGAATGAAAGCCACTTGGGAAGCTGTCGTTAACTTCAAAGACATGGAAGCTACAAAACGCGCTGAACTCATCAGCCAGAACGCTCAATGGTTTGAAGACAACTCACCAGTCGATGAACGTTTTAAGAAGAAAGAATGTAAAGGCGTCACTGCAAAAGGTATCATCGTCACAACACTTGCTGGCGACTGTTTCCCAGCACCTCCAATCGGTATCAACCTTCCTAATGCCGACTGGATTCGTAAGGATTATGGCTCAAAATCAGTTACAATCACTAACTTGATGGACGCCTACGACAAGGCAGCTCAGGAATCACCAAAGAGCGTCTTGGCTGAGTTCGCTTACTCACAAGAAGAAATAGACCTATGCAAGAAATACGGTTCAAATGCTGACGTGGTACACACCGACTTACACGAATGTCTTGGTCACGGTTCAGGACAACTCCTCCCAACAACACAGCCTAACGCATTGAAAGAGTATAACTCAGCACTCGAAGAAGCACGCGCTGACTTGTTCGGTCTCTACTACTGCGCTGACCCAATCATGGTTGAACTCGGCATCATGCCTGACATGGAAGCATATAAGGCTGCTTACGCTAACTTCATCCGTAATGGTATAATGAGCCAGCTTTCACGTATTGAATTAGGTAAAAACGTGACAGAATCACACATGCAAGACCGTAAGCTCATCTCTGAATGGTGCTACGAAAAAGGCATGGCTGACAATGTAATAGAGAAGAAAATCAAAGACGGCAAGACATATTTCGTTGTTAATGATTATGAAAAATTACGCGTGTTATTCGGTGAACTCCTCAAAGAAATCCAACGTATCAAATCAGAAGGCGACTATGAAGCTGGCAAACAACTTATAGAAACATACGCTGTTAAAGTTGATCCAGTATTACATAAAGAAGTTAAAGAACGTTACGATGCTTTGAACCTCAGACCTTACGGCGGTTTCATCAACCCAGACATCGTTCCAGTAGAAAAAGGCGGTAAAGTCGTTGATTACGTCATCAACTATCCAAGCGACTTCGTACAACAACACCTCGATTATGGTAAGAAATACGCTTTCTTGAAAGAAAATCATGCAGCTCCAACACACTTGGTCGTTGACATGCTTTACGATTTCATCGATGGTTCATTGGCATGTGGTAACGCTGAAGAAGCTGTCAAGGAAGTCGTTAAATACATCAACGCTCATCCAGAACAAGAAGTCATTTATATTACAGACTGTCACCCAGCAAATCACAGCTCATTTGCAGAATTCGGCGGCATCTGGCCATCACACTGCGTTGAAGGAACACGTGGCGGCGCGATACACGAAGCATTCTATACAGATGTAGTGAATCCAGCTAATCGTCCAGATCCAGCACGCAACATCTTCCGCAAAGGCTGCAAGCAAGACGAAGAACAATATTCAGGTTTTGAATCTGTCAACAGCAATGGCGTTGCTTTGAAAGACTATGCAAACAAAGACGTAGTCATCAGCGGTATAGCAACAGAATATTGTGTAAAGAACACAGTGGAAGAATTCCTCAACTCAGGACGCAACATTGAGTTATTACTTGAAGGTCTCGGTTATGTCGATTTTGAAGGACATAAGAAGACAATCAAGGAGTTGGAAGAAGTAGTTACAGTTGTGAAATAAGAATTTAGAACTTCATAATTTTAGAAGTTTAGAATTATAAAACCTCAGTACCTTAGATTCATAAAAAATCTGAAGTACTGAGGTCTTTGTTTTTTAAATACACTCTATTCCTCTATCCCTTTAATCCCTCTAAAAAAAAATTGTGGTCTTTTGTTATCCTTGCCTATTTAACGTAAGTTCAACATAAGCAAATTTGAGAAAGATTGGTGTCTGCAATGTTCAATCTGCGGTAACGTGAGCGTTTGTTGAGTAATGTAGTCCAAGCAGACGATAAAGCAGCAATGTATCTTCATTGGGCAACAGATGAATAAAAGAAACAATAGATGATCATTAATGAGAAATCACATATAGTTTAAAGAGAATATATAATAATATGAAAATTGTTTTCAACTAATTGATAGAATTTGTAACTTTACGCCTCTATGCATAAAAACAATAATATATAAAACAAAATGTTATGTGATAAAGTAAATTGATTTCTGTGTACCCCAAGGGAAGTACTGCAGGGAAAGAGGCGGAAAGTATTTTTATAGATTATCAGTTCCAATGTATTCAAGAGTTTAATATGAGGGTTTTCCCTTTGCGGTATGTGTCCGTCATGGCGATATATAGCTATTCAATAATGCTAGGGACAAGCCCTGCAAAACAATCTCGTCGCACGCCAACGAAGTATCGCTTCAATGCCGAGAAGTACGCCGAACTGAAACAAAAAGGATTTAGATTGGAATTTTAAAAATGAAATAATATGTATAACAGAAGATTTACACCGGAAATGATAACCCAATTGGCAGGAAATGAAATTTTCGTATTCGGTAGTAACCTTGCCGGTGCCCATGGCGGAGGAGCAGCCCGTCTTGCCTACGAACGCTTTGGTGCGGTATGGGGACAAGGCGCAGGACTGCAAGGTCAAAGTTATGCCATTCCTACAATGCAGGGCGGCATAGAGACCATCAAACCATACGTGGATGAATTTATATGCTTTGCAAAGACACGCCCAGACCTCAAATTCTATGTAACACAGATTGGTTGTGGCATTGCTGGATTCAAGGTTGAGGAGATTGCGCCATTATTTGCAAGAGCTTATGATACAAGTAATATCATTTTACCTGAGGGCTTTGTCGAAGTAATGCGTAAAGACATACATTTTCCCGGTATGAGGTATAATGGAACTTATATTTTTTCTTCTGAAAATGAAGCAAAGCTGGAGACACTTTCAACAGTAAAGGAGCGCATAGAATATAGGAATAGACTGATAGCTGAAGGTAAATACCAACTGTCAGATGGTTGGGTGGAAATGCCAAGCGGTAAGTTTATTCTTGAACGAGGGACTGTAATTGGGTTTGAACCGGCAGAAGACAATATTAATGTTAGTTGGACAAAGCCATTTAATGATTATAGACAAAGTTTGAAACGTTTGGTTTTTCCTGCGTTCATTGAACATATTGCAGATAATCTATTTGAGGATTTTGAAGTTGCGGATGAAGTTCATTTACCTTTTGATTTAGTGGAACTAGGCGATTACGCTTTTGCTAAAAGCAAGATTGGAACTTTGATAATATATGATGAAGCCCTGAAATGTAAATATAGCAGACAATTCAAGGGGGCAATAATAGACAAACTATATCTTCCAGAATCTAATCTGCCTCTTGATTGTTCCAAATTAGGACTTTTACGTTCGATAGTAGTTAACGCAAGTGTGAAGGAGGTCTATCTCGATAAATTCGTACATATGAGTTGGGATGATTTCGTAAAATAAGTATAAACTTCAGGCTTATGGAACAGCAATATTTGACAACACTCCTCGAAGCATACACACGAGGATATGAGAAAAGATATAACAGCAAGGAAGATGTGCCTGAACGTAAAGAGCATTACTTCAAGGTGAAGGACGATTGCCGTAACTTCTACAACAAGATGCTCAAGCTCGGTATTCTTACAGGGGCAGAACCTCGCCCTGCATATGCCTCTCGCCGCACGCCGAGCAAGTATCGCTTCAATGCCGAGAAGTACGATGAGTTGAAACAAAAAGGATTTAGATTGGAATTTTAAGTAGGAAAAATATGTATTACAATAAAATATTAGGTGGAATAGTCGGTGATATTATCGGCTCTACCCGTGAATGGAACAATGTTAAAACAGAAGATTTTGTATTATTGCCACAAGGTAGTTGTTTTACCGACGATACAGTGATGACCTTGGCTGTGGCCGAGTGGTTAATGACCGACCCTTCGCATAGCGAAAGTGCGCTTATTGAGTGTATGCAGCGTTTGGGTCGCAAATATCCTAATGCAGGCTATGGCGGAATGTTCTGCAGGTGGCTCGTAACCGACAATCCGGAGCCATACAATAGCTTTGGCAATGGCTCGGCTATGCGTGTGAGCCCGGTGGGCTTATATGCCAACTCAATGGAGGAGGCATTGGAGCTTGCTCGCATCACAGCATCTGTGAGTCATAATCACCCCGAAGGTATTAAAGGCGCACAAGCAGTAGCAGCCGCCATATACCTGAAGCGTACAGAAGAGTTTGATGTGGAAGGCAAAATAAAGCACTTTGTTGAGAAGCGTTTCGGATATAACCTTGATACTGATTTAAGGGAAATCCGCAAGGACTACGCTTTCGATCTCACTTGCCAAGGAAGTGTTCCCATTGCTATTATGGCATATCTGCAAGAGCCGTATCGTGCGGAGAAGGCAATCCGTTTAGCAGTGTCAATGGGTGGCGATTCCGATACTATAGGCTGTATGACAGCCTCAATTGCAACTGTAGAAAGACCTCACGTTATCAGCAGTAGTAGCCTCTCACATGAGATTGAAGACAGGTGTCGAGAATTGCTTCCTCCTGACTTGTTAGAAATCAATGACCGCTTCCTGGCTTTTATCAATCGCCCGCTTTATCAATCATACGAGGTTTCAGTTGCAGGTGGTGCTGTGTATGCTGGTGAATATCCAGGCGATAAAAATGAGGTTGTAGCCAGAGAGAAGATTGCACATATGTATCACTTTGGTATCCGACACTTCATCGATCTTACTGAAGAGGGTGAACTTTGTCCCTACAACCATTTGTTGCCAAGTGATACAACATATACCCGTTTCCCGATAATAGATTGTGGCGTACCCAAGAGTATTGAAAGCGTTCGACGTTTATTGTTGCGCATCGAAGAACTTAAGAAGATGGATGGTTGTATGTATTTACATTGTTGGGGTGGCGTAGGTCGTACCGGAACGATTGTGGCGTGTTATCTGTTTCAAAATGTGGAAGAACCCGATTTGAATAAAACTTTAGAGGTGCTTCGCAGCAGATTCTCAGAGATGCCAAAATCTGCTTATAGGGAGACGCCCGAAACAAAAGTACAGATTGACTTTGTTGAACAATTCATAAATTCCAACAAGGTATACAAGGAAGATAAAGCCAAGCGAGTTCCTGACTCCATTCGTGGTTGCCTGATGGCGGGTGCTGCGGGTGATGCACTCGGATATGAGGTTGAGTTTATGAGCCGTCGCTCTATTCTGTCACGCTTTGGGGAGAATGGCATCACCAAGTTTGCTCTTGACCGCAATGGCAAGGCTCTTATCAGCGACGATACGCAGATGACGCTATTTACCGCTAACGGTATGCTTATGGGATTAACTCGTGGACATATGCGTGGTATAGGTGGTCGCCCTGAAAATTATGTTATGGGGGCATATCTCGATTGGTATTATACGCAGACTGGCAGAAAACGGGAAATGCTAATTAACGACTGGCATCCAACTTGGCTGCGCGACCTGCCTGAAATGGCTCATCTTCGCGTTCCGGGCAATACCTGTTTGAGTGCTTGTGAGAGTCTGTTTAGAGGCGAAAAGGTACAAAATAATAGTAAGGGTTGTGGTGGTATTATGCGCGTAGCTCCTATGGCTCTCCTCAATGCTGGATATGCTTCAAAAAATGGAGATGGATATTCTATCGAGGAGCTTGCAGAAGCCGGTGGTGAGATAGCAGAAGTTACCCACAAGCACCCACTCGGTATCCTGCCTGCATCACTTCTTACAGTGCTGCTATATAAAATTGTCCCGATGTCACCCAAGCAGGTTCGTGAGGAGATTGACAGCATCGTTGCCGATACTGTGAATATACTTGACCGAATCTACAAAGGCAAGTACGACGCCGACAAGCGATACTTGAAGGAATTGACCATGAAGGCTGTGCAGTTGGCTCACTCCAATATCTCAGATGCAGATGCGATACGTCAGTTGGGTGAAGGCTGGGTTGCCGAGGAGACTTGGGCTATTGCACTCTATTGTGCTATTCGCCATATCGACAGCGTTGAAGATGCGATTATTGCCTCGGTTAACCACGACGGCGATAGCGACTCCACAGGCTCGGTTTGCGGTAATATTATGGGTGCTATTTATGGATATGAACATATCAAGAATCGTAATATATTCTGCCCCGCAGGAAAGAATTTTGAAGACACTCTTGAACTATCGGAGATTATCCTCGCTCTTGCCGATGACCTCTCTACGGGTTGCATCATCAGTGAGTATGATTCTATCGACACTCCTGAGAAGCGACAGTGGTATGAACGCTACTGCGAGATGAAACCTGCAGGCATTGGTTTAAAGTAATAAGTTCTAATTGATAGATTTGAGATTATATCGAACTCTCGTTAATATAAACTTTTAAATACACTCTATTCCTCCAATCCCTCTAAACCCTTTAATCCCTCTAAAAAAAAATTGTAGTCTTGTAGTCTTGTGGTCTTGTAGTCTTTTTTTTTATTATCTTTGCCTAATTAAAAAAATATAATATTATGGCATTGAATTGTGGAATCATCGGTTTGACCAATACTGGTAAAACAACTATATTTAATTGTATATCAAATACCAAAGCTGAGATAGGTGGCTTCGCTACAAAGACTAACATCGGTATGTGTGAAGTGCGCGACGAACGTCTTAAATTAATCGACAATATCTCTCATTCTAAAAGAATAGTTCCTGCAACAGTGGAAATAGTTGACCTTCCAGGTCTCACAAAAGGCGGAGAAGGCGTCGGTAATAAATTGCTCGCTGAAGTTCAAACTGTTGACGCTCTTATTCATGTGCTTCGTTGCTTCGACGATGAAAACCTTCCTCATAGCGAAGGCTCTGTTGACCCTGTACGTGATATGGAACTCGTTGACTTGGAACTTCAAGTACGTGACCTTGACCTCGTGACTCGTAAGTTGCAACGCGTTGAAAAACTTATGAAGAACGGCGAGAAAGACAATAAGAAAGCTTACGAAGTATTGTCAGTATATAAAGAAGCCCTTGAAAATATGCAGAACGCCCGTGATGCTAAAGTGGCTGACGAAGACAAGAAATATATTCAAGATATCCAATTGCTTACTGCAAAACCTATTATGTATGTTTGTAACGTTGATGACGCATCAGCGCTCACCGGCAACAAATATTCTGAAGCGGTGAAGGCGTCTTTGAAAGAAGGTGACGAGATGATTGTAATCGCAGGTAAGCTGGAGTCAGAAATCGCTGAACTCGAAGACGAAGACAAAGCAATGTTTATGGAAGACGCTGGTCTCACAGAACCAGGCGTTAACAAACTCGTTCGTTACGCATATCAAACTCTTAAGTTGCAGTCATTCTTCACAACAGGTACTGACGAGACTCGTGCTTGGACAATCCATATCGGCGACACAGCTCCTGTTGCTGCAGGCGTAATTCACTCCGATTTGCAACGTGGTTTCATCAGAGCAGAAGTGATGAGTACAGATGACTTCCTTAAATATGGTTCTGAAGCTGCTGTTAAAGAAGCAGGCAAATTCCGCGTAGAAGGAAAGAACTACATAGTACAAGACGGCGATATTTTAAATATCAGATTTAATGTTTAATAGCATAGAGCCATGAGCGTTGAGCAAAATACTCGTAGCTCATAGCTCATGGCCCATTGCCCATAACCAAATAAATATCATGCAAGAATACGTAGTACTCGTTGATGCTAATGATAATCCTATCGGATTGATGGAGAAGATGGAAGCTCATGTTAAGGCAGAGCTGCATCGTGCTTTCTCTATTTTCATCTTCAACACAAAAGGTGAGATGCTGCTCCAACAAAGAGCGTTTTCTAAATATCACACACCAGGATTATGGACTAACACATGCTGCTCGCATCCTCGTCATGAAGAGACACTCGAACAAGCAACATCACGACGTTTGCAAGAGGAGATGGGTATGCAATGTGAACTGAATGAGATATTCCACTTTACATATAAGGCTGATGTCACACAAGGACTTATGGAACATGAGATAGACCATGTCTTTGTTGGAACAACAGATGATACTCCTGAAATAAATCCTGAGGAAGTAGCTTCCTGGAAATATGATACAATGGAAAATATTCGTAAGGATATAGAAAAAAATCCGCAGGAATATACACCGTGGTTTAAGATAGCATTTGCTGAATTGTTAAAACATTATAACAAATAATTATGGAACTTTGTCATTTCCCTTACCTTGAAAATCTTAAAGATAATAGATTCTTTCTCTTGGCAGGACCATGCGTCATTGAAGATGAAGAATCACCTTACAAAATTGCAGAACAATTAGTTAAGATTTGTAAAGCTTATGATATACCATTAGTTTTCAAAGGCTCGTATCGTAAAGCAAATCGTTCTCGTCTGGATTCTTTCATGGGAATAGGTGATGAGAAGGCACTTAATGTACTCGCAGGAATCAAAAGAGAATTTAATGTTCCTGTAGTTACAGACATTCATGCTGTTGAGGAAGCTCAGCTTGCAGCCCAATATGTTGACATACTTCAGATTCCTGCGTTTCTGTGCAGACAGACCGACTTGCTGATAGCAGCGGCAAAGACAGGAAAAACCGTCAATATCAAGAAAGGCCAGTTTTTGTCAGGAGCATCTATGCGTTTCGCTGTTGAGAAAGTGCAGCAATCAGGAAATAATTCTGTGATGTTGACAGAACGCGGCAATTTCTTTGGCTATCAAGATTTGGTGGTTGATTATAGAAACATTTATGATATGCAGCAATGTGGTGTTCCTGTAGTAATGGACGTGACGCATTCGTTGCAGCAGCCTAACCAGACATCGGGAGTCACAGGCGGCAAGCCAGAACTCATAGAATTGATTTCCAAGGCAGCCATCGCAGTAGGAGCTGACGGCCTCTTTATGGAGACTCATCCAAATCCAGCTGAAGCTAAATCGGACGGCGCTAATATGCTACGTCTTGATTTGGTGGAACCTTTAATAGAAAAACTCATTAGAATAAAAGAAGCCCTTTAGTCGGATTTGATAAATATTGAATCTTCCGATAATAAATAAATGTGATACCTTAAATATAATAACATGAATAATAATAAGACAAAGTTACTCTTCGTATGCCTCGGAAATATCTGCAGAAGTCCAATGGCAGAATTTGTCATGAAAGATATAGTTGAAAAAGCTGGTCTTGCTCATTTGTTTGAGATAGCTTCTGCAGCTACTTCTATGGAAGAATATGGCAATCCTGTCTATCCGCCTGCACGTCGTAAACTTGCAGAACATGGAATAGATTGCACTGGAAAGACCTCACGTCAGATAACCAAAAGAGACTACGAATATTATGATTATATAGTGGCGATGGACCAAAGCAATCTTCGCAATCTAAGAAGAATGCTTGGCGAAGACACTCAAGGAAAAATCTCCCTCTTGATGGATTATACTTTTCGTCCTGCCGATGTGGCAGACCCTTGGTACACAGGCGACTTTCAAGCTACATGGGATGATGTGAACGAAGGTTGCAAAGAATTACTGACATTCATAATGAATAAAAACAAATAAGACATGAAACGACTCTTTGTTTTCTTGATTATTATCTTCATATCTTTGACATCCTATGCTCTGAAGTCGGAAGTGAATGTTTTGTTGAAACAAGAGAATCGTCTTACTGCCCGTGGCAATGATGCTGAATTGCTGTTAAAGGCTATGGTTCAATATAAAGATGGTGGAGATGTTGTTGACCTTCAGTCTATAAAGTTGAATCTTGATGGAACGACAAGAATTGCCGATGTAGCAGAAGTTAAGGTTTATACCTCTGGACTTGAAGATTGTGACAACAACAGATTTTATGAAGAAGCCTCTTTGATAGGCAGCTGCTCTCCTAAGTCTGGTGATTTTATTTGCGAATTGAATGGTCAACTTTTAAAAGGAATCAATTATTTATGGTTGGCTGTGCGTGTTGATGACAATGCGGTTGAAGGTAACTTCATTGATATGTCGTGTCTTGAAATTACAACAGCTGATGGAACTTTTGAAGTAAGGAATCCATCCCCTAATGGCAAACGTGAGATTATTCTTGCCCGCACAACATTGTTAAGACCAGGTGATTATAATTCAACAAATTATCGTATTCCAGCTGTAATAACTGCTAAGAACGGTAATGTGGTAGCTGTAACTGACAAGCGTAAATATAACAACGGCGACCTTCCTGAAGACATTGATATAGTCTGTAACGTAAGTTCAGACGGTGGACATACTTGGACAGAACCTTACACAATGGCTTATGGAACAGGTTATGGTAAAGGCTTTGGCGATTGCGCCTTAGCTTTGACAAATGATGAAAACGGCATCATCGCTGCTTTTGTAGGCGGACCTGGATTCTGGGGCTCTACACCAACAAATCCATTAAGAATGTATATCTCAAGAAGTAACGACAACGGAATGACATGGAGCGAACCAGAAGATATTACTCATCAGATATATGGCGCTGAATGTGACGATTTGGAACGTAAAGACTGGTTTGGTGGATTCTTCGGTTCCGGCAATGGCTTGCTGACTTCAACAGGTCGTATCATGTTCGTTGTGGCAATGCGAGAAAGCGATACCAGAGAAATTGTTTGTAATCATGCTGTATATTCTGACGACAATGGTCTCACATGGAAAGTCTCAGAACGTGCTTCTGTTGGAGGCGATGAAGCTAAGGTGACAGAACTTGTTGATGGACGTATATTGATGAGCATCAGACATGGTGGCAACAGATGGTTTAATATTTCAGAAGATGGAGGACAAACCTGGCAGCCAACGACATCGGAATGGACAGAAATAAACTCAACAGCATGCAACGGTGATATGATTCGTTACACTTCGATTAACAAAGGAGACGACAAAAACAGATTGCTGCATTCAAGTCCTGTTGGCAATTCTAGAAAGAACGTCACAATATTCGTAAGTTATGATGAAGGCGAGACCTGGCCAATAAGCCGCTGCATTGTCCCATACAACTCAGCATATTCTTCATTATGTATTCTTCCTGACAACACAATCGGCTTCTACGTAGAAGAATCTTATCAAGGTGAAGGTGATTATTGCACAGTATTCTATAACTTCAGTCTTCATTGGCTGACTAATGGCGAGGACTCATTTGAAAGCATACCAGAGATGGAAGAGATGACCTCAAATGAAGTGGACATATATCCTGTTCCAACATACGACATGATATATATCAATGTAGCAAACGCCTTGAACATTAATATATATAATGTGAGCGGACAACTAGTTTATTCTGCAGAAAATAAAAATGAAGATGTTTTAACCGTTGATGTTTCAGATTGGAAAAAAAGTGTTTACTTTGTCGAAATAATAGATGAATATTTGAATCAAAAGACTGCTAAATTTGTTGTAAAATAAATTGGGTCATTGATAATATTTTAAAAAAATAAATGTTTAATTAAAAAATCTTATCATGAAAATTAAAACATTATTAGTCGGTTTAGTATTAATTACAATGCTTGGAATAAGCAGCTGCAAAAAGAAAAATGATTATACCCAATTGTACACTGGTGACTATAAAGTTACTATAACACAAAACTTAACAGTTGTGGCTCCGATATATGGTGAAATTCCATTGCAGGAAGAATATATATATGGAACAGCACAAATTGTTAAAGATGAGAATGAAGGCGATTCAAATGTTAAGATTCTGATGTCTTTCAGTGAAGGTGGAATATATTATTTGGATGCATATTGCGATCAGACAAATATGCAGATTAAAAATAAAAAAGTCAACATCACACATTCAATATCAAATTATAATAATGTTCGCTTTGAATATACTCTTGAAGGTGGAACAGCTGCTCCTCAGAATATTTCATGGACTTCATCTGTTAGTGGTAAATGTACAACTCACGTAGGAGAATCATTGCAAAAAACTTATAATGTTGATGGAACATTAAAATTTATGTTTTCACCATTGAATGAAAATTAATAATAATTAATGAATAATCAATAACTTAAGTAATATATGAAAATTAAGACATTATTAATTAGCTTGTTAGCATTTGCAGCATTTATGTTAATAGGATGTTCTCCTAATAATGAAGAGTATGTAGATAAGGTGGTTGGCACTTACAATCTTAAAATAACTCCAAATTTGACAGTGAAATATGATGGTCAAACATTGCCGGTTTCAATTGATGCTATTAATACGACATGTCACGTGTCAAAAGGTGTAACAAAAGGTAACGTTATAGTGAAAATTGATGGCGTTAATGGTGTGATTAACAATATGGAAATGTCGGCTATATGCAGTGGCCTGGGAATGGATGTAGAAGACAGTACTTATGATGGTATTATCGCAACAAAAGATAATGATATTATTGACTGTAATTTGACTCTTAAAAATACCTCATCTACAATTACTAATGCGAAGATTTTAAACTGGAAATCTAATGTTTCAGGGAAATGTGAAATGGAATATACTGGACTTGATATTACATGCAACGTCAGTGGAACTATCAATTTTTATGCTACAATGAAAACTGCTAAATAAATCATACTATGAATAATTTTGTTTATAACATACCTACAAAGGTTTATTTTGGTGAGAATCAACTTTCTCATTTGGGTGAAGAACTTAAGAAATTTGGCAACCGTGTGCTTTTGACATACGGAGGAGGTTCAATAAAAAAGACTGGGCTTTATGATAAGGTGATGGAAGAGATGAAAAAGTCTGGTTTGGAAGTGTTTGAACTTTCAGGCATCGAACCAAATCCTCGTATCGATTCCGTAAGAAAAGGAGCTCAGATGTGCAAAGAACATAATATCGACGTGTTGCTTGCCGTTGGCGGAGGCTCTACAATAGACGCCACTAAGTTTATGGCTGCAGGTGCATGTGTTGACCACGACCCATGGGATTTCTTTAATGAGAAAAAAGCTCCTATAAATAAAGCGCTTCCTATCGTTACAATATTGACACTCTCAGCAACTGGCTCTGAAATGGATACGGCAGCCGTAATTAGCAATCCCGAGACTAACGATAAGATAGGTCGCCTCGACCCAAACGTCTTGCCAAGAATATCTTTCCTTGACCCTACAAATACTTATTCCGTAAATAAATATCAGACAGCATGCGGCTCGGTCGACATCATGTCTCATATCATAGAGGTTTATTTCAATATGGAACCAGACCTTTTTATGCTTGACACATTCATGGAAGGGATGATGAAGACTGTTGTTAAATATGCGCCAATAGCAATGCAAGAACCTGATAATTATGAAGCTCGTGCTAACCTTATGTGGACGTCATCATGGGCTATAAACGGATTTATCAATGGAGGCAGAGCTAAAGCATGGAGCTGTCATCCAATGGAGCATCAGCTTTCGGCTGTATATGACATCACCCACGGACTCGGTCTGGCTATACTCACACCACGATGGATGGAATATTGTTTGGATGAAAGCAATGTGTCTAAATATGTACAGTTTGCAGTCAACGTATTTGGCGTCGATGCAAATCAAGAACCGATGTCAATAGCAAAAGAAGGTATCCGACGTCTTTATGAATTCTTCTTCAAGACATTAGGATTACAAAGCACCCTTACTGAACTTGGAATAGGTGAGGAGCACTTCGCGGAGATGGCATATAAGGCTTGTGGCGGTAAAGTCTTGAAAGGCTTTAAGACATTAACACAGGAAGACGTCGTTAAGATATACGAAATGTGTAGATAAAGAATAACTTTGTTATAGACTTAGACGTATCAATGTTTATTGAAATATTCATTGATACGTCTTTTTTTATGTATGAATCGATATAGTTGTTCTTAAGTTAGAAGTGTTTTAAATTTGTTAAAAAAAACATTTTGATGTTTGTGTTATATTTACTAAATCTGACACCTATAATTTTTGTTATTTTTTATTTTAGTAATTATGAAAAATTTTGTAAAGAATTTATTGGTGGTGTTACTTTTGTTATTATCGCAAATGGCATTTTCACAAGACACTACCGTAGTTAAGACACGCCCTAAAGTAGGTCTCGTATTGTCGGGTGGAGGTGCAAAGGGAGCAGCTCACATAGGTGTTCTCAAATATCTTGAAGAGGCCGAAATACCAATAGATTATATTGCTGGTACCAGCATGGGCTCTATTGTGGGTGGTATGTATGCATTAGGATATAAGTCGGATGAGATTCTTGACATTATCAGAAATGTCGACTGGGCAGGCTGATAAGCAATGATGTTGAAAGAAAGAAGATATCCTTTGCCAGAAAGAATGGTGATAATACACTTCTGTTCTCAATACCATTTTCTGTACAGCTGGATGAAAATGACATGCAGGCAAAATCATTCAGAAACTCATTGCCAGGTGGTGTCGTTACAGGTGATAATCTTATCAATCTTTTCAATTCGTTGGCAGTAGGCTATTCTGATTCTGTATCATTCAGCGAATTGCCTATCCCATTTGCATGTGTTGCAACCAATATGATTAATGGAGAGGCTAAGGTCTTGGATAATGGTTTGTTTACAAAATCATTAAGAGCTTCAATGGCTATTCCTGTTCTTTTCGACCCTGTTAAGATAGGCGACAGCTTGTATGTTGACGGTGGTTTGGTATGCAATTTCCCTGTAGAGGCATGTAGAGCTATGGGTGCTGATTATATTATTGGTGTAAGTATGTCTCCTAGTTTGGAAGAAAATCCAGAAAATCTTTCAACAATTATATCTCAGGTAAAACAATTGAAGGAGATTATTACAGACAAGGATTTTGATAAATATAGTGAGTCATGTGACATATTTATAAGTCCTGATTTAAAGGGTGTAGGTATGTTGAGTTTTGATGCTGAAAGTGTTGCTAGAGTAACTCAAAGCGGTTATGACGCTGCATTATCTCAGGAAGAGAAATTTAAAGCTCTTAAGGAAAAAGTGTTTTCTGGAACAACAGAGCCATGTCAAGCAGATAGTTCAACTAAAAAGAGAGCTTTAAATATTATCAATAATAGAGTTCTTATAACTGGAATAGAATGGGACGGAATTGACGATGAGGTAAGAAACTGGATGCGCCGTATTAGTGCAGTGAAGGTTGGTAATATTGTACGTAAAGATGATATAGATAGAACAGTTTCCATTTATTATGGTACTGGTAATTATAGCAGCATTACATATACGCTTCATGAAGATATCACATCTCCTAATGGCTATATATTGAAGTTTAAGTTTGTGAAAAAAGCTCCTCACGATATTGGTATAGGTTTCAGATTTGACTCACAGGATATGCTCTCTGTTCTCTTCCATACTGGATTAAATACCAACAGAATGAGTGGATTTAAAGCTAGCCTTGATGCTAAGTTGGGCGGTAACCAATGGCTTAGAATGAAGTTGTCATACGGAAATCTTTTCTATCCAAGAATTAATTTTGAATATAATTTCAGAAATTCTGAACTTGATGTGTATGATATGGATGAGCTTGTAATGAATGGAAAATTTCTGCAACATAAATTTAGACTTTATTTTTCAGAAAACTATTCAAGAACCATTAGTGCCGGTGTCGGTGTTGAGGCTGACATGTTGAAAAACCGAAAGGTTATTTATACGCTATACACTACAGAGGAAGAAGATTTTAAACCTGTAAACACTTTCGGAACTTTTGCTTATTTAAGATATGACAATCTCAATAAGAGCAAGTTTGCGACAAGAGGTGTAAAGGGTAGAATCGATTATACATGGAAAGCTAAGCTCCTTGATGGTAATAAATTTAAAAATCTGGAGTATGGCTCGATAGTATTTGGTCTTGAAACCTATGTACCAATAATTGAGGATAGACTTGTTTTAATTCCACAGTTATATGGAAGTATGCTTTTTGGAAAAGGTTCAATTAATGGCTCGTCTGATGGCTGGAATCTGTTGTTTGACGGCCCAGTGCCTTGTTATCCAAGTATGAATAATATTATTGGTGGTACAGAAATGGGAAGATACATTGATCATCAGTTGCCATTTATTGGATTGAATAAAATATCATTTACTTTCAATAATATAGGTATATTAAGATTGGATATCAGAACACGTCTTTTCAAAAATCATTATTTAACAGCTATGATTAATTATGCCCGTTCAAGTATTGACAGAACTAATTTCTTTAAAGAAAATAGTATTCCACAATGGGGTGACTTGTATGATTATAATGCATCAAATTGGTATGGTGCTGGAATCAGATATTCAATAGATACTAAAATAGGACCTCTAAGTTTTGATGTCGCTTCATCAAACATCTCACGTAAAGTTCTTTTATATTTTAGTCTTGGTCATTATTTCTAGAAGTGAATTAATACATATATAAAATATAATCACCAGTGTTCTAGGAGCACTGGTGATTATTGTTATAAGTCTAGCATAAAAGTATCTGCAGATAATTTGTTAAGCGATTCCGAAAAGTTCAATCTCGAAAATCAGTGTTGAGCCTCCAGGAATTCCTGGCTGTGAGTAGTTGCCGTAAGCCATCTCTGCAGGAAGATAAATTTCCCATTTGTCACCTATGCACATCTGTTGCATTGCTATAATCCATCCGTCGATTAATTCGTTAAGACGGAATGCTATTGGCACAATCTCGCTTCGGCTGCTGTCGAACACCTTGCCGTCTATGGTCCAGCCAGTGTAATGTGCTGTTACGACAGAACGTGGTGATGGATGAACACCGTCATTTTTACCTTCGCTTATAACCTTGTAATAAATTCCATTAGATAGCGCCTTGACACCTTCTTCTTTAGCCTTAGCATTCAACCACTCTTTGTTGGCTTGGATATATTCTTGTCTGTTCATGTTGTTGTGTTTTACTTAATATTCTTATAAGTGGATATTATACTATGAATATCGGAAAGTCTTTCTACTATTGGGAGACCTTTTGTTTTTAGTCGTTGTTTGGATACATGACCGCCGCTGTAAAGGATGCATCCGAAACCGCATTGTTCTGCCACTTCAGCATCGTGAAGCGTGTCGCCAATCATAAGGCACTCGCTAGGATTGAGGTTGAGGTCTTTGATGAGTTGCTTTCCTAATGAGACTTTCTCTCTCGCAAAGTCGTCCTTTATCCCGAAGATGCCATTGAAGAAATCGGCAATGCCAGCGTTTTTTATCATCTTTTTCAGATTGCCATCTTCCATGGCCGACAATACAATCTGATAGTATGAATTCTCATTAAGACATGTAAGTGTCTTTATCGCGTCTGGAAACAGTTTTGTGGTATGTTCGCCTGCATGATATAAATCCATATATTGTTTTGCAGGAATCTCAAAAGGTTCTTTGTTGAAGTCGAAGCCTGCTTCTTTGTAATAATCAACGACTGGAAACTTAAATATTTCTTTGTATCTGTTAACACTAAGCTTAGGAAGATTTCTGTCTTCAAGCAGAGAGTTGGTTGCTCCGAGCGATAGTTCAAGGTCGTCGAGCAAGGTGCCGTTCCAATCCCAGATTATAGTCTTATACATCAGCGGCAGTGTTTTGTGTAGTCTTCCATATTTGGTCTGCCTTTGGCTTCAGCTATCTTGAAATAATAACAAGCCATGTCGTAATCGCTTATACTTCTGTAATATAAACCTATATTGAAATAAGCTTGGAGATATTCCGGATTTAACTCTATGACTTTAAGATAGTCTTGCAAAGCCTCTTCTCTTTGGAAGATATTGTATTTTGCGCAGCCGCGATGAAAATAGGCCTCATGGTTTTCAGGATTATATTTTATAGCTTGGTCGAAATATTCGATAGATTCTTCATATTGTGAGCGATATAGATAATCGACACCTTTGTCACATAAATTTCTTGATTTGTCAGGATTGCTGCCGCAGCTAGCCATGAATAATACTAATCCTAATGTTATAATTTTGAATGCTTTTCTCATCTTTTTAAATTTTTGCAAAGATAAAAAAAATGGCAAAAGTCTAAAGTTAAAAGTCTAAAGTTTTTTTATTTTGTTTTTAAAAATATAACCAGTATGCGCTGAAATTGCCTTGTGTGTCGAGCATGAGAGCTGGCATTGGAATCTTAATGAAACTTAACACTTTTAAGGTGGTTTTCAAGAATTTGTTTTCTACTGGTATCCTTGTAAGGTCGATGTCGGGTGAAAGAATAAATTGTCGTGTTCTTGTGAATTCAGGTATTGCTTGTCCGTTATGTTGGTTCACATTGTAGAAACCTCCAGTCATGCCATCAGCGCTGTATCCTAACGCCAGATTTATCCATGATGGAAATTTTGACTCTTTGTTCAAAAACAATGACTTAACATTAAAGGATAGCCATATCGTTTGTCCGTTATAATCTTTTAACATTCTTTCTGGAAGACTGCTGCCTAGTAAGTCGGGACGATATTGCGGGAATTGAGTGCTATGATATGAGTATTTCATAGAGATTCTCTGTTCATGCCAGAGCGCCTGCTGTCCCATGAATAATCCTGTTCCAAGAGCGTTTGCCGTCATGTCGCCCCAAGAGAAACCCCAACCTGAAGATAATCCGTCGAAGACTTCTACTGTCGAGAGAAATACGAATCCCAAGGGCGCTCCATATAAAAGAGATTTCTTCTCATCCAATCCAGCAAGTCGGAGCGCTTCGTAACCAATGAGTCCTACATGATATGCCGACATCGCATGACCGAATTTGTCCATCTGCAACCATTCAGCGTTGTCGTTGTAAAAATGAAATGCAGACTGCTCGTATCCGGCGTACCATAAGAAATATAATCCGCTCATAGAACCGGCATATAAAGCAGCTTCCGTTCCCATAACAATGCCTACGTTTCTCTTGACGATACTTGTCGAATCGTTTTCCTGTGATAAAGCAGTCAATGAAAAAGCTAGTAAAATCAATAAGACTTTGAACCTTGAACCTTGAACCTTGAATCTATAATTATGCATTATGCATTATGAATTATGAATTAATAAATGTTATTTCCATATCTTCATTTTATTCAACGCCTTTCTGTATTTCTCTGCATTTTTGTTATGTTCTCTCATATTTCTTGCAAATACATGATAACCAGAAAGGTCGTCTTTTGCACAGAAATAGAAAAATTTATGTTTTTCTGCATTTAAGACTGCGTCGATTGCTGCGATAGAAGGAATGCAAATTGGTCCTGGAGGAAGTCCTATATATTTATAGGTGTTATATGGCGACTCTATCTCCTTATGTACGTCCAAGACTCTTTTTATCTCGAAGTCGCCGAGAGCGAACACCAGGGTAGGGTCTGCCTGGAGCAGCCAGTTCTTCTTTAATCTGTTGACATATACTCCGGCGATACGTGGCATCTCCGAGACTTTGGTGGTTTCCTTGTCGACGATAGATGCAAGTATGCTGACTTCTATAGGATTCATATTCAGAGATTCAGCTTTGCTTCTGCGTTCTTCGTTCCAGAATCTGTTGTATTCGTTGGTCATTTTTTCAACGAAATCGTTGGCATCGATGTTCCAATATAATTCGTAGGTATTTGGTATGAATAAGCTAGCTGCACTTTCATCATCGAATCCCATCTCTTTGAGTGTTGCACTTTCTTTAACAGCATTTACTAATGAAACAGAATCCATTTCTAGTTGTTCAGCAACACGTCCTGCAAATTGCTCGATTGTCCTTATATTATTAAAGGTGAATTTAACAGGCGTCTGACTTCCCGAACGAAGCATGTTCAGCAGTCGGTTGTTGTTCATATTGTTGGAAATGAGATAATGTCCCGACTTGATGTATTGAGGATAATCTAGTTTATTGGCAAGCCATTCGAATGATTTTGGGTTTATGATGAGACTGTCGGAATAGAGTTTTTGCTTCACATCTTCGAAATCGTCGTCTGAATAAATATATAACGATACTTGTTCTCCGTTAGGAGTCAATACGTTAGGAAAGATAATGGCTTTATACATACTGACAAATACGAAGACTGATAATACAGCCATAACAGCTAGTGTCAGAAACATATAACGTTTTATCTTCTTCATTTTATTGACTTGTTTGTTGTGATATGATCTTATAGTCTCCATCAGAAATTTTGGTTTATTAGTTGAAATTCAATCTCATCGATAAATCCTTGCGGTGTTCTTATCCATTCTTTGCGATATCCGCATTGTTCGAAACCGACTTTCTTGAAAAGCTTGAGGCTGTCGGTGTTGAGAGCATCTATGAGGCAATATATCTGTTTAAGCATAAGTATGTCAAAACAGTAGTCAATCATAAGCTCGAGCGACTCGTTTGCATATCCTAGTTTTCTGTATTCTTTTTGCAATAATATTCCGATGCCGGCTCTGAAATGAACAGGGTCGAAGTCGTATATGTCGATGCATCCTATTTCTTTGTTATCTTCTTTTCTTTCGATGATAAAACGCATCTGGCGGTTGGCGAAGAGGTCGTTGTTTCCGAGCAGGAACTGTTCAATCTGATACATTGAATAAGGTACGTAAGTCTCGCTTACACGCCATATCTCCAAATCGTTTTCCCACTGATATATGAGAGCAGCGTCTTGTGGTTCGGCAGCTCTTATTGTTAAATTATCGCTTTGTGCAAACATCCTAAATAATTTTATGCAAAGATAAACATTCCGTCAAAAACATGAGCTGCTGGACCAGTCAACACAACATTTTTAAAAGTGTTGTTGTCTTTATCAAAACGTACGTTGAGTTTGGCAATTTGTGTGTAAATGTCGATATCATTGCCTCCATACCAAAGTGAGGCCGCCATTGCTGATGCTGTCACTCCAGTTCCGCAAGCCAGGGTCTCGTTCTCGACGCCTCTCTCGTAAGTCCTGATACGAATGTTGCCGTTGTCGTTTAAAAGGAAATCCACGTTGACACCGTCGGTGGAGATATCTTTGTCGTAACGTATTTTTGCGCCTTCAGCATTGACATCCATGCTGTCTAGATTCACAACTTTTTTAACATAATGCGGAGAGCCTGTGTCAATTAGAAGAGAGTTTTCATCGAGTTTGTACGACAAAATGTCACGCATTGTCAGTTCAACAAGATATTCGTTAGGAGAAGTTTCAGTTACTTTGGCTTTATGTATTCCGTCGACGGCTTCGTATGTGGCCTCTTTTTTTATTATGCCTTGCTGATGTGCAAAAGCCGCGATGCATCGTCCGCCATTGCCGCAGAAAGTGCTTTCTTTTCCGTCACAGTTATAATATCTCATTCTAAAATCGTGATTATCAGAATGCATCAAAATTATCAAGCCATCGGCCCCGATTCCAGTACGTCGGTCACACATTTTAAATATTAATTCTTCCGACAATACTATTTCATTTTTTATTGCGTTTATCATGATGAAATCGTTGCCGGCACCATGAAACTTGCTGAAATTAATGCAATGATTTTCAGTTGTATTCATAAAAATATTCTTGTTTATAAACTGCAATGTTTTGGCAGGAATTTTGAACGTAAAAGTAGTAATTTTTTAAAAACAAACCAATTATAGACAAAAGAATCTTTACCCTTAAAAAGATTCGGGATGATGTCGCCCGAGGAGATGTAAAAATGAAGAATGACATCATTTTTATTAACTAACTAATTTTAAAGTATGAAAAACAAGACTAAATTCTTATTTGTAACATTAAGCGTATTATTCGCTGCATTAAGCGTACTTACAATCAATCTTTATCTATCGCAGCAAGATATGAAAAAGTCATTGGCTGATGCTGAGTTGCGACAGACTTCAATGAACGGAAACCAGGCTCCTATGTTAAGAGCTTCATATATGACAAATGACGAAGGCGAAAGTTTCGTCGATGCTGCAGAAAAGACAGTCAACACTGTAGTTCACATCAGAACTGAGATAGTTTCAAAAGGCAATAGCTATTACGATTTCTTCGGTTCTTTACTTGAACAACTTTATGGAGGACAGATGCAAGTTCCAAATAACGTTTCTGTTGGCTACGGTTCTGGAGTAGTCATTTCTCCTGACGGTTATATTGTCACAAACAACCACGTTGTTGAAGGAGCAAGCAAAATTGAAGTTACTTTCAACGACAAGCACAAGAGAACAGCAACAATAATAGGCAACGACCCAAGTACAGATTTGGCTTTGATTAAAGTTGATGCAAAAGACCTTGAATATCTGACTTTCGCTGATTCAGATCAGGTTAGAGTGGGAGAATGGGTTCTCGCTGTAGGTAATCCTTTCAATTTGACATCAACAGTGACAGCTGGTATCGTAAGTGCAAAAGCACGTAATATAAATATCTTAGGTGACGGCAGCACCATAGAGTCGTTCATTCAGACAGATGCCGCTATAAATCCCGGCAACAGCGGTGGCGCATTGGTTAATATGGATGGCAATCTAGTAGGTGTAAATGCTGCTATAGCATCTCGTACCGGAAGTTATGAAGGTTATTCATTCGCAATACCTTCTAATATTGTTAAAAAAGTAGTGGAAGATTTCTTGCAATATGGAGCTTTGCAAAGAGCTTATATAGGAGTAAGTATAGCTGAAATTACAGAAGAACTCGCTGAAGCAAAAGGCATTGAAGTCACATCAGGTGTTTATGTCATAGATGTGCATGAAAATGGAGGTGCCAAAGCAGCAGGTATCAAGAAAGATGACATCATTATAAGTATCAATAATATTACAGTAAACTCAAATGCACAACTCATAGGCGTTGTCGGTCAATATCGTCCAGGCGACAGAGTTAAGGTGAAGTTACAACGTAATGGAAATATAATAGAGAAAGAAGTGACACTTAAGAACTTGGAGGGAACGGAAGAGATGCATAGAGAAACAGATAGTTTCTATAATGAAGTGTTAGGAATTAAGGCGCAGGCATTGCCATCGTCGTTGAGAAGCGAACTCGGAATCAACTATGGATTGAAGATAGTTGAAGTTAAAGATGGTATATTCAAACAAAAAGGAATAACAAATGACTTTATAATATTATCAGTCAATCACCAGAGAGTCAGCTCGGAAAACGAACTCAGAAAAGCTTTGAACAGTGACAGAAATGGTAAGATTAGAATCGAAGGCATCAATTCCACAGGTACTTATAATATCACTTTTGAGTTTTATAGATGATAAACTAAGGCTGTTGAACTATGATTTGGTTCAAAATTCATAAAACATTTTTGTAATAACATTGTTTAAATAGTAGTATTAAAAAATATGAGGCAGTTAAAAATTTCAAAATCAATCACCAATCGTGAGTTGGCATCGCTCGACAAGTATCTTGCCGACATTGCGAGAGAGGAGCTGATTTCACCTGAAGAAGAAGTCGTCCTCGCGCAGAAGATAAGGGCGGGTGACGAGCAGGCACTCGAGAGATTGGTGAGAGCGAATCTGAGATTCGTCGTTTCCGTAGCGAAACAGTATCAGAATCAGGGTATAAGTTTGCCTGATCTGATTAATGAAGGTAATGTTGGACTGATTAAAGCTGCACAACGTTTTGATGAGACAAAAGGATTTAAATTCATATCATACGCAGTGTGGTGGATACGTCAGTCAATCTTGCAAGCTGTGGCGGAACAGTCGCGGATGGTGCGACTTCCTCTAAACCAAGTAGGTTCTTTGTCAAAGATAAAAAAGACTTCTTCACGTCTGGAACAGTTGTATCACCGACAGCCTACTATAAAAGAGATAGCAGAGGAACTTGACCTTCCGGAACATAAAGTGATTGCGGCATTACGCATGAATACCAAGGAGGTGTCGATGGATGCTCCTGTTGGAGAAGACGATGATATGTCATTAATCGACACTATAATCCCTGATGGAGCATCGTCGGCAGACGACAGCATAATCCGTAAACTCGACTGCGCTGAAATTCATCGTTCAATGTCGATACTCACCGACAAGGAACGTGAGATAATAAATCTCTACTTCGGCATCGACGCTTCACACAGCTATACTCTTGAAGAGATAGCTTATCGACTTGATCTTACAAGAGAACGCGTAAGACAGATTAAAGACAAGGCTCTTAAGAAGTTAAAACAAAACCCAAGTAAGAGCCTGCTTAAGATGTACCTGGATTGTTGAAGTCAACATGACTACATGACAACAAGACTGCAAGTTAATCTCTAGAGTTCTAGAATTCTAGAGATTTTTTCTTTTACCCACATTTGTTCCATATTGAATATCTCTGCCATCGGTTTTGAGATGGTATCGATGAATAACAAGGTGTTTTCTTGTTTGTTGTTTAAATTATTTACAAAACACATCACTTCATTCCATTTCACTCCAACACTCATAAGTGTCACAAATGTGTAATAGTCGAAGTTCTTGACTTCCAGCTGATGCATTCCTTCGGAGATAATCTTGGAGCTTGTTCTCGTGAGTTTTGTCTCGCCGACTTCTTGTAATACAGAAAGATATTTTTCATACAAGACATATTCATTGAGCATGAATGCGAGTTCGTTAGGTAGGAACGCCTCCCAAAATGCTTTTGGTAGCGGCTTGGCAAGGAAACGTCCGAGCATGAATGAACCTGCTTCTAATCCGCTGAGTTTCTCTATCTCGCATTTCACTATTATATTTTTAAAGAAGTCAATTTTCTTGTCGATATCAAGTAGGTTGAATACACGTGACTGCTCGTTGTGAGAACCCATCTTGCTTTCAAGAACTTGCGTCTGATAAAGTTTCGAATTTATGTTATACCATGTGTTTACAATAACTTTTGCTTTTTCCTGATCTTGATTCAAGTCGTAGCTGATGATTCTTGCCAACGCATTGATGTCGTTGATATAATTGACTTTTGTGGAGTTTATAATCTGTTGGTATTTTGTGTATGCTGCTTTGAGTCTAACGAAAACATTCTCTTCCTTGATGTCGGTAAAAGTGAAATTGTCATCATCGAGATATTTACGGAATCGGGCAGGAGTGAAGCTGGCCTCTCCGCTGTATATGCAATGTTTCTTGCTCGAGACGGTAATCCAATCGTGTTCGTTTATCGTCATGCCTTCACTGTTGATGAGTTTATTATCAACGATTTTAACTCCATAGAGACTGAGATTCAGGAATGCAGGAATGCCATAGCCACGACAGGCAGTAACCACATGGATGGCGGCAGGTGTCATACTTAAGATGGAATCAACCTCATTGAGGACTATGGTGTCTTCTGGAGTGAATCGTTCTTTGCAGAGACAAACCTTATAACCCATACTCTTCATCTTGTTGGCAGATGCAACGCTGAAACATAATCTCGCACTGACTGCTGTTCTAGGCAAGACATTGACGCCGTTACAGAAAAACTTCAGATTGGAGAAAGATTGTTTGTCGATGGTGTCTGAGAAAATCTGACGAAGATGATAAGGACGTACAAGTTCAATTATCATCTCTTTGTCTATAAACCCTTTCTCGTATAAATCTATAGCGGAGAGCATGGCGGCGCGACCTGTTAACTCTGACTTGTTAAGTTGCAATACGGCAAATAAACTAGAATTGTGAGATAAGGTTTCTACTGCGAATTCAATAGTTACTGGCGACTGGAACCTTTTTTCGAGGTTAATGAGAAGAGGGTCGAAGTGATATACTGCAGGAAACATCTCCTTGATTTCAGAGCGGTCAAAATATTCATAATCCTCTGATGAAATATGACCTGTCATGATTTCTTCTCCGAAAATATCTGGATAACTTTCAATCTGGCGACCTACTCCCGTACGGCTGTGGCAGCTATATAAGACTCCAGGATATGAGTTTTCATTGCCGATGGTCCATACCATCTTGTGTAATATCATTGAAGGATATGCCTTCTTTCCACGCATGAATGTCAGCACCATATCCTGATTGTTGATGTAGAAGTTTCTTACATGTTTCAAGAAACGCAGTGCCTGATAATGGCTGTCTTGAAGAATACGGTCGTTGCCTTCCGCCTCGATGATGATGTTTTCCATCATCTTAATTTTGTCTAGCTGTTCTTCCACCGACAGATTGTTTTCATCAACATAATTATAATTGAGAGAAAGCATCTCGATGATGTTGCTCAATGTGTTGAGATAAATACGGTTTCCCATGCTTTGTCCGTATTTCTCAGAAAGGCCTTCGTATGCATTCTTGTTGATGCCTATATTAAGAAGTGTCGGCATGAGACCTGGTATATATTGAGGCATGGCGCTTCTGAGAGCAAAGACTAGAGGTTCTTCCTTGCTTCCGAATTTGCATTTAGTCATCACTTCAAGATTGTGGATGGCTTTCCTCAGCAACTCTTCCTGATTGTCGAGTAGGAAAGCGTTGGAACTGATGATACAAAAGTCTGGAACTGCGTAGCATTGTTTTGTGAGTTCCATCAACATCTTTCCTTTGTTGCTTATCACCACTTCAGAGAAATTTTGTGGCGTAACTGTGGTGACTATATTATCATCTTCATATAGAGGATTCTCTCTAACATAAGTGACACAATCGTTGTATAATTCATTTCTAAGCGACTCTAGTTCTTCAAGATGAGAATTGTCGCCATCACGTTCTTCTATAAGAAGATTCAGGAAATGTTTAATGTCGTCATCGTTATTTCTGGTGAGCAGATAATATATGTCGTACCATTTAGGAGCAATCTCGTACAATGCATTGTCATCTTCAAGCTGATATATCACTGTGCCGGGCTTGTTGCCTTCGCGTTCGTTTTCTTTTTCGAATATATAGCGGTTTTGTTCTGTATATAGATTGAGCATGAAAAAGTTAGGATAACTAGCTCTAATCTTGAAATTCTTGATTTTCATATTAAGGTGATTTTGGTAAACATATTTTTTTCTGCCTTGTTACATATTTATCCCAATGCTACATCTAATATCATCATAATGATAAATCCTATCATAAATCCCCATGTGCCTGTGTGTGGATTCTCGCTTAAATTGGCGTCTGGAATCAAGTCCTCGGCCACTACAAACAACATTGCGCCTGCAGAGAAGGCGAGGAGCCAAGGTTGTAACACGATGAGATGCGAGGCGAGGAAGAATCCGACAATTGCCGACAATGGTTCTACCACACCGCTGCCCATACCGAAGAGGAAGGCCTTCTTGCTGCTGCCCGTCACTTGTTTCATCGGCAAGGAGATGGCAGCCCCTTCAGGAAAATTCTGAATACCGATACCTATTGCTAATCCCAAAGCTGATATGTAGGCAGCGGTGTCACCTGCTACTGCGGCGGCACCGAAGGCGAATCCTACAGCCAAACCTTCTGGAACATTGTGCAAAGTGACAGCAAAAAACAGTTTCATCGACTTTGAAAAATGTGAGCGAGGTCCTTCTTCCTGATGCGTACCGTTGTGCATGTGAGGGACGATTTTGTCTAATAATGCCAAAATCAATCCGCCTATTATAATACTAGTCGCTGCAGGAAACCAGGCGAACTTGCCAAATGTGGCTTCTGACATATCTATAGATGGAATTATCAACGACCATATTGAAGCTGCAACCATGATTCCGCCAGCTAATCCTAAAAGCATTGAGTTGACACTCTGTGAAATGTCTTTCTTGAAAAAGAATACCAATGACGAGCCTAATGTCGTCATTATAAATATTATAGAAAAACCAATAATTGTTATTAATGTATTGCTCATTATTCGTTATTTTATATTTGATAATTGTGAATTATTTAGCAAGTTCAGCAATAACGACTGTCAAATTGCTTGCGAATAATTTAACTGCTAATGCTAACAAAATGACTCCAAAGAATTTACGTAAGATGAAGATAATGTCTTTACCTAACCATTTCTCAATCTTGCCTACAAATCTAATTACAATATATGCTAAAGTGAGATTTAATACAAGACCTATCATTATGTTAATAACTGAATAGTCGGCACGTAACGACAACAAAGCAGTCAATGCTCCAGGACCTGCCAATAATGGGAAGGCTACTGGTACAACAGATACGTTAGAACCTTGACTGTCGTATTTGATGATGTCGAAACCTAATACCATTTCCAATGCCAAAATAAAGATTACAAACGAACCTGCAACAGCAAACGAAGCAACATCGATGCTGAATAAATCGAGAAGCCTGTCGCCAGCATAGAAGAAGGCTACGAACATCAATAAGGCTATTCCGCATGCCTGACCGGCCTTGATATTTTTTTCGCTGCTTTTGAGACTTAAAAAAATTGGTATTGAACCTGTTACGTCTATGATAACAAAAAGTACGATGAACGAACTTAATATTTCTACTAAATTGATTTGTGATAAAAAATCCATAATTTTAATTGTTTTAAATTAATACTTAAAAAATTGTGACTTGATACTGACAACCAATGTCTTAAAATCGTTTAACGTTGGAAGCAGTTGTATTGTTTTTACTTTTGTTTCTTTTTTGAATATGAACCATTGGTAAATTATTGTTGCCAAATATGTTAATGAAACAGAAACACCTGCGCCAATGATTCCGTACTTTGGTATAAGTATAAAAATGGATGGTATTGTCACCAACAATCCTACCAATGAGCCATAGAGGTTGTGCCTAGGAAGGTTTACTCCTGAAAAATAATGACTGAAAATCATATTCGCTGCCATGAAAACCATTCCAGGGCTGAGACTTACCAATACGTCTTTTGTCTCCGCAAATTCCTGAGTGAATATCCAAGCATATATTGACTTCGGAATCAAACAGATGACAATCATGCAAAGCGCTGTTAAAATAACTGCCAATTTCAAGAATGTAACTGTTAAATCAGCAGCCTTCTTCTTGTCGTCCATATTGCTGATGGATGAGAACTGAACTAATGCAATGCTGTTGCCAATCAATTTGGTGGCTTCTGAAACCTGTGTTCCAGAAGTGTAAACTCCAACCTCTCCTAAACCGAAAGTCTTCTTGATTACGAAATAACTTATCCTTCTGTTAATCATTGTGACCAATGTGGAAAGTTGTATCATGCTTCCGAAATTGAACATTTCTTTTGCGGTAGGAATAAGCTTTTCGTGTTTGTTATCTTTGAAATATGGTGATATACAGACAAAACCACAAATGTTAACTGTAATATAACCAGTTATAAGAGAATAGACAAATGCGTCAGCATTGCGGATGCCGAATACGAATATGTATAATATCATGGAGATGAGTTGCGTCATAAATTGTATTATAAACAATATATTCTGCGTCCCAACTCTTTCTTTTCCTAAAAGAACGTTCATGTTGAAGTTGTGAAGACTGTATAGGAATACCATAAATAATATGTGGAATCCGTAGCCGTCAGGTACAAAAGCGTCGTATATTGTTGGGAAAAATAAATGTATAAGGGAGAATGTTGTCGCAAAAAACGCAATCATTATGAAAGTCCATACATACGAAATCTTAAATAATGTAACGAATGATTTTCTTGGTGTGTAATAGATGAGACCGCTGCCAGAAAGAAGTTCGACGGCGATGAGAAGAAGCGAAACATCTACCAGAACAGTTGCACCAATGCCCCAAGCCTCTCTGCCTAGAAAGTTCGTTCCGAACCATAAAGTGACAAAGCCGACTAAAGCATTTAAAAGGCGTGTTCCGAATGTTCCAAAAATCTTCTTAATCATTTATTTATGTATCTTTTGTTTAAGTTGTTGTTTAAATCCTGAAAATGTAAAAACAAATCTCTTTCCATCGAAAACAACAATATTGTCATCACTGTTTATTGTGTGAATGCCCTTGTCATAATCGCCGTTGTTTATTGGTAAAATGCGACCGAATTCTTTGGTCTTGAATTGCTTTTCTGTCAGCAAATCTATTTCTTCCAATGTAATCGATTGTCCGTAATGTTCGGTGCAATTTTGAGAAGGACGGATGGTCTTTCCTTCAAAACTGAAAATTTTTCCTGCTGGACGTGCCTTGCTGCAGTCTATCATCACTGGATTTAATTCGTGAGACTTATATGGACCTCTGAGATTTTCTGAATAATATATATCCAAATGAGTATGAGAGTTCTTCTGGTTTACTAAAAACATAAACCATTTGCCGTTATGATGATGCAATGTTGCATCCACAATAGGAAAGCCTTCTAGTAAAACAGATTCTTTCTCTAATGTCAATTTCTCTTCGTCAAAACGATACAGAACCACTTGTTTTGTTTGATTTGCTTCAGGTAGACAATATATATATCCTTCGTATTCAAATATATATGGATAAGAACGATGTTCCTTGAAATTGGTTAACTTATGATATTTCTTGAAGTACTCTGATTTTAAAGCAACGGCTAAGTCAGCTTTGCCTTTTGGATAAGAATACCATTCAAAAAAGATATATGTGTCTTTTTTTGTTTTTATGATGAATGGGTCGGCAAAATAACAGTTTTTTCTTGGTTTCTTAAACCATTGAATATTAAGCTGTTCTTTATCAGTATTGTTTATAAAATCCTCCATTGATGATTCGCAGTAACCAACATTCCAGTCTTCTTGTCTGAACAAGTCATTGAGATGGAATCCTACTCTTCGCCACATCAGTTTCCAATAATATTGAATCATCTTTAAATTGGTAGGAGGATAAACTATTGGAGCATCAGATTCTGATGGCAACTCTTCTAATACACCATTGTCAATCAGTTCTTTGCATACTTGAAGAGGGAGTACTTCACCTCCAAAATACAATTGGTCGAGATGGGCTTTATAACTATGAAGAATTGTCTTGAACTGTATTCTTTTAAGTATTATGCCTTTGTCGAGACTGTTAGTGAGGCGTTGTAAAATAACACCATTGCTAGGGATTTTTTTCATAAACTCCCAAAATCCAGGAGGACCGCCTCTGATGATTCTCTCGTCGTCGTGGTGAAACGACCATACGCCATATTTAGCTGCGTTCAAGACCTCGCCACGGACAATGTCGAAACCGAATCTAAGAATGAAGTCGAGGTTCTGGTTTCTAATTTCTTGTATATCAACTTCTTCAAAATATGTTGAGATGCCTTTGATTTTTGGCTTGCAGAAAATAGTGTGTATGTCGGTAGTCAGTTCTGTAAGGTCAGCTGGAAATTTACTTCTAGGCTTGAATATAAATCTGTTCCAAAGTCTGAAAAATAGTCTTCTGAAAGGATAGTCTTTAATCTTTTGAATAAATGATGGGGCAGTGGTATTTTCTGTTTTTTGTATGATAAGAGACAATTTCATTCCGTTATCCATCAGAAGCTTGATGGTTTCATATTGCCAGTGTTCAACAGTTAAACTGTTAATCATCAGACCAAAACGAAGTGATTTTCTCTTGTTACCCATTGATTTCTTTTTTAATGCAAAAATAAGATTTTAAAGATAATTTTCATAAAATTTTATGCTTTTTTTAAAACAATAAAAAAATCTCACATCGTTAATAAAACATGACAAAAAAACATTATTTTTGCAACTTTAAAATGGTTCATGAAATTATCTATCGTCATAGTAAATTATAATGTCGAGCATTTCCTCGAGCAATGTCTTTTCTCGGTCAGAAAAGCTATTGCTAACATTGATGCGGAAGTGTATGTGGTTGATAATAATTCCGTTGACGGTTCTCTGAAAATGCTTGCAGAGAAATTTCCTGAAGTAAAAGTCATTGCCAATAAAGATAATGTAGGTTTCAGCAGAGCTAATAATCAAGCAATTAGAATTTCAACAGGAGAGTATGTCTTGCTGTTGAATCCTGATACAGTTGTTGAAGATGACACGTTTACTAAGACTATAGAATTTATGGACTCCCATCCAGAAGCTGGCGGTCTCGGCGTTAAGATGGTAGATGGAAAAGGTAGGTTCCTCCCGGAATCAAAACGTGGCCTTCCAACACCAATGACAGCATTCTACAAGATGTTTGGTTTTGCTAAGTTGTTCCCTCGTTCAAAACGTTTTGCACGTTACTATATGGGACATCTTGATAATGATGAGATTAACGAAGTGGAAATCTTGTCGGGTGCATTCATGCTCATGCGTCGCGAAACTCTCGACAAATGTGGATTGCTAGACGAGACGTTCTTTATGTATGGAGAAGACATTGACCTTTCTTACAGAATAATTCTCGCAGGATACAAGAATTATTATTTCCCAAAAACTAGAATCATCCACTATAAAGGCGAAAGTACAAAGAAAACCAGTGTGAACTATGTTCTCGTTTTCTATAAAGCTATGGAGATATTCGTAAGAAAACATTTCGCAACAAAAGGTGCAAAAACGTATTCTGCTTTTATCAACATGGCAATTTATCTTAAAGCGTTTCTTGCATTGCTGTCGCAATTTTTCAGCAAGGCAGTTCAGCCTCTTATGGATACTGTATTAGGATATTCTGGACTCGCAGCGATTGGGTATTTATGGGGCAATATGATGGTTTATGATGGCGCTGGTACTTATCCTTTAACATTGTTCGCGATAATATTACCAATATATTTACTTATATGGCTCGCAACATCGTATTTCTCTGGTGGTTATGATAAACCATATAAAATTGCACCAGCTGTTGGAGGCGTCTTTGTTGGAAGTTTCCTCATATTGGTGTTTTATGCCTTGCTTCCTGAACAGCTGCGATTTTCACGCGCTCTTATCTTATTGGGAATGATATGGGTTGCAGCTGAGATGAGTCTCACAAGATGGTTGGGCTATCTGCTTAAACGACCTAATTTTCAATATGGAAAAAATACAAAAAAACGTTTTCTTGTAATTGGCAGCAAAGAAGAGACTCAACGTGTTGAACAGCTTTTACAAAGCACGTCTATAAAGCCAGATTTCATAGGTTTGATAACACCATTCGATGACAGAGATGTACCTGAAAATTTCCTCGGCAACTTACATCAAGTTCCTGATATCATCGACATTTATAAGATTAACGAGATAATATTTTGTTCTAAAGATATGTCGCATCAGTTGATTATTGATAAGATGGAAGAATGGCAGTCATCGCTCGATTATAAAATCGCACCAGAAGATACACTTTCAATAATAGGCAGCAATTCCATCAATACCAGAGGCGACTTATATACAATCGATATCAAAACTATCAGTACTAATTCCAATAAAAGAAAGAAACGTCTCTTTGATTTAATCTCATCTTTTATGGGAATAGTGCTCTGGATTTTCTTGTTTTTCTTTATCAATAAACCTTTTAACTTCTTAAAGAGCTGCTTTAAGGTTTTATTTGGAAAGTATTCATGGATAGGATATTGCGATGTTAATGATAGTGAAAAATTAAGACTTCCTAAAATAAAGAAAGGAATTTTCGACCCATCAACAAATATGAGCAGAATGGGATTGACAGATGAAGAAAAAGAACATTTAAACTTAATGTATGCTAGAGATTATACTTTGTCGAAAGACATAAACTTCTTCTTCAGAGCATTAAGAAAATCTTAATTTTGTAAACAATTAAAGGTTAAATAATATGATAAACAGAAGGTTTTTAAGAGTTAAAGTTTTACAAGCAGTTTATGCTTATTTGGAATCAGGTGAAGATTTTGTAGAAAAAGGTGTTTCTCATTTGCTTGAAAGCATCGACAAAATGCACGAGTTGTTCGTTTGGCAACTTTCTTTTCTTGTTGAAACAAAACGTTTTGCAGAGAATAGAATAGAAGAGAACAAACGCAAGAACTTCCCTACAGAAGAAGATTTGAATCCGAATATGCGCTATGTTGAAAACCGTGTGCTTAATGCTTTGCAGAATAATAGAGACCTTCGTAGAGAAGAAGAAAAACTGAAAATAAATTGGGCTGACCATCAAGATATTGTAAGAAATTATTACAATATGATGCGTAACACTGATGAATATAAATATTATATGTCAGATTCTACTAGCAGTTTTGCTTTAGACAAGAAATTCATTGTCAAAATGATAACAGAATATTTTGCTGAACTTGAACTGCTTCAAGACTTCTATGAAGAAAAAAGTATCTTCTTCGTTGATGACTATCATCTCGTTTCATCAATGTTGATAAAATTCTTCACAGATATGAAGGAAAGCTTTGATGAGGGTACATTACTCCCAACAATTTATAAGACAGAAAAAGACATCGTTAACGAAGACAAAGAATTTGTCAAGAAATTGTTCAGAGACGTCATCAAGAACAACGATGAATATGGCAAGATGATTGGCGCCAACACATCAAACTGGGAAAAAGAACGCGTTTGTGTTATGGATATGATTATCTTGAAGTTGGCGTTTACAGAATTCTGCTGCTTCCCATATATCCCAGTGAAGGTCACTATGAATGAATATATCGAGATTTCAAAATATTTTAGTACGCCAAAAAGTAAGATTTTTGTTAACGGAATCTTGGATAGAATGTCAAAGAAACTCATTCAAGAAAATCTTATCGTCAAAAAAGGCGTTGGTTTGTTAGATTCTTGATAATAAATAAAAATAAGTTACGTTACATCTAAAAATTAATTGAGTCGTGAATAAAAAGATATATATACTGTTGTTTCTGTCGATGCTGTTTGCCAATGTGTTTGCACAGCAGAAAGATGGTACATATACCTTTTTAAACACGCCTAATTCAGCTCGTTTGGCTGCACTCGGAGGCGTTATGTTGCCAATAGATGACTCCGACATTCAATTAGTTACATTCAATCCATCTTTGATTAATCCAGGAATGAATAATTCCATATCATTGTCTTATGTTGATTATTTCAATGACATCAATTTTGGAACAATCCAATTCGGACACACGTTTGAAAAAATAGGCAGTTATGTCGGAACAATACAATATCATAATTATGGAAAATTCTTTTATTCCGATGAAACAGGTTTTCAAGATGTTACAACGTTCAATGTCTCAGATTACATAATAAATGTTGGATGGGGACGTCAGTTGAATGACAGATTGTCGATAGGTGCAAACCTTAAATTTGCTGGAATTCAATATGAAAGCAATTCGTCATTTGCCATTGCCGTTGATGTTGCGGGGTCTTATCGTACAGAAACTAATTGGAATATATCCTTTGCGGCACGTAATATTGGTGCAGAGCTTTATAATAATTATCAGGGATTTAGAAATAGTCTGCCATTTAGAATGCAGATAGGCGCATCTAAAAAATTAGAGCATCTGCCTTTTACAGCTATAATAGTGTATGACAACGTTCAGAAATGGGATTTGAGTTACAACGACCCGCTTGATTTAGATGGTAATTATGACCCTATGACGGGACAAATGGTGGAGAAAAGCAAACTTGATAAATTTGCTAAGAATTTGTTCAGTCACATGATTTTTGCAGGTGAACTGTCACTTGGTAAAAACATCAATCTGAGAGTCGGATATAATTATGGTATGCGTCAGAATATGAAATCGCCAACAACTAAAGGCGCTGTCGGCTTCTCTTACGGTATAGGCATCAAAGTGTATAAATTCAATATAAATTATTCACGCTCAGAGATGCATATCCATGGCTCTCCAAATTTCCTGACTATCACAACAAATTTAGATAGCTTTAAAAAACATTAATATAATGTATCTCCAAGAATTAAAGTTAAGCAATTTTAAAAATTGCCAATCGGCTGATTTGTCTTTATCGGAAAAAATAAATTGTTTCGTTGGCTTGAATGCAGCTGGCAAGACAAACATCTTGGATGCAATATATTACCTTGCATTTTGCAAGAGTTATTTCACTTTGACGGATAGACAAAACATTCGTCATGGAGAAGATTTCTTCGCCATTCATGGTGACTTTCATTTTGACAATGATGAACTTCATACCATTTCATGTGTGCAGAAGTCTTCATCGAAAAAATCATTCAAATGTGATAAAAAGGAATATGAGCGTCTTGCTGACCATATAGGCAAGATACCTCTGGTGATGATTTCCCCATACGATAGCGACCTTATAAACAGTGGCAGCGAGCTGAGACGCAAGTTTATAGATGGCGTGATTTCACAATTTGACCCTTCCTATCTCAACTGTCTTTTAAATTATAACAAGGCCTTGCAGCAGAGAAACAGGCAGCTTAAATTTTTTTCAGAAAATAGAATTTGGGATAGCACTTTGCTTGAGATTTGGGATCAGCAGCTTATTCAGAACGCTATACCAATCAATGAGAAAAGGAATGTTTTTCTGAAAGAATTCAATCCTGTCTTTCAAAAATATTACGAAATAGTGTCAGGCACAAATGAGCAGGTTTCTATAACATATAATTCTGCGCTCAATGAAAAGCCATATCAGGAACTGTTGGCAGAGAATCTTAACCATGACAGATTTAGCACTTATACCAATACTGGCATTCACAAAGATGATTTGGTGTTTATGATTGACAATCATGTTGTGAAGCAGTTCGCATCACAGGGACAGCAGAAGTCTTTTGTTGTAGCAATAAAATTAGCACAATTTGATTTTAATTATAAAAAGATAGGACACAAGCCAATATTGTTGTTAGATGATATTTTTGACAAGCTCGACGACAATAGGGTAAGTCAGTTGGTGAAACTTGTTGGAAACGACCATTTCGGACAGGTTTTCATTACCGATACGCAGCGGCAGAGAATAAAGTTTCTGATGGATAACACCATTGTGAATCATAAGATTTTTAATGTTAACAAAGGCGAAATTACTATTGACGATGAATGAGGACGGATATACATTGGCTGAGCTTATAAAAGCGTTTTACAAGAATCATAACAGAGACAACGGCTTTGAGGAAATGAAGATTTTGGAGTCGTGGCGTTCTGTTGTAGGCGATTTTATTTCTTCTCATACATTAGACTTAAGAATCATAAAACATGTGCTTTATGTTAAAGTAGATGCTGATTCATTGAGAAATGAATTATTATATTCTAAGACAATTTTGTTAAGAAATCTTAATAAAATAGCCGGAGCCGACATATTAGAAGATATTGTAATAATTTAAGCGTTTAAACTTGTTTAAATGCATTTTTTTTGTATCTTTGTAGGCAAAATTATAAAAACGAACAAATATAATAAAAATATAGACGAATATGATTAACTCACAAGACATTAAAAAAGGAACATGTATCCGTTTCAACGGAAAACTTTATTTCTGCGTTGATTTTCAACACGTAAAACCTGGTAAAGGTAATACATTTATGCGTGTAACATTGAAAAGCATCGTTGACGGACGTACATTAGAACATCGTTTTGACATCAGTGAAAAATTAGAAGACGTACGCGTTGAACGTCGTCAATATCAATATTTGTATAAAGAAGCTGAAGATTTTATCTTCATGAACCAAGAAGATTATGAACAAATTCCTCTTTTAGGTGAATTGATTACAGGTGTTGACTTCCTTAAAGAAGGTGACGTCTGCGAAGTAGTTTTCGATACATCAACAGAAACTGTTCTTTATGCTGAATTGCCAATTAAGACTGTTTTGGAAGTTACTTACACAGAACCAGGAGAAAAAGGTAACACAGCAACTAACGCAATGAAAGACGCTACTGTTGAAACAGGCGCTTCAGTTAGAGTTCCTTTATTCATCAATACAGGTGATAAAATCAGAATTGACACTCGTACAGGAGAATATACAGAAAGAGTAAAATAATAATCTTTTAGATGAAAATCAATCCACATACAACACTTAAATGTGTAGCTGAATATATTGGAGCAAAGAAGATGATAGGTGATCCTAACTTTGTTATCTCAGGTCTTAATGAGATACACGAAGTGGAAGAAGGTGATATCACATTCGTTGACCATCCTAAATATTATAGCAAGGCATTAAACTCTAAGGCAACAACAATAATAATCAATACTGATGAAGTTGAATGTCCAGAAGGCAAAGCTTTGATAGTACACGATAATCCATTGGATGCATTTAATAAGCTTATATTGTCATATCGCAGATTTGAACCTGCAACAGCGATGATAGGTCCAAAAGCAGAGATTGGTGAAGGTACTATTATAGAACCAGGTGTATTTGTTGGTGATAGAGTTAAAATAGGTAAGAATTGTATCATACATCCTAATGTTACAATCTACAACCATGTAATAATAGGTGACAATGTCATCATCCAAAGTGGAAGCGTAATCGGTGGCGATGCATGTTATTTCCAACGTCGTCCAGAAGGCTTCGTGAAATTTGAATCATGTGGTAGAGTCATTATTGAAGACGATGTTGAAATAGGAGCTTGCTGCTGCGTAGATATAGGCGTTACTAGCGATACTATCGTAGGTAAAGGCACAAAGATGGACAACTTCGTTCAGATTGGTCACGACGCTAAACTCGGAAAAAATTGTTTCCTTGGCGCTCATGCATCAGTAGGCGGTGTTACAGTAGTAGAAGACAATGTTTCTATCTGGTCAATGTCGGCTGTAAATAAAGACCTCGTTATTGCTGAAGGTACAACAGTGCTCGCATATTCAGGTGTTGATAAAGATACTCAGCCAGGCCAGACTTACTTCGGTGTTCCTGCTGTAGAAGTCAGAAAGAAATGGAGAGAAATTGCAACATTGAAATCATTGCCAGATTTGATTGCAAAACTTGATAAATAAGAGTCAATAAGACCTAAATACAATAAGAAAGACTAAGGAATTCCTTGGTCTTTCTTTTTTTAAAATTAATATATAAATAAAAAAAGGTGCCCGAAGGCACCTAATTTTCAATTTTCAATTGTTTTATATCGCTTCTTCAGAGCGTCTTCTCATATCTTCTGATATAGCTATGAATTCGTCAACATTCATGTCTTTGATGAATATAAGACCGTGTGTGGATCTGATTAATGGACGAGGGCTTTCATAAAAGTAATCTTTGCCCAAAATCAATTGAATGTCTTGCAACTGTTTAATCCATGTGTTCTTTGATATATCGCTGAACGGACCGTTATAGAACGGACTTGGAAATTCAGCTTTTACTTGGCTTAAATAACTAGCAGTAAACGATTTGTCCAAAACAGCTAATGCGTTTAACGAAACAGGAACGTACATATTGACGTCGGCAGGATGGAACTTGAACCATACGTTGCGATAGCCATAAATTCTCAAATCTGATAAATCTTTTTCTTTACTCCATTCAGCTACTGCAGCAGCTGTGGCTTGCAATACTTTGTAATGTGTGTCAGGACCGCTGCCTTCTGGGTCTAATGTGACGCTGATGACATTTGGTTGTATCTCTCTAAATTGGTTCAAGATAGGCATGACGTCACGTTCCATGTTAGGTCCTTTGGTAATACCGCTGTCTTGATAAAATCCTAGATGCAAATGATGTACGTTCTTCACTTGAACGCCATTGTATGCCCAAACCAATTCTTCTTCAAACTCGCGAATCATACCCTTGAGACGTTGCAAGTCAGGTGTGTTCTTTTCTCCATCGTAGCTTCTTTCCAAAACATCAATCACCTCTTTATATTTGACTTTCAATTCTTCGAGATTCTTGAATTGCCATATTGATACAGAACAACGTAACAGTCTGTGACAGAATCCTCTGTTCATCTGATATTGGTCGTTTCTTGCAACGCTGTCCAAATAATGATAAATGTCCTTGTCGTGTTTATGTTTATATCCTTCTTCGAAGAAATCTGGATAATGAACCATTTGTATTTCATCTTTTTCGACGAAATCGAGGGTCATTTTCAAGGAGTCGCGGAGAAAACCATTTGTCACAGAATTATATCCTGATGTCATAACAGCGAAATGAACATTGTTGCTTGCAGGACGTAATTGTCTGTTTGTTAATGGCATTATGCCTAACATGATGTCATCATGATGAGGTCCGGAATTGTAGATGACTTTGTTTGTTTGAGTAACAGAACCTCTGAGCAATTTCTCTTCGGCTGACTTTATAACTTCATTTACTGTTTCTAGACTGAGATTAGGAATCATACGGCATACTTCGTCATTTTGCAAGTCTTCTAAAGTAAGTTTAGATGCATATCTGTTAATTTTCTTGCATAATGCTAAAATTGCTTTTTCAGTCTTTTGGAAGTTCCATTCTTCTTTGAAGTAATAATGCTTAATGCTGTCTTCTAGTAAAGATGCTGCTCCTTCTGTGAGATAGAAACGAGAGTTTTCCAGTCTTTGTAAAACCGTTGCTGGATATTGTGTCGTTATTTCTGATTCAAGAGCATTTTTGATTGTCAGAGCATTAGATTCTCCAGCTGCACAAACAATAGCGACAGTATTAGGATTTCTTGTTATTGTTTCCAAACCAATTGTTATGACCAGACGATTCTTTGCTACTTCAATGCCACCTAATGATGATGCGGCATCGGCTTGTGTGGCGAAATTGGTCTGACGTAACTCGGTGTTAGAATGCTGACTTGTACCGCTGATATTAAATGCAATACGACCATCAGAGCCTAATGTGCTAAGCATGAATCCTATGTCGCCTTTTGCCTTGATTTTTTCTTCGTATCTCGAGCACCAGTCGTCAATCATGAAGAGTGACTTCTGCTGTATTCTTTCTCTTTCATTTTCAGCTTGTCTGTAACGAAGACTTAAATCTATTTTGAAATCAGGGAAGATTTCGTTGAAAGATTTGTTGTTGTATAACTTTATATCATCACAGTTTATGAACAAGGCGCGATTGGGATCGAGACCAAAACCATTGATATAGTTTTCATTTACATAATAGAAAAATGAATTGTGTTGCTTTGGTGAGATAGGGTAGAACTCATCCATCTGAACGAAATGAAGTCCTGATAAATTAGGCTTCTTGATATCGGCTATTCCATATTTTTCTAGGACTTTCTTGGTTTCTTTATCGTCCCAAGTGTTAAGAAAATGATGAGTGTAGTGTATGAAGTTCTTGAACATTTTGTCTGATGAAAGACTTATCACTCCTTCTTCATTTTCTGAGACCCATTCTAAAAAACGCAGTGCTGTCATAACGCCAAGTTTAGGCACACTGTCGGTGATGATATATGGAACTTTAGTCGTGATGTCTTGAATTTTAGAATCTCTCAAAAAACTCTGCTCGACTTTAGAATTAAAATTAACCATAGTATAAAAAGTTTGAAAATATTCAACAAAAATATGAAAAAAATAATTATTTTTGAAGAAAAAAGTGATTTATGAAGTTAATTTTAATTTCTGTTATTATATTTATGATTTTCAGGTGGAAAAAGCTTAATTACTTTTTCAAGGCGCTAACTGTTTTATTGTGTTTATTGTTAATGAAATCTGAAAAAGAGAAAGATTTATACTTTTTCTTTGAAGAGCCAGCCAGATGTTGGGAGGAGACTTTGCCGCTTGGCAACGGCCGTTTAGGAATCATGCCTGACGGAGGAATAGAAAAGGAGAACATAGTTCTTAACGATATAACATTATGGTCGGGAAAAGTCGCTGACTATTCTAATCCGATGGCGAAAGAAGCTCTTCCTGAAATACAGCGCCTCTTGCTTGAAGACAAAAACTATGAAGCTCAAGAACTAGTTTATAAAACATTCACCTGTTCCAACAATGGCTCCAACTGGGGCAACGGAGCTCTCTCCAATTTCGGTTGCTTCCAGACTTTGGGAAACATCAATATAGATTATATTTATAATGACGATGTAAAAGTCAAAGACGGCTCGTATATTCGAAAACTAGATTTGACTAATGCAATAGCAAGCACAGAATTTGAGACAGACAAAGCCAAATTCCATCGCGAATATTTCGTGTCACGAGAATCTGATGTTGCCGTGATTCGTCTCGATGCCGACAAGTCTAAAATGATTTCTGTTGATATAAATTTAAATAGACAAGAACGTGTTGAATATCTTACAGAAGATGATGCCATCGTGATGTTCGGCCAGCTTAAAGACGGCAGCAATGGCGACGAAGGAATGAAATATCTTTCAAAACTTACAGTGAACAACGTAGGTGGCGAGGTTGAATACAAAGACAATAAAATAATTGTAAGAAATGCCGACAGACTTACTCTCATTTTCTCTTCAGCAACAAATTACAAAAACAACGACTACACGGCTTTAGTAGATAGTCTGATGAATGAAGCTAAGTCACGTAATTACGTCCCATTAAGAAAAAAGCATATCAAGACATATCAGGAATTATTTAATAGAGTTGAAGTCGATTTTGGTGAAGCTATAACAGAGAATCATCCTATTAACGACAGACTCTTTGATTTTCAAGAAGAAGACGATCCTCAGTTTGCAGAGTTATATTTCCAATACGGACGTTATCTTATGATTTCTTCAACACGAGAAGATTTGCTGCCTCCAAATTTACAAGGACTTTGGGCAAATACGATACAGACTCCATGGAACGGTGACTATCACCTTAATATTAATGTTCAGATGAACCACTGGCTTGCCGAGGTATGCAACCTCTCTGAATTACATAAACCGCTCATCGAATTCACAAAGAGCATTGTAAAATCAGGAGAAGAGACAGCACAAGGATTCTACGGCTCAGACGGATGGACGGCGCACTCAATTTGTAATTTATGGGGATTCACCGCGCCTGGCGAACATCCTTCATGGGGCGCTACTAACACAGGAGGCGCGTGGCTTTGCCAACATCTCTACCAACATTATTTGTTTACCAAAGACATCGATTATCTTAAAGAGATATATCCAGTTATGAAAGGCGCTGCCAAGTTCTTCAATTCCGTCATGATTGAAGAAAACGAACACTCTTGGTTAGTGACAGCACCTACATCATCTCCAGAAAATTCATTCTATCTTCCCGACGGAAGAATAGCCAGCGTCTGTATGGGACCAACTATGGATATACAGATTATCACTGAGTTGTATCAAAATGTTATTGATGCTTCAGAGATTTTAAACATATATAAAGAATTTGCTGAGACTCTGAAAAACGCTTTGACAAAATTCCCTCCTATGCAGATAAGCGAAAAAGGTTATCTCCAAGAATGGCTTAAGGATTATGGCGAGCCAGAGATACATCATCGCCATGTCTCTCATCTCTTTGGATTGCATCCAGGACGTCTGATAACAAAATCAAAGACTCCTGATTTATACGAAGCATGCAAATTGTCGCTCGAACGTCGCGGCGATGAAGGAACTGGATGGTCGCGCGCATGGAAAATCAATTTCTGGGCGAGACTTCACGACGGCGACAGAGCATACAGACTTTTGAAAAACTTGTTACAGCCAGCAATGGTCGGTGATAGAGTAGGAGCAGGCACTTATCCAAATCTCTTCTGTGCTCATCCACCTTTCCAAATTGACGGTAATTTCGGTGGTACTGCCGGTATAGCAGAGATGCTGCTCCAATCTCACGACGGATTCATTGAGGTATTACCAGCATTGCCATCAGCATGGAAAGACGGTCACTTCAAAGGATTATGTGCAGAAAATGGTGCAGTCATCGATTGCTATTGGGAAAATAGTGAGGTTGAAAAAATCAAGATTAAATCAAAAATAGGCGGCACCTATAATATATTAATGCCAGATGGTTCAATCAAAGAAATTAAATTGAAAAAGAATCAAAGTAAAACGATAAAAATAAATTAGCATTCGGTGTCTGAGCCTGTCGAAGACACACTCACATCGACAAGCTTGGTGACCGTCAAATGAAAAATAAATTTTAAAATATGAAAAAACTATTCCTGTTATCAGCAATTTTCGCATTGCTTTCGTCATGCGCAGAAAAGAAAGCAACTATAGTAGATGCTAATCTCGACATCGTTCCTGTTCCACAAGAAATAGTGGTTTGTATGAACGATAATGGTTTCCAACTCAACAAAGAAACTGTAATTGTCTATGAGAAAGAAGCAAATAAATTCAATGCCGAGTTTTTACAATCTTATTTGAAGAACATCTTCAAATCAAATCTTAAGATTTGTAGAGACGTCACTCCTGTGGCGTCTGATAATAACGCATCTAATAGCATAAATCTTAATATAGTAGATTCAAGTGAATGCGAAAACCTAGGTTTGGAAAACGACAAAGAAGCTTATCTCTTAAGCGTAAGTCTCGATAAAATCGACATTTATGCTATTGACGCTGCTGGTATTTTCTACGGAATCCAGACTTTGATTCAGATGATGCCTAACGACATTTATTCAGAAAACGCAGTTGAAGTCGATGGCGTTATGTTTCCTTCATTGAATGTCATCGACAATCCTCGCTTCAAATACAGAGGTTTGATGCTTGACTGCTCACGCACTTTCTTCGATGTGGATTTTATCAAACATCTTTTGAATGGTTTAGCTCATTATAAAATTAACAATTTCCACTGGCATCTCGCTGACGACCAAGGATGGAGAATCGAGATAAAGCAATATCCAAAACTCACAGAATTAGGAGCTTGGCGCGGAGCTAACGAACTCCTCATGCCTGCTTACGGCTCTGGCAACGAACGCAACGGCGGTTTCTACACACAAGAAGAAATCAAAGACATCGTGAAATACGCTGCCGACAGAAATATCAATATCATCCCTGAAATCGATCTCCCAGGACATAGTAAGGCAGTCGCTGTGACATATCCAGAAATCGTTTGCGATATTGATTCTAAGCATCTTAGCGTACAAGGTGAGTCAAACAATGTTTGGTGCGTTGGTCGTGAAGAGAACTACGAGATGCTTGAAAACATTTTCGCTGAATTGGTAGAACTTTTCCCAAGCAAGATTTATCATATCGGAGCTGATGAAGTCAATATGAACTCATGGCGCGACTGCGAAGTCTGTCAGAATCTTATGAAAGAGAAAGAAATGACTGAACTCGTTGAATTACAAAATCATTTTGTGAGAAGAATAGAAAAGATTTTGGCAAAATACGGCAAGACAATGGCCGGTTGGGACGAGATTCTCGATGGCGGAAATCTCCTTGAGACAACAATTCCTTATGTCTGGCAAAATTCAGAGAGAGGCATAAAATCTGTAAAAGCAGGTCAGCCTACAGTTATGCAGGTGTCTCAATACATGTACTTTGACATGAAACAATCACCAGATGAACGAGGACTTAAATGGGCAGCTATCATTCCATTAGATACCGTTTATTCATTCGATCCTATAGGTAATTTTGAATTGACAGAAGAAGAGGAAAAACTCGTACTCGGTCCACAAGGAGGCCTTTGGACGGAATGCGGTCAGGTTCCTGGTTACGCTCATTATCAGCTCTTCCCTAAAGTATTGGTGCTTTCTGAAATAGGATGGTCAGCATACGAAGACAGAAACCTCGATTATTTCAAGAAGAGATTGTACGACAGTCATTTGGAAAGACTTTATAATATGAACTTCGAGTTCAGAGTCGCTCCGCCAACAGTGAGATACGAAGACGGTAAACTCATCGCTGAAAAAGAATACGATTTCTTGACAATACGTTACACCGACGATAAGACAACTCCAACTTTAGAATCTGCAGAATACACAGATGCTATTGTTACAGAAAATCCTGAGAATTATCGTTTTGTTACATTCTACAAAGAACGTCCAAGTATTGCAAGAGGCGCACAAAATATCGACTTATATCATTATCAAAAACCTGAGACTACAATTACATCAAATGTTCCAATGGAACAAGATATCAACGTTTTGGTTGATTATAACATGAACACTTACTGCAATACGGCACGTCCTGTTGAAAAAGGTGATTATTTCTTGTACACATTCGAAAATCCTGTAGAATGTGAAAAGATTTTAGTAGGAACCGGCCATTATGGATTGGCTATTGTCGGTCTTCCTAATGCGAGAATAGAATACTCGTATGATGGTGAAAATTTCATACAAGGTGAGGAGTTCGTTTATGATTATTTCGATGGTTACAAAGCAGAAGTATATCCAGAACAAGCTGTTAAAGCAGTTAAAATCGTCGTTACAGGAATAGGAGAGTGCGAGTACGCCATTTTGCAAGACCTTAGAGTCATCTGATTCTTATTCTATTTTGCTGACTATGAGAATCCTTGTGATTTTTATATTATTAGCCTTCGGCTTGCAAAGTCAACAGACAACAGTCAACGGACAACAGACTCTGTGCACGGTGCCTGAGCCTGTCGAAGGCACAACTCTCGGCGCTTCGACAAGCTCAGCGACCGCATACTCAAGGACTGTTGACTGTTGTCCGTTGTCCGTTGACTTTTACGAATCCCAAATCCGTAAAGCCGACTCCTTATATAAAAACTACCTCCCACAATCGAATTTCGAAGAAGTGAAAGCCGCGATGGAGTTTTATGATAGCCTTCGGCTATCAAAGACAACAGACAACAGTCAACGGACAACAGACTTCTTCCACTGGTGGACAACTGACAATTTTCACAGAAGTAAAACAAAATCATGCACTAGTGATGCATACCCACGGACTGTTGACCGTTGTCCGTTGTCCGTTGACTTTAGCTGCGCGAAGGCGCACTACTACCACGCTGTTGGCCTTACGGAAAAAGACGATATTGTTGGTGCTTGCGAGCATTATCTCATAGCTTTGGAGATAATGGAAGACGATGACCTTATTAAAAGTCACAGAGACACAAAGACGCAAAGACACAAAGGAAAAGGGCTTTGTGACTCTGCGGCTCTGCGTCTTTGCGACTTCAACAAAGAGGATTACGAAAAGATAAGGTTTGTAGCTTTGATTTATACTCGTCTCGGAAAATTGTTCCTAAACGAAAACTATTGCGACTTAGCAATTACAAAATACAGTAAAGCGTTGAAATATGTTGAGATGATTGATGAAAGATCCTTTATGGCTGATATTCTAAAATTCTTAGGCAATTCTTATCAGCTTTCCAATAAAGCAGATAGTGCCTTATATTATTATAATGAATCTTTAAAGTGCAATTCAAGTTTGCCAAATAAATTGGACGTTGAGAAATGCATTGCTATGATTTTGTTTTCCAAAGGAGAAAAAGATAGCGCATATAGATTTGTAAGGAGTAACTTAAATCATTTAGAAAATTGCAGTTCAAAATATTCATATTATTATACCTTGGGTGATATGTATTTTAATGACATGTTGTACGATTCTGCAATTTACTATTTGAAGAGGAGTTACATCAGTGATAATTATAGTATCAAAACGGCTTCTTCAACGAAACTTTCTGCTATTTATGAGTCTTTAGGTGATTTTGAAATAAAAGCATTTTACGATAGTGGTATTGTAAAAATGTCTGTTGCAAATATCAACAATGACGTAAAGAGTGCAAAGCTTCAAAATGTTTATGATTACTATACGAAAAGAAAATTGGACAGAGAAAAAGCCAAAGGAAAGAAAATGGTACATGCAATAGTTATTTCTTTAATTAGCGTTATTATTCTTATGCTTATAATAATGCTACTAATAAGGCAAATCAATAGAACAAGACATAATGAGTTATTATATTATTTGAATGAAAAAGAAAAGGACATTGCGAACAAAGATTTAATCATAGAACAACTTTCATATACAAAACAGGCTGATGTTAATTCATACTATGAAACAGATATTTGCAAAAATATCTTATATCAGATTACCTATAAAAATAATAATAAGGTTAAGTCAACGAAATTAAAATCCTTAAAAGCCAAAGATATTATATCCATAAAATATGCTGCAAATGCTCATCTGAATAACATACTTGAGAAAATTTCTTCCAAATATCCTAAAATAGACAACGAAGATCTCGTATGTATCTGTTTATTACTTTTGAATGTTAATATAACCGACATGTCGGAGTTATTAGATAAAAGTTACAATGCAGTATGGAGGAGAATTAGTAAGATAAAGGCGATATTTAATCTCAATACAGATTCCAACCTACAGTCATTTTTGTTAAGTATCATCTAAATCTGTTTTGTAAGAGTATTTGGAAATTTCAAAATTTAATCTTCTAAATATAATATAATCAATATTATATATTTGTTTTTGTGAAAAATTGAGAAAAAGATTCTTGCCATTAATTTGGAATGTTGAGTGTTTGTGTCATACATTTGCACAGTGAAATAATTAAAAGTATTGCCTATGACAAACAGAATTTTAATTACGCTTGTGTTATCATTATTTACGTTCGTTTCGTATGCCATGCAAACAATGTCGTCGGATGAAATAGATGTGTTAAGCATAAAAGCAAACATCCAAAACAGTTCCGAACCTCGTTCCGAAACCATCTCTGCTGACATTACCGGAAACACTTTAACTATCACCTTTAACGATAATGTGGGAATAGCTCATATCGTTATAAAGGATTCCAATGATGTTTACATCGACAGAGAGAATGTCTTCTCAACACCAGATTACGCTACATTCTTTATTAATGATGCTGGCTATTACAGAATGGATGTCACATTGAGTAATGGCGAGCAGTATTATGGATATTTTAGAGTGGAACTTTAGAATTCTAGATTGTGGTTAAATGAAAGTGATACTTTAAACTTAAGTTGGATATAATAAGGGCGCTGGGGCATTGGACTCGGCGTCTTTTTTTTGTAGATTAAAAGTTTTTTAATTGAAATTGGATAATTATGTAGTGCTTTTTTATATATTTGCGTATCAATAAAATCAAATAATATGGCACTTATTAACAAAGATAAAAAATACAAGTGGAGCTTTGTCAATATCGGAGGTTCTGCTCGTGTGAGAATTAATTCAGGTGAGGACATAGCCCATCTCTATGAACTTGACCCAAAGATGTGGACTGTTCTTTCTTGTCCAACAACAGGTCTGGAAATAGATGAGAAAAGTCTTAAATACATGGATTGCGATGCTGACGGCAAACTTCGTATCAACGATGTGATATGCGTGTCAAAATGGATTACTTCTCTTTTGAAAGACAAGGATTTGATCTTAAAAGGTGTCGATTTTATTGATATAAATCAAATCAACACCGATGATGCCAATGGCAAGAAACTTTATATGTCAGCCAAGCAGATATTACAAAACCTAGGCAAGGATACTGACGTTATTTCTATAGCAGACACTGCCGATATCACTGCTATCTTTGCTAAGACACGTTTTAATGGTGATGGCATCATAACAGAGGCTTCTGCCGATGACGCTGAAGAAAAAGACGCGATAACATCAGCAATATCAACAGTTGGAAGTGTTGCCGACAGAAGTGGCGCTCAAGGAGTTGACATTGCATTGATAGACTCATTCTATAAAAACATGAACGATTATGTTGCATGGACAGAGTCTGCAGTTGAGGCTCCGTTCGGCGACAAGACGGATGCTGTTGTTGAAGCATATAATGCTTTAGACACTAAAGTCAAAGATTTCTTCATGCGTTCAAAACTGGCCGCATTCTCGCCAGGCAGCACGGCGTCTCTCGACATACAGACATCAAGAATAGATGCTATAAGTGCAGAGAATCTCTCAACAAAAAATGATGAGATAGCTTCATATCCGCTTACACATATAACAGGAAAGTCGGAGATTGAGATTGACGCTGCCATCAATCCTGTATGGGACAAATATTTCAAACTGATAAAGAATGTTGCTCTCGATGCTTCACAAAAGGCTATCACAGAGGAAGACTGGGCTTCGATTGGAGCAAGATTTGCAGCATATATATCATGGAAAAATGCTAAAGCAGGCACAGCAGTAGAGGCACTCGGCATAGACAAAATCAAGACACTGCTGTCACAAAACAAGAAAACAGCATTGCTCGATTTGGTTGCCAAAGATGCTGCTCTAAAAGAAGAGTCAGATAATATTGATATGGTGGACAAATTCCTTCATATCTATCGTGATTTCTACAGACTCTTAAAGAACTTTGTAACTTTCAGCGATTTCTATGACAAGAACAAAGATGTGAAAGCAATATATCAATGTGGCACTCTCATCATTGATCAGAGAGAATGTAAGTTCTGCATGAGAGTCAACGACACTGGCTCACATAGCGCATCAGCAGCCAAGAGTGGTATGTATCTCGTATATTGCGATTGTACAACAAAATCAAAGCCAGGTAAATTACAGATAGTAGCAGCCGTGACGGTAGGTGACATAGGCGAACTCTCTGTTGGCAAGAACGGTGTGTTCTATGATAATAAAGGAATAGAATGGGATGCAGTTATAACGAAAATCATCGACAACCCAATAAATATCTCGCAGTCGTTCTGGTCACCATATAGAAGAATGGCTACAGCGATAGAGAACCTCATAAACAAGAGCGCTGCCGACAAAGACGCCAAGATAATGGCTAAGGCTACAGCTAACATCAATGCGGCTCCTACAAAGACAGCGGAAGAAGCTAAAGCAGCAGTAGCAACACCACCATTCGACATCGCTAAATTTGCCGGTATCTTTGCTGCTATAGGTATGGCTGTCGGCATGATTGGTACAGCTCTTGCAAGCATCTTCAATGGCTTGATTGATCTTAAATGGTGGCAAATCATCATGTTGTTTGTTGGCATCTTATTGCTTGTTTCTGGTCCGGCGATGGTTATGGCATGGATGAAGTTGCGTCGCAGAAACATAGCTCCATTGCTCAATGCCAACGGATGGGCTGTCAATGCTGCTTCCAAGATAAGCATACCATTCGGGGAGACATTGACAGAGATAGCAAAATATCCTAAGATGAAACTCAAAGACCCATTTGCAAAGAAAGGGTTGAAGACATGGCAAAAGTGGAGTATCTCTATTTTGATAATAGCAGTGGTTGGTGTTGCCTTATGGATGTTCAATATTTTAGGACAAATCAATCATAATCTAAAATCACCTCTCCCAAGATATAATCAAGAAAACGTTGAAATAGCGACGGATACGATTGTTGAAGTTGAAATCGTGGAAGAAGTGGTGGAGTAATCCAATAAAAAAGTAGGAAAGAGCAGCGAATGCTGCTTTTTTTATACATCCACAAAATGACACTAATCTTTCACTAAACCTTTCGTGTTAGGTTCGTGTAGTTTAGTGGATAATAAACCATCCACGAAAAGACACTAATCTTTCACTAAACATTTCGTGTTAGATTCGTGTAGTTTAGTGGATAATAAACAATCCACGAAATTGCACTAATCTGTCACTAAACCTTTCGTGTAAGATTCGTGAAGTTTAGTGGATAATAAAACATCCACGAAATGGCACTAATCATTCACTAAACCATTCGTGTAAGATTCGTGAAGTTTAGTGGATAATAAAACATCCACGAAAAGACACTAATCTTTCACTAAACCTTTTGTGCAAGATTCGTGTAGTTTAGTGGATAATAAAACATCCACGAAATGGCACTAATCTTTCACTAAACCTTTCGTGTAAGATTCGTGAAGTTTAGTGGATAATAAAACATCCACGAAATGGCACTAATCTGCACTAAACCTTTCGTGTTAGATTCGTGAAGTTTAGTGGATAATAAAACATCCACGAAAAGACACTAATCTTTCACTAAACCATCGTGTAAGATTTGTGTAGTTTAGCGGATAATAAAACATCCACGAAATGGCACTAATCTGCACTAAATATTTCGTGTTAGGTTCGTGAAGTTTAGCGGATAATAAAACATCCACGAAAAGACACTAATCTGTCACTAAACCTTTCGTGTTAGATTCGTGAAGTTTAGTGGATAATAAACCATCCACGAAATAGCACTAATCAGTCACTAAACCTTTCGTGTAAGATTCGTGTAGTTTAGTGGATAATAAAACATCCACGAAATGACACTAATCTGCACTAAACCATTCGTGTAAGATTCGTGTAGTTTAGTGGATAATAAAACATCCACGAAAAGACACTAATCTGCACTAAACCTTTTGTGCAAGATTCGTGAAGTTTAGTGGATAATAAAACATCCACGAAAAGACACTAATCTGCACTAAACCATTCGTGTTAGATTTGTGTAGTTTAGTGGATAATAAAACATCCACGAAATTGCACTAATCTGCACCAAACCTTTCGTGTTAGATTCGTGTAGTTTAGTGGATAATAAACCATCCACGAAATGGCACTAATCTTTCACTAAACCATTCGTGTAAGATTCGTGAAGTTTAGTGGATAATAAACCATCCACGAAATGACACTAATCTAGCACTAAATCTTTCGTGTAAGATTCGTGAAGTTTAGTGGATAGTATATCATCGTGGATTAAAAATCAAATTCTAGTACTCCTTGTTGTCCAGATGTTGTTTCGTGCTCTGCAGTCGTGTTTCCTATCATTGCCAAGAAATCCTCCTCGGTCTTAATCTCTATCCCAAGACTCTCAGCTTTCTTTCTCTTCTCAGGTCCCATTTTGTCACCGGCTACGACGAAACTTGTCTTCTTGGAAATAGATGAGACATTCTTTCCGCCATAATCTTCGATGAGTTGTTTTATCTCGTTGCGGCTCATGGTAGAGAAGACACCGCTGACAACGATACTCATTCCTGACAAAACCTGATTCTCGTTGACCTCCTTTTTCTCTTGCTCGAACTGAAGTTCTGCTTCTTTCAGCTTATTGATGATATCTATGTTTCTTTCGTCAGCAAAGAAGTCTTTGATAGATAAAGCAATCTTGCCGCCTACTTCTTCAATGTCAGTAAGTTCTTCCAGACTAGCATTGATGATGTTATCTATAGAACCCATAGCTTTGGCAATGAGTTTCGCTGTTGTCTCACCGACATATTTTATTCCTAAAGCAAAAAGCACTCTCGCAAAAGGAACGCTCTTCGATTTTTCAATGGCTTCCAGGATATTATTGGCGGTTTTCTCCTTGAAACTTACCTTACGAATGTTTTCCTGCAAAAGGTTAGTGTCATCTTCGACAACTATTATCTTTTCAAGTCCGTAAATCTTGTCGTAAGTGAGATTGTATAAATCGGAATAGTCTTTTATCAGATTATTGTCGAAAAGCACTTCTACCTTGCCTTCACCGAGACTTTCTATGTTCATCGCCTTACGGCTTATGAAATGCTCTATGCGTCCTTTTATCTGAGGTGGACAACCGAGAGTGTTGGGACAATACCATGCTGTTTCTCCTTCTGCCTTAATGAGTTTAGTTCCACATTCAGGACAATATTCCATGAAAGCGATTTTCTTGCTGTCATCCTTTCGGAGTTTAATATTTACAGCAGTAATCTTAGGAATTATCTCACCGCCTTTCTCTACACTCACTATATCTTCGTGATGAAGGTCAAGCTGTTCGATAAAGTCGGCATTATGCAGAGTCGCTCTTTTTACTATTGTGCCAGCAAGTTGCACAGGTTCAAGATTGGCAACAGGTGTTATTGTTCCGTGGCGTCCCACTTGGAAATCGACGCTCAATAATTTAGTATGAGCTTCTTCAGCTTTGAATTTATATGCTATTGCCCAACGAGGCGATTTTGCAGTAAAACCTAATATTTCTCTTTGCTTGAAGTCGTTGACTTTTATCACAATACCGTCGATGTCGAAAGGGAGCTCTTTCCTTTTCTCGTCCCAATAGTTGATGAAATCTTCTATATCTTCGACGTTCTTGCATATCGCCATGAAATTGGAAACATTGAATCCCCATTGTTTGGCTGCGGTAAGACTCTCATAATGAGTGTTGAATATCATCTTGTCGTCGTCCATCATCATGAAGTAGCAGTATTGGTCGAGTTTACGCTTAGCCACTTCCTTGGAATCCTGGAGTTTTATGGTTCCTGCTGCGGCATTTCTTGGGTTTGCAAAAGGCTGTAATCCTAAATCTTCACGTTCTGCGTTGATGCTGTTGAAACTGCTGTGAGGCATGATGACTTCGCCGCGCATCTCAAAGAAATCGGGATAATCTCCTTTAAGACGAAGTGGTATGCTGCGTATAGTCTTGATATTAGTAGTGACATCATCGCCTTGTGTTCCGTCGCCTCGAGTGACAGCCTTGACAAACAGACCGTTTTCGTATGTGAGACTGATGGAAACGCCATCAAATTTAAGTTCACAAACGAACTCGACATCTTCCTCGATAGTCTTCTTTATTCTTGAAATGAAATCCTTGACTTCTTCAATATTATATGAGTTTGACAATGACAACATCGGATAACGATGCTTCACAGTCTTGAACTCTTTAGTAAGGTCGCCGCCTACACGCTGAGTCGGAGAGTCGGGGAGAACTAAATCCGGAAACCGCTTCTCAAGATCGATGAGCTCGTTCAAAAGCATATCGAAGTCGTAGTCGCTGATTGTTGGTTGAGTTAAGATATAATAATTATAATTATGATTCTCAATAATCTTGCCTAACTCGGAAATCCTGGCTTTTGCTTCTTCCTTGTTCATAAATTTTAACTCGGCTTAAATTCTTTATTTCCATTCGTAAGAGCAGTCAACATTATCGACATTGTAAACTGTCTTATAATATTCAGTATATGCTTCGCAGTCTTTTTTTGTATAAACACCATAAAGAATATCTGATGAACCATTGTCAATGTTTCTGCAGATACATGCTTTTTCGCATGATGACGTCATAATAGTTATAACAACTGCGCTTAAAAAAAGTTTGATAATTTTTTTCATTTTTTTCAAAGTTGATGTGCAAAGATAATATTTTTCTTTCTAAAAAATATATTAATATCTTATCGTAATTAATTTGATTCTGACAAAAAAAATAAGTATCTTCGCAATGTTTTTTTAATTTGGAGTAAATGTATAATTAATAAAATCACTTATGAAAATCAAATCAATTATTTTACTAGTTGTCATGGCATTATGCTTTAATGTCAAGGCGCAGGAGATTGCAGATTGGTGGAACGACGTATCAGTTTACCAAGTCAACAAGGTAGCTCCAAGAACCAATGTGATTCCATATCAAGATGAAAACGGAATCAACAATCTTGAGTACAGACAATCTCCTTATTATCAATGTATCAACGGAAACTGGAAATTTCATTGGGTTGAGAAACCTGCCGACAAACCACAAGGTTTCTATGAAGAAGGTTACGATGTTTCATCATGGAACACTATTCCTGTTCCAGCTAACTGGGAATTAAACGGTTACGGCATTCCTGTCTATATCAACCAACAAAACGAATTTCCTTCAAACCAACCTTACGCTCCAACAGAATATAATCCTGTAGGTTGTTATGTACATAATTTTAATGTTCCTGCTGAATGGAAAGACAGAAATGTTTACATCAACTTCGGTGCTGTTAAGTCTGCATTTTATCTCTGGATTAACGGCAAATTCGTTGGTTATTCAGAAGACTCAAAGACTCCAGCTGAATTCGACATCACTCCTTATCTTAACAAAGGCGGAGAAAACACTTTAGCTGTCGAAGCATATCGTTTCTCAGACGGCTCATATCTTGAATGCCAAGACTACTGGCGCATGAGTGGCATCACTCGCGATGTCATTTTGTATTCAAAACCTAAGACAAACGTTTACGACTTCTTCGTAAAGGCAGGTCTCGACGAGAGATATGCAAAAGGTATTTTTGAAGTCTTGATCGATGTCAACTATGGAAAGAAAGTCCCTTCAAAATTGACTGTTGAAGTTGAATTGGTCAATAAAAACGAAAACGCAAAATTCGAGGTCAACAAATTATATGTCGAAGAATTTTCCAAGAAAGAACTTGTCGCTCAACAAAAGTCAGAAGGTCATTCAACAATTCGTTTCAAGAAGATTTTAGATAGAGTAGAGGCTTGGTCAGCAGAGAAACCTGTTCTTTATGATATGACAATACGCTTGAAAGACAAGAAAGGTAGAGTTATTGAAGTGGTAGGCGCAAAAGTCGGTTTCAGAACATCAGAGATTAAAGACGGACAATTTATGGTCAACGGAAAACCTGTACTTATTAAAGGTGTAAACCGTCACGAACATGATGGCTTTACAGGTCAATATGTTAGCCGAGCAATAATGGAGAGAGATATTCAACTTATGCTCAAAAACAATATCAACACTATCCGCACTTCACACTATCCATGTGATATTTATTTGTATGAATTATGCGACAAATATGGTTTGTATGTAATAGACGAAGCTAACAATGAGTCACACGCTCAAGGTTACGGCGACGCTAGCTTGGCAAAAGACGAACGTTGGGTTGGTGCTTTCAAATACAGATGTAACAATATGTTCGGCAGAGACAAGAATCACCCTTCAATAATTATATGGTCATTGGGCAACGAATGCGGCAATGGCATCTGTATGTATGAATCATACGATATGATGAAGAAACTTGATAACACACGCCCTGTCATCAACGAACGTTCTATCTACGATTATAATACCGACATCATCGGACTTATGTATGCAAGTCAAAACTATTTGGAAAAATTCGTTGAAGAAGAATTGGATTCACTCGGACGTCCTTTCATCATGGTTGAATATCTTCACGCTATGGGCAACAGCTGCGGCGGTATGCAAGATTATTGGGATGTCATCAACTCACATGAACAATTGCAAGGCGGTTGTATCTGGGACTGGTGCGATCAAAGTCTTATTCAAAATGACACTGTTAAAAACGTAAGATGGTATGCTGCTGGCGGTGACCTCGGTGCCCTCGAAGGTATCGGCAACGACGACAGCTTCTGTGTCAACGGTTTGGTGACCAGCGACAGACATCCTCACCATCATCTTGATGAAGTGAAGAAAATTTATCAAAACATAAGCGTAACACCTATCGATATAGATAAAGGTGTATTCGAAATCAAGAACAACTTCTTCTTCAGAAGACTTAACGAGTTTGAATGTAGCTACGTTATCTATAGCAATGAAAAAGCAAGATTGCAAAGCAAGACTTTCGATATGGATATTGCACCACAAGCATCTAAAACAATCAACATCTCAATCCCTAAACCAAAGATGGATGGAAAAGATGCTGACAAATATGCTAAAGTCGAATACTTTATCGAATTCTCTTTCAAAGAAAAGAGCGGCAATGTCATGAGACCAGCTGGAACAGAAATAGCTTACGATGTGTTCAAACTTAATATCGACACACCAGCTGGCGAGTCGCTCACTAACATTCCTGAAGTTAAACTCGATGACAACAAGGATAATGTAGTTGTTTTAAATGATGACTTTATGTTTGTTATCAATAAACAACAAGGTCTTCCTGTTTCATTCGTATATAAAGGTTTAGAAATGTTGGCTGGTCCTATCAAACCTAACTTCTGGCGCGCTCCAACTCTCAACGATGATGTTGACCATAACGCTCTCCCTAAATGGTTGAACGCTAACCTCAACGATTTGACTATTGTCCCAAAATCAATCAAGACACAAAGAATAAGCAAATCTAAAGTTGTTGTCGTTGTTGTCCTTGATTTCAACAATCCTAATGGAGGAAACGTACTCACTACAGAACAGGTATTCGAAATCAACGGTTATGGTGATGTTATCATTTCTAACAACATTCAGACAAGTGAAGTCGTTAAGACAATGCCTAAAGTTGGAACACAGATTCTCGTCAACAAAGGATTCGATAATGTCAAATTCTTTGGTAAGGATACAGAAAACTATCCTGACAGAAACTCATCTGGCAAGACAAACGTATTCACAAAAAGAGCTGGCTCATTCTTCGAATTGCATGAAGAGCCACAAGACAACGGCAACCATAGCGAGACACGTTGGGTAGCAATGTCAGATGCTAAAGGTCAAGGATTGTTCGTCACAAGCGATGAATTGTTCAACTTCAGTATTTATCAATATTCTGATGAAAACCTTTCTGTTGCTGAGAGAATCAACCAAATGGAAACTGCTGACTATTGGACATTCAACATCGACCATAGACAAGCTCCTATCGGAACAGCAACATGCGGTCCAGGTTCACTTGAGAAATATCTCATCAATGATGATATTTACGAGTACACAATCAGAATCCGTCCTTTCAATACATTAAATAAAGAAAATGAAGAAAAACTGTATAAACAGAATGTATTGGGCGATTTCAACAAAGTGGCAACTCCTGTCATCACAACTGACTTGGCACGCTTTGACAGCAAGATGAACGTAACATTGACATGTGTTGATGCTAATGCTAAGATTTATTATACCTTAGATGGTAGCGAACCAACACAAAAATCTAAGTTATATACAAAACCTTTTAGTATCAATACAACAACAACTATCAAGGCTAAGGCATTCGCTGCAAACAAAATGTCTTCATTCACTTTGACAGAAACATTCGAACGTCTCATCATCAAAGGAACCGAATTCGTAGAAAAACCAAATAAAAACTATTCAAAGAATTATGAGACAGCTTTGATGGATGCAAGAAAAGGTGTTGCAGGAAACTGGAGTGAAGACTGGCTCGGTTTCAACGGTCAAGATGCTGAATTCACCATTGAACTTTCTATGCCAACCGACATCAATAAATTATTCATCGGTTACGGCGTTCAGCCAAACGATTGGGTCTTGATGCCTAAAGGTATAAAAGTCTCTGTTTCAACTGACGGTGTCACATATACAAATCCTGTCATAGCAGATTACCCTGTTTATAATAATGCTAAAGACGTAAAACGCAGAGAAGAAGCAAAGGCTAACATCAATGTGAAAGGCGTCAGATTTATTAAGGTATATGTAGAAAGCTACAAGACATTGCCAGAATGGCACGACTATGCAGGCGAAAATGCTTGGATTATGTTAGATGAGATAATTATCAAGTAAATATTCATGTGGGCGTACAATATTGTGCGCCCATATTTTTTATTATACATTAGCCTTATGCATGAAGAAAAACTAGAATTATTGATTGACGCTGCTTTGGTGGATGGTGTTATTTCCAAAAAAGAAAGGGAGATAATTCTTGGCAAAGCTATTTTAATGGGATTTACATACGAGGAATTTGAGTTGATTCTAAATGCTAGACTCATTAAAGCACAAAAGGATTCTGCGTCAGACTCTAAATTTGGCGAAGTGTTTAAATGTCCGGCATGTGGTGCAATAGTGCAAAGCTATCAGGGTAAATGTCATGAATGTGGTGTAGAGTTCGAATATATTGAAGCAAACCTTTCATCAATAAAATTGTCTGAAGAGCTTAAGAGGATAGATGACAAGTTTATGGAAAAACTGACTGATGTCTATACTGCGAAACGTATGTTTGTTGGAGCAAGCAGGAGAAGAAGGGAAATAGATAATAATAATGTTGAAAAAGACAGAATGAAGGCACAGGTCATTGCTGCATTCCCGCTTCCAACAACAAAAGCTGACCTTATTGAATTCATCACCATGATGAAATACAATGCTAAAAACAGAGCTCTAAGTCATATCTTAAGGGAAACATTTAGAAACAAGTATAGAGAATGCGTCAGCAAAGCAAGGCTTCTATTTGCTAATGATGCAATTATCAATAACTTGATAAAAGAGTTTGAGATATATGACAAACGGATGCATTTCTACGGATGGCAGAGATTCAGAGAAAATAACATAAGGTTTTTACGCAGTATTTCGTTATTAGGTTGGCTGTTTATCTCTTTTAACTTCACCTTTATGTGTGCAATTATTTCAATAACAATAGACGAATTTAACCTTAATCGCAAGGAGGAAAGACTTATAGAGGCATTGGAAAACAACGATATTAATGCAGCAAAAAACTTTGTGGCAAAAGGCGCACCTATGGAAAGTATGTATTTTTATATGATGAGTAACGGGCTTTATGACGAGGCGTCAGAATATGTAAAACATCATGACAACGATTATTATAAATATATGGAGTCAGCCGTTACGGCAATATGTAAAAATAGTAATAAAGAAGAAGCCAGGAAGTTTATAAACAGAAAGATATTATATTTCGACAAGAATACAGAAGGCCAATATACAACAGAAATAGTATTTAAAAGATTAAATGCAATAGTTGATAATTATTAATAAAGTTAAACTATAAATCAAATATTATGGGGTTATTTAAAAACAGAGAAGGCGGACTGATGGATGTCATCCGTTGTGACCAAAAAGAATATCTTGTTTGGAAATGGCGTCCGGAAGGACAAGATATTGATTCAACGAGAACTGAAAACTCTATTCGCTATGGATCTACTCTGCGTGTTAAAGAGGGAGAAGTTGCTGTGTTTTTTTATAAAAGTAAAGATGGAAACCAACATGATTTTATAGTAGGACCATACGACGGGACTATTGTAACCGCAAACTTTCCTGTTCTGACAAGTATCGTAGGCTTGGCATTTGGTCATGAATCACCATTCCAAGCGGAAGTGTATTTCATCAATTTGTCAGGCGTTAATCAAGTTAGATTCGCAATTCCATATTTTGATGTGTTCGACCCTCGCTTTATGGATTTCGCAGTGCCTATGGCTGTTAGAGGTAATATTACTTTTAATATCACCGATTACGAGTCGTTCATAAAACTACATCGTCTGATAAACTTTGAACTTGATGATTTCCATAAACAAATTAAAGATGCAGTCGCTAAATATATTAAAGGTGTGGTGGCAAATATACCATCACAATATGGAATACCAGTCATTCAGATAGAGAAAAAGATATTGGATATTAACGACATGATATACTCATATCTCAAGCCTCGGCTTGAAAATGATTTCGGCGTTAATTTACAATCGCTCGACATTTCTTCAATAGAAGCCGATAAGGGCAGTATGGGCTATTGTTCTTTGATGCAAGTTACCAAACAACAGACAGCAAAAACAATAGAGGCTCAGACTGATGTTGATATTAAGAATATGTTCGATACACAGAGGATTAATGCAGAGAATTTGCAAGAATCACTTGCTATTCAAAGAGAGGAGTCTCAACGCGCTCAGCGACTACAAACGGAATCAGCTTTTATCAACGCTCATACTATCGACAAACATGCAGAAGTTCTTACAGCTGCAGCAAATAGCTTGGGAGAAATGGGTGCTGTCAATTTAGGAGGAGATGGTAACGCTGTTAATCCTGCAGGCTTTATGATGGGAATGGCAATGGGTGGAGCTATGGGAGGCCAGATGGGAAGTATGATGGGCAATATGATGAACCAAATGGGACAGCAGATAACGACACCTCCGATTCCGGAGAATAACATTGCTTATATGATTGTCGTCAATGGCCAACAATATGGACCATATAACATGCAACAATTGCAATTGCTTGTACAAAACGGACAGATGACAGCTCTGACTTACGTTTGGAAACAGGGGATGTCAAATTGGGAGTTTGCATCTGCTATTCCTGAATTGGCAGGACTTTTTGCATCGGGAATGACTCCTCCTCCAATACCAACTAATCCTTGATGTTTGATTAGATATAATAAAAAAATGGCGCTTTAAATCAAGACGCCATTTTTTATTGGTATTCTATTTCTTATTTCTTGAAGTATCTGTTGAACAAACCTTCGAAACCTTTGCCGTGACGTGCTTCGTCTTTTGCCATTTCGTGAACTGTGTCGTGGATAGCGTCTAAGTTACGTTCTTTAGCGATACGTGCGATGCGCATTTTGTCTTCACATGCTCCGCATTCTGCTTGCATACGTTTTTCTAAGTTTGTCTTAGTATCCCAAACAACGTCGCCTAACAATTCAGCGAATTTAGCGCAGTGTTCTGCTTCTTCCCATGCATAACGTTTGAAAGCTTCAGCGATTTCTGGATAACCTTCGCGGTCTGCTTGACGGCTCATTGCTAAGTACATGCCGACTTCTGTTGCTTCGCCCATGAAGTGTGCGTTCAAGTCTTTAATCATATCTTCGCCAGTACCTTTAGCGATACCGATGACGTGTTCTGTAACGAAGTTCAAAGCTGCACCTTCTTCAAGTACATTCCATTGAACTTTTTGTTTACATTGTGGACAAATTTCTGGAGCGTTTTCACCTTCGTGAACATAACCGCAAATAGGACATGCAAATTTTTTATTCATAACGTTAATTTTTAATTGTTAATATTTTTTGTAGATGTGAGCATCGGGCTGTGAGTCGTGAGCTTTTTTGTTTCTGCTCAATGCTCATAGCTCGTAGCTCAAAGCATATTATTTTACTGCGTGTTTATAACCTTTTACCTTATTCCAGTCGCCTCTTGTGAAGTCAGGGAACTTGACAGGAATACCATTGTTTGCGATAGATGCTGCTGTCAATTCACCGAGACATGACCATTCCGCAGCGTCATAAACGTCTTGGTCTAAAGGAAGACCGTTTTGCAAACAGTATATTAAACGATAATCCATGATGAAGTCCATACCGCCATGACCGCCAACTCTTTTAGCTTTCTCTTCGATGTCTTTTGCGATAGGGTGTTTGTATGCTACCATCAATGAATCTCTGATATCGTTAGGAACAAAGCCGTGTGAGTCTAAGTCTTCGTGATCTGGAATAACATCTGAAGGAACGTTTTCTTCTTTCAATGTGAATCCTTGATATGGATATTTGTTAGCAAAACCTTCTGTACCTGTCAATTGATACAATCTGTCGTATGGACGTGGAGTGTAAACATTATGTTGGATTAAGATTGTCTTGCCTTTATTTGTCTTTATCAATGTTGATGTCATATCGCCGTTTGCAAATGTCTCAGAACCCATTTTTTCTTTAGCTATCTTCAAACCATTGATAGAAGGTGTTGACAATGAAACGAGATAATCCATTTTATCGCCGCGGTGTATGTCAAGAACTTGGCAGACTGGTCCGAGTCCATGTGTTGCGTAAACGTCGCCAGCATGTTTTTGATTGAAGTCCAAACGCCAGTTGCCTTGATATTCATTCCAGAATGGTTCTAAGTTGTGGATATATGCGCCTTGAGCGTGAATAACTTCACCGAAGAGACCTTGTTGTGCCATGTTGAGACATGTCAATTCGAAGAAGTCGTAGCAGCAGTTTTCGAGCATCATGCAGTGACGTTGTGTCTGCTCAGCTACATCAACGAGTTGCCAGCATTCTTCAACACTTGTTGCGGCAGGCACTTCAACAGCAACGTGTTTGCCATGTTGCATAGCATAAACTGCCATAGGAACGTGGTTGACCCAGTCGGTGCAGATGTAAACGAGGTCGATATCATCGCGTTCGCAGAGCTCTTTCCAGCCTTCTTCGCCGCTATATTCAGCGCATTCAGGAAGTCCCTTTCCTTTGATGACCCAGTCTTGAACAGCTTCAACGCGTTCTGGTAGTAAGTCGCACAATGCCTTGAACTCAACACCTTCGATATTAGAGATACGGTTTACAGCGTCTGCGCCGCGCATTCCGAGACCGATGAATCCCATACGAACGACAGGAATAGGGTCAACGGCAAGTTGCAAAACGCTTTTCTGTCCTTCAACTCTTTCTGGTTCAGGAAATACAATCATATTATTTTCAATGGTGTAAGCTGCATCTGATTTTACATTTGTTGTGCAACTTGAAACAAAAACACTTAGCACTATGGCTAATAATCCTAATAAATATCTTTTCTTCATGGTTTAATGTTTTTCTCGCTTCAAAAATAATATTTTTCTTCGGATAATTTTATATTGTTTAATTTTTTATTTTTACAAAAATTATTGACATTGGAATTATGAAAGATATAGTATTAAAATTCAAGGTTGAAAATGAGATAAGCGACGTCAAACCTCTGGGCGAAGGTCTTATCAACGACACTTTCAAAGTATATATGAAAGGTGAGGAGTTTCCTAAATATGTGCTACAACGTATCAATAACGCTATTTTCCAGGATGTGGAACTTCTTCAAGATAATATTGAAAAGGTGACGAATCATATCCGTAAGAAGCTTGAAGCAAGCAATGTTGCCGATGTGGAACGTAAGGTGCTTCGTTTTGTCCGAACAAACGACGACAAGAAATTCTATTTCGATGGCGAGAAATATTGGCGTCTCATGGTGTTTATCTCTGATTCTTATACTTATCAATCAGTTACACCTGAATATTCTTACACAGCGGGTCTGGCTTTTGGTGAGTTCCAGTCAATGTTGTCTGATATTGATGAGACTTTAGGAGAGACAATACCAAGTTTCCATAATATAGAACTTCGTTTGAATCAACTTAAAGAAGCTGTTGAAAAAGACGCCGTCGGACGTGTTAAAGAAGTTCAATATTATATAGATGAGATTGAGAAAAGGGCAGAGGCAATGTGTCTTGGAGAGCGTCTCCATCGCGAAGGCAAACTTCCTAAACGTATCTGTCACTGCGATACCAAAGTCAACAACATGCTCTTCGATAAAGAAGGTAATGTCTTGTGTGTTATAGATTTGGATACCGTCATGCCGAGCTTCATCTTCTCCGACTTCGGCGATTTCTTACGTTCTGCCGCTAACACTGGTGCTGAAGACGACAAGAATTTGGAAAACGTCAATTTTAATATGGAGATTTTCAAGGCTTTCACAAAGGGATATTTGGAAGGAACAAAGTCATTCCTTCTTCCTATAGAAAAAGAGAATCTGCCGTATGCAGCAAAGTTGTTTCCTTACATGCAGACAGTCAGATTCCTGGCGGATTATATAAACGGTGATACTTATTACAAGATTCAATATCCAGAGCATAATCTTGTACGCACAAAGGCGCAATGGAGATTGTTTGAATGCGCTGAACAAAAAGAATCGGAAATGAGAGACTTTATAATGAGCTGTTGATATGATTCTAAGGTTCAATAGCCAACAGCCTTAGTTCAAAGTCTATAAATTCATTGTTTCACATAAATAAGATTATCGGTGTCGTAGCCTTTCTGTTTTGCGACATCGATAATTTTTTGTAATGTCGCTTCGTCTAAATGTGGCGTGCGCGATAATATCCAAAGATATTTAGGAGAGCTGCTTCCGACAAGAACATACTGATAATCTTTGTCAATCATCAACACTCGATAGTCGGAATAGAAATTCATGAAGAATGCGACTCTCAACAAGCCAGGAGTGCTGGTTGTCTTAGCCTTGCCTTCAGCTACCCGATAAACGCCATCGCGGTATCCAGAGTTCAAAACCTGAATGTTTCCATTGGGAAGCAGCTTGTATTCCGCAGTAACATTCTGCATATCACGTTCAAAACTGTGGTCGAAGCGAGCAATCTCGTACCATTTGCCGAGATATTTGCTTAACTCGATGGCAACGGGTTCGTTGTCAATCTTTGTCGGAGCAAAAATATTTGCAAATAACATAAGGATAAAAATTTTAGTATTCATAATCTTTTTTTCGCATTAACAACATGAAAATAATTTTTGTTCAAAAGATGTTTGTCTATTAAAATATTGTATATTTGCAGAACAATCTTCAGGGCAAGGTGAAATTCCTTTCCGGCGGTGATAGTCCGCGACTTCCTTCGGGAACTGATTCGGTGAAATTCCGAAACCGACGGTGATAGTCCGGATGGTAGAAGATTTATTATGCTAAGTGTTTTGTTTTGCCCTGAAGTCTAATTAATGATTTTAGGGATTTTTTTATGTCATATAAAAAACAAGATATCGAATACATGCAACGCGCCATCGAACTAGCACGACGTGGCGCAGGTTTCGTGAACCCTAATCCGATGGTGGGTTGTGTCGTCGTTAAAAATGACACCATCATAACTGAAGGTTATCATGAATATTACGGCGGATTTCATGCTGAACGTAATGCGTTAACAAATTGTACATCTGATTGCAAAGATGCTACTCTTTATGTCACTCTTGAACCTTGCTGCCATTATGGAAAGACACCTCCGTGCACAGAAATCATTATAGAAAAAGGTATAAAGAAAGTCGTCGTAGGTCTTCTAGACCCTAATCCTCTCGTAAGCGGCAAAGGCATTTCTATACTCCAAAATTCAGGAATAGAAGTCGTATCAGGAGTGGAAGAGGATAAGATAAAAGATTTGAATAAGGTTTTCTTAAAATATATTAAGACAAAACGTCCATACGTATTGCTTAAGACTGCAATGACTCTCGACGGTAAAATCGCATCTTATACTGGTGATTCCAGGTGGATTACTAACGAAAAATCAAGAAAATTGGTTCATAAGTTACGTTCCGAAATGATGGGAATAGTTGCTGGAATTGGAACAGTGAAATCAGATAATCCAATGCTGAATTGCCGTCTTGAATGTCAACAGACAACGGACAACGGACAACAGTATATTCATCAACCGATAAGAATAATAGTCGATACAAAAGCGTCTATTTCGTTGGAAAGTAATATCGTTAAGACTGCTAATGAATACAGAACGATTTTAGCTGTCGGTCAACAGACAACAGACAACAGACAACAGACCAAAATCAATGAATTAAAATCTCTTAACGTTGACATTTTATATTGCGAAGAAAAAGAGGGTCATGTTGATATTGATGATTTGATGACTAAACTTGGACAGAAAGGTATTGATTCATTATTGCTTGAAGGTGGTTCTTGCCTCAATGCAGCATTCTTGCAAGCTGGTTGTGTCGATGAGGTTTATGCATTCATAGCACCTAAAATAATTGGAGGCGAGCATTCTAAATCTCCGATAGGCGGACAAGGAATAGAAATGATGAAAGACGCCATAACCTTCAACAAGGTTGAAATAGAACAGATAGAAAACGATATATTAATAAAGTGTAGAGTTTAGAGTTTTTCACTGCTCGTTGCTCATAACTCAAGGCTCAGAACAATAGATTATGTTTACAGGAATAGTAGAAGAAATAGGAAAGATAAAATCGATTGAAAGGCATTCTAACAGCATTAAACTTACAGTTGCTGCTAAGAAGATAATGTCGGATATGCATATTGGAGATAGTATTTCCACCAATGGTATTTGTTTGACAGTTACTACTTTCAATGAGAGTTCTTTCACTGTTGACGTCATGCCTGAGACAATGATGATGACAAACTTCAAAAACTTGAAGGTCAACGACGCCGTTAATCTCGAGAGAGCGCTCGCTGCGAACGGACGTCTCGGTGGTCATATAGTTTCCGGTCATATAGATGGAGTCGGAACTATTATAAGAAAATATAATGACGACAAGGCGATAAGAATGTCGTTTTCAACTTCTCCATCTATTTTAGAACTTATAGTAAAGAAAGGTTCTATAGCTATAGACGGAATATCATTGACAGTGACAGACGTCGATTCAAATTCATTCTCAGTTTCTATCATAGAACATACTCAAGGTGAAACGACATTGACATCAAAGAAGATAGGCGATACTGTCAATCTCGAAAACGATGTCATAGGAAAATATGTACAGAAAATGTTTGCAGGAACACGAAACAATGCAAATTCTGACAATATTAATAAAGGTATAAGTTTGGATTTTTTGGAATCTAACGGATTTTGATAATAATTAAAAAAATAGATATGGAAAAAGATAACAGATTTAACACTATTGAAGAGGCTATCGAAGATCTCAGAAACGGTAAGATGATTATCGTTATCGATGATCCTGACAGAGAAAACGAAGGCGACTTGATTTGTGCAGCTGAGTTTGCAACTGTTGAAAACGTCAACTTCATGGCCTCATACGCTAAAGGTTTGATTTGCATGCCAATGAGTAAAGAACTTACTCGTAAGTTGAAACTCAATCAGATGGTGACAGAAAACACAGATAATCACTGTACTGCTTTCACCGTTTCTATAGACCATGTTGAAACAACAACAGGTATCTCTGCAGTGGAACGTTCTATCACAGCTATAAAATGCGTTGAAGACGATGCTAAACCAGAAGACTTCAGACGTCCTGGTCACATGTTTCCTCTAGAAGCAAGAGAAGGCGGTGTGTTCAAACGTGATGGCCACACTGAAGCAACAGTGGATTTCATGAAGATAGCAGGTCTTAAAGAATGTGGCCTTTGCTGCGAAATTATGCGTGAAGATGGTACAATGATGAGAACAACAGAACTTCTCGAGTTCGCTAAGGAACATAATCTTAAGATAACATCAATCTCCGACTTAATCAAATACAGAAGAAAGACAGAGTCGTTGGTTGAGAAAGTCACAGAAGCTGAGATGCCAACAAAATATGGCAGCTTCATTGCTCATGGCTATATCGACAAAGTTACCGGCGATCATCATGTCGCTTTGGTAAAAGGGGATGTTACAGGCGATGAGCCAGTCTTATGCCGTGTACACTCAGAATGTCTCACTGGCGACGCTTTCGGTTCTTTACGTTGCGACTGCGGTGACCAGCTTCATGAAGCAATGCGTCGTATCGAAGAAAAGGGTAGAGGCGTTATCTTGTATCTCAAACAAGAGGGCAGAGGTATAGGTTTGATAAATAAGTTAAAAGCATATAAACTTCAAGATGAAGGTCTCGATACCGTTGAGGCAAACCTCGCATTAGGTTTCGCTGCCGACTTAAGAGACTATGGCACTGGAGCTTCTATCTTGTCAGATTTAGGTATCACAAAAATAACCGTCATGACAAACAATCCTATGAAGATAACAGGATTGAACGCATACGGAATAGAAATCGTGGGTCGTGAACCAATAGAGATGACATGCAACGAAAAAGATGCTTTCTATCTCTATACCAAATACAAGAAAATGGGACACATGCTCCATGTTAAGGAAATGCCTAAAAAATAATGAAGAGATGTCACTTAGTGGCGTCTTATAAAAATAAAATTTAATAATAACTCGTTGACTGTTGACTGTTGACTGTTGACCGTTGACAAAAAAATAAAAAACATGAATATCATCGAAGGAAAATTAATTGCTGAAGGTCAGAAGATTGCTATCGTAGCAGGACGTTTCAACGAAATCATTACAAATAAATTATTAGGTGGCGCTGTTGATGCATTCAAACGTCATGGCGGAGATGAAAAAGACATCGATTTGGCTTGGGTTCCAGGTGCTTTCGAAATTCCATTGGTTGCAAAGAAATTAGCAGAATCAAAAAAATATGACGCTGTCGTTTGTTTAGGCGCTGTCATCCGCGGTGCGACACCTCACTTCGACATGGTCGCTAACGAGACAACAAAAGGCATAGCAGCAGCAGGTTTACAAACAGGTGTGCCAATCATCTTCGGCGTTCTTACAACAGATAACATCGAACAAGCTGTCGAAAGAGCAGGCTCTAAAGCTGGTAACAAAGGCTTTGAAGCAGTTACAACCGCTATCGAAATGGTTAACTTGATGAAACAGATATAACAACAATTACATCCACGAAACCACACGAAATTATACTAACAATTTAGTGTAAGATTAGTGCCATTTCGTGGATGTTTTTTATTCACCACGAAACCACACGAAATCATACTAACAGTTTAGTGTAAGATTAGTGCCATTTCGTGGATGTTTTTTATTTGTAGAAACACAAAAAAATCTGTGGATTCAAGCGATTCAGAGGTTTGTTCTGATTCTAAGATATTATAAATCTGAGGTTTCAATCATTTGAGAAAAAATCTTAAAAAAAAGTTTGAAATAAAGAAAAAAATTGTATTTTTGCAGTGGGTAAGTCTTATACGACCAGCTCCTGCAGAATCCCCCAGGACCGGAAGGTAGCAAGGGTATGCGGTTGAGCGGTGCGATATCAAGCTTACCCTTTTTTATATCTATTATGCTCATAGAACCTACATACACATCAAAACAATATTGGCTCACAATATTATCAGCAGGATTCTTGATAGGCATCTTGTCCTCAACTATTTATTTTATATTATACTGGTTTTTCTATGTGCAGCAGTCATTCATTTTTTCATTAATATATTTGATTCCTCTGCTAGGTTCAACAATAACATTATTCTTCTTCAAACAAAAATTCGTCTGGAAAGAATTCTCATATGGTGCAGCATTCTCAATGTCATTTCTTACCGGATTGTTGTCAGCAATACTATTAAGCATAGCACTTTATTTTGCATACACATCTGTCTTAGAATCAAGAATAGAACTTTTTAATAATATCGATAATGAAATGATACAACGACTGATGTCGCCAAAAGCAGTCTCTTTGTCGATGTTATTAATTAATGTCATTTTATCTTTATTTTACTCACTGATAATTGCTATCTTTGCAAAAAGAAAAATAAAAGAATAATGGATATTTCAGTCATTATACCTCTTCTCAATGAAGAAGAATCACTTCCAGAATTAGAGTCTTGGATCAGACGCGTTATGAACGAAAATAAATTCTCATACGAGATTATCTTCGTTGATGATGGTTCAACAGACTCTTCATGGCATATAATCAAGGATTTATCTAAAAATAATGAAAACATAAGAGCTCTTCGTTTTAGAAGAAACTACGGCAAGTCACCAGCTCTTAACGAAGGCTTCAAAATTGCTCAAGGTGACGTCGTCATTACAATGGACGCCGACCTTCAAGATAGTCCTGATGAAATACCAGGTCTCTTCGATATGATTAAAAAACAAGGATATGACCTCGTTTCTGGATGGAAGAAAAAACGCTACGACTCTAAATTCGCTAAGAATATACCATCGAAGTTCTTTAACTTCACCACGCGTCTGATGACAGGTATCAAGTTGCACGATTTTAACTGTGGATTGAAAGCTTATCGTAATGATGTCGTGAAAAACATTGAAGTTTACGGAGAAATGCATCGTTATATTCCAGTTATTGCTAAAGCTGCAGGATTTGGTCATATAGGTGAAAAAGTTGTTCAACATCAAAAAAGAAAATTCGGAACAACAAAATTCGGCATGAACAGATTCGTAAGAGGCTATTTAGACTTGCTTACAATCACATTCATATCAAAATTCGGCAAACGACCTATGCACTTGTTCGGTGGACTCGGCTCAATATTGTTCCTCGCTGGTTTTATAATGGGAATATATCTCGTATTCCAAAAAATATTTAACTCCGTATATGGAATGACCGACAGACCATTATTCTATCTTGCTTTGATATGTATGATTATTGGAAGTCAGTTCTTTCTGACAGGTTTTCTGGCAGAGCTTGTTCAAACAAATTCAGCAAACAAGAAACAGTATGGAATTGCTGAGAAGATATAATAAAAGAAAAGAGTCATAAAATTTTATGACTCTTTTCTTTTATTTAAGTTTGTTTTAATACATTTGATCTTCAAAATCTTCAATGTTGTAGTCTTCATCTTCGATGTCGTATTCATCTTCAAATTCTGCAAAAATATCATCTTCTGCATCCCAATCGAAGTCGTCATCGAAGTTGTTTTCATCAAAAACATCGATGTCGTTCATTTCTTCCATAAATTCGGCCAGTTCATCGTCAGTCATCTTATCTAAGTCTTGTGTCAATAATTTATGGTCACGAGCCAATGATCTTAATTCTTTCATAACTTCTGGCGATACATAAAAATCGTCATCGTTTTCTTGACAATAGTTGATGTACTTAGGGTCTTTTTCAAATACCTCTGCTAAGGTTTCACCGGCATATTTTCCGGAAATAAACACAGAATCAATATCGTAAAATTTCATAACTCTTAACTTTTAATTTTTTTCAAAGATATATCTTTTTTTTAAAAAAAGAAGTGTTTTTAACTATTTTTTGAAAATAAAATAAACAGCCAGAACCAAAAAACCGAAACCAATAAGATGGTTCCATCTTAACGTTTCGTTCTTGAAGATTGTAATGCTGATAATCATAAAGACTGTCAATGAGATGACTTCTTGAATGACCTTCAGCTGAACCAATGAAAAAGGGCCGCCGTTTATTTCAGAACCTATTCTGTTTGCTGGTATCATAAATGAATATTCGAAAAATGCTAATCCCCAACTGCATAGAATTATCAAAATCAAAGGCCAATCGGTGATGATTTTCATCTCTGACAACTTCAGATTACCATACCAAGCAAACGTCATAAAGATGTTTGAAACAATTAACAAAAGTACTGTATAAATTCCTTTCATGTCTTAAAAAAATATTTTGTTAAAAACTACATTTTATTCATTTGAAAATGCATGCAAATATCCACATTTTTATGATTTAATTTTATTATTTTTGCAAAAAAAAGTAATATGTCCATCGAAAATATCATTAAAGATTCAATTAAGGTTAAAGAAAAAATCTTAACTGACAATAACTTTCTTGAAAGAATTGAGAAAAGCGCCCAAATATGCATCAATTCCTTGCAAAATGGGGGTAAGGTTCATTTATGCGGCAATGGTGGAAGTGCAGCTGATGCACAACATATTGCAGCAGAATTAAGTGGACGATTCTACTATGACAGAAAACCTCTTAATGCAGAAGCATTGCATGTTAACACTAGTTATCTTACGGCTGTAGCTAACGATTATTCTTTCGATGCAATTTATTCTAGAATGATTGAAGCTTCTGCAAATAAAGACGATGTACTTATTGCAATAAGCACTTCAGGTAATTCGGCTAACATTATAAATGCAATTGATGCTGCTAAGAGTAAAAATATGTATGTAATAGGAATGACAGGGGAGAGCGGAGGAAAAATGTATGATAAATGTGACGTATTACTCAATGTGCCTAGCTCGTGTACTCCAAGAATCCAAGAGTCTCATATAATGATTGGACATATAATTTGTGAAATTATAGAAGCAACAATTTTCCCAAGATAATTATGGACTGGAATAACATAATAAATGAAGACTGGACGCTCTTCTTGGATCGTGACGGCGTTATAAATGTTCGAATTATTGACGGTTATGTAACTAAGATTGAAGAGTTCGAATTCCTGCCTAATGTTATAGATGCTTTTAAAATTTTTAAAAATAAATTTAAAAGAATTATTATTGTGACAAATCAACAAGGTGTGGGAAAAGGAATCATGACAATTGAAGATGTTGAGACTGTTCACCAATTTATGATTCAGCAACTTGAAAATAACGGTGGAAAAATTGATAAAATATACATGTGTCCACAACTGAAATCCGTTGTTGACAATTATAGAAAACCAAGTCCAAAGATGGCTTATTTCGCTAAAGAGGACTTCCCTGATATTGATTTGTCTAAGTCAATAATGGTTGGCGATATGAATTCTGATATAGAATTTGGTAAAAACGCAGGAATGAAAACGGTATTCATTGGAGATAACGAATTGAAACTTTCTCCCGATTCAAGATATGACACTCTCTTTGATTTTGCAAAAGTGATGATATAAATATATGGAAAATCTCATTCTAATAGTATTCGTTGCATATACATTATTGATATTATTAGTGGCGCATCTTACGTCAAGAAAATCTAATAATACTGTTTTTTTTACAGGTAACAGAAAATCGCCTTGGTTTGTTGTAGCATACGGAATGATAGGTGCATCATTGTCAGGTGTTACATTTATGTCTGTACCTGGAGGCGTTTATTCTGGACAATTCACATATTTCGGGATTGTCTTGGGCTATATCATTGGTTATGCTGTCATTGCATTCTTACTTTTGCCTTTATATTACAAGCTTAATCTAACTTCAATATATTCATATTTGGAAATTAAATTCGGTAAATCATCAGAAAAGACAGGTGCTTTATTATTTATAATTTCACGTTTGATTGGTTCCGCAATTCGTATGTACTTGGTCGTTTTTGTTTTATACGAATTTGTCTTTAAAGCCTGGGGAATTCCATTTTGGGTACCAGCTGTCATTTTCATTGTATTAATATTAGTTTATACATTCAAAGGTGGGATAAAAACTGTTGTTTGGACTGATACATTACAAACTACATTCTTACTTTTAGCAGCTTTAATGACTGTAGTGATAATTCTTAAAACACAAAATATCTCGTTTGGTGAACTGATGTCAATCTCAACAGAGAGAGGTTACACAAAATTGTTTGAAACAGATTGGTCTCATAGTAAATTCTTTATAAAACAGATACTTAGTGGAGCATTTATAACTATAACAATGACTGGACTTGACCAAGATATGATGCAAAAAAATTTAACCTGTAAATCATTGAAAGATGCGCAAAAAAACGTTCTTACCTCAAGTTTCTTTTTTGTAATAGTGAATATTTTATTTATGTCATTAGGTGCTGCATTGATTTATTACGCTCAGGAAACAGGACTTCAATTGCCAACAAATGAAAGTGGAGTAGTGGTAAACGATAAAATATTCCCGACAGTAGCATTCTCGCTCGATAAACTCACTAGTATAATATTTATGATAGGTTTAATCGCAGCCGGTTATTCGAGCGCTGACGGAACTCTGACAGCACTGACTACAACGTTTTGCTTCGATTTCCTTCATTTTGACAAGAATGACAGGATTTCAGACGAACAAAAAACTAGATATAGAAAAATTATTCATATAGGATTTGCATTTTTATATTTGCTTGTCATTATAATGTTCAGACCATTTCATAATGAATCACTTATAGATAAGATTTTTGAAATTGCAGGTTACACTTATGGTCCTTTATTAGGACTTTACACATTTGGACTCTTTGTCAAAAATAGAAAACCTAATGATAAATATGTTCCAATTATTGCTGTAGCATCGCCAATAATTAGTTATGTCTTGAATCTTTATTCAAAGAATTTGTTCTTTGGATATCAGTTTGGATTTGAAATATTGATTGTCAATGGATTATTGACATTTATTTCCCTTTTATTAATAAGTAAGAAAGTAATTGTTAAATAAAGTTATAGAAATGAAAAAATTATTAGTTCTTTTATTTGTTGCATTTGCATTAAATGCTAATGCTCAGTACCTTACAAGTTTTGCAAAAAATATAAACACTGCGGAAACTGATGGCTTCTATTATCATTTGCCTCGTAATATAATAAAGGTAGATTTCACTATAGAAAAAATACAAGACATTAAAGGTAAATATAGTTTGTTTACAAAAGAATTGTTAAATACAGATGATTACATAAAAGAAAATAGGACAACATATTTTATTAAAAGTGTAAGTGTCAATGCTTTTACCGAATCAGATCCAAATATGACATTCTTCATATCACCTGTTTTTGATGAAAAAGGCAGAGAAAATATCAATTTAAATATAGAAATTAATTCAGAAGGAATTCTTCAATCATTTGGACATTCTGCCAATTTAACAGAAACAGGATATAATACATTTATGGAAAATCATTTCCAAAGCAATGTACATAATTCAGAATATCACTATATTCCAATGCAAGCTGATGAGGATGATGAGGATGAAGAAATTGATGAAAGTGTATCAGACACTAAATTAACAGAAGAAGAAATTGCACTTACAATTATAGAGGAAATCAAGAATCTACGTAAAGCATATTTCGATTTGATTACAGGTTATCAGGAAGTTAACTATGGAAATAGTATTGAATATATGGCAAAGCAAATAAAAGAATTAGAAAATGAATATATAAATATGTTTTTAGGCAAGTCTTATTCTCAAACATATACTCAAACTTTCTATGTCATTCCTGAAGATGGCAAGAATTCTATAACATTAAGTAAATTTTCTGAAACAGAAGGTTTCAACAATAAATCAGGAGAGACAATTAAAATCTATTTCAGTGATATATCAGTAAGTTCTAATGTCAATAAGTTGTCAAAAGAAAATATTGAAAGCATTACGTATGCTAATAGATTATTTTACAGAAATCCTGCAAATGTAACAATGCAGATTTTATTTGGTGAGAAAAAGATTTTAGAAAACAGATTAAAGATTAGTCAATTAGGAACAGTTAGCTTAATTCCTATAAATAAGATGAAATTGACATTTGATACAAATACCGGACAAATACTTTCAATATTTAAGGATTAAATAAAAAAGACGCTTTAAGGCGTCTTTTTTTTGTTACTTATAGTCTAATTTATTTACTTATAGACTTTATTAAAATGGCAAATCATCGCCATTGTCTGTTTGGAAGTAATCTGTCACAGGGATATTATTTTGCTCGTATGATGGAGCTGCAAATTGTTGTGGCTGCTGCATTGGCTGTTGCATTGCTTGTTGAAATTGCTGTGGCTGTTGAGGTGCTTCAATATCAAATCTGAAAGGTCTGACATCTGTGTACCATTTGCCGTTAAATTCTCTTGATTCAATGCTGATTTGTGCTTTGATTGTTTGACCAGGTGTGAAGTTTTGAGCTTCAGCAACGCGATCGCCCCAACAAACCAAGCAAACTTGCTTTGGATATTGCTCAATTGTTTCTATAATCAGTTCTTGTTTTCTCCATGCTCCGCGAGCACTTGTTCCTTCAGTCAAACTACCTAAACGAACTACTTTACCTTGAATTTCCATTTCGCGCTATATTTTAATTATTGATTACTAAAGAATTAAAAAAGAAAATATTTTTTGATTCTCTTTAGCAAAAGTATCAAAAAATATTGTACAAAAATATGTTAAATGATAATAAAATTGCTTTTTAACAATAATTAACTTTTAGAAGTTCTTATGTTAAATTAGATTAAGAATTGTTAAAATTTTTATGTATTAATAGATTGAAAAACAATTAAATCAAGATTATTTTATTTTTTGCTCTTTTGGTAAATAATATACATTATGTTAAATAGTGTTTGTAAAATATTAAGTCGCAAAGAATTATCATCTTCACGACTTAATTTGATATTTTGATTTGAATTATTGTGCTCCTTCTAATTCTTTAGCTTTGTCCATCATTTTCAAGTTGACATACAAAGATTTGAGGATTTGTTTGATAGCTTCGTCTTCTGGCAACATTTCGTGTGCTTTTTCAACGTATGGCAATGCTTGTTTTCTTACTTCATCGATTTGAGCCATCATTTCATCATATTTTTTTGTTTCATTGAGTGGCAACTCATCAGCTTCGTGTTTCAAAGCATTTGATTTGTCGATATAAATACCAGCGATGTTGATGTATGCATTTTCATCGTTTGGATTGATTTCGATAACTTTGTTATAGCAGTTCAATGCTTCTTCAACATTGTATAATGATGATTCTGGATTACCGTAGATTGTACCTAAAATGAAGTAATATACTGAATTTTCTGTGTTCTTTTCAGCCATTTCTCTGATTTGGTCAATAATTTCAGCTTCTCTCTTCAATTTTAAGTAAGCATTGATTTGTTCATTGATAAGAGCTTCATCTTCTGGGAATTTTTCTCTACCTTTTTGTAAATATTCAACCATTGCATCGTTATTTTCTAATGCACCTTGAGCGATTGCCATGTATTGATATACTTGTGGAGTTTCAAAACCATCGTTCAATAATGTTGTGCAAAGTTCAATAGCTTTGTTATTTTCGTTTGCCATAACTGCGATTTGAGCTGCAACCATCAATGCTTCATTATCTTTTTGACCTACTATTGCCATTGTTTCGTATGCGTTGATGTAGCAGTCGATAGCTTTTACATAATCGCCTGATTCGTAAGCTACTGCACCTTGGTTGAAGTAGTTTGTTGTAACAGATTGAATATAAGTTGAAATTTCACCGGCATTTTGTTTGAAATATGATTCATCTAATTCGATGATTTTTCTTAATGCATCAGCTGTTTTTTCTAATGCTTCTGTGTCTAATTCAGCAAATTCTGGGTATGTTGCTATTTTAAGATAGATAACAGAATAGTAATGCCATGTTTTTGCTTCTACTTTTGTTTCTTCATGATTTGCTGCTAAGTCGATAGCTGCTTTTGCTCTTTGGAGCATGATTTTAGCATTGTTCATTTCTTTTGCAGCCTTTTCTGTTCTGTTTTGAACCATAAGTTGCTCTGCTGTTTGTATGTAGCTTTGAGCATTTTTGTTGTAGTTGAATGCGTTGACGCGTTCTTTGTTTTGTGCTATAGCTACATTAGCTAAGAAAGCCAACATAACTACTAAAAATGTCACTTTTTTCATTTTTTTAATTTTTTAATTATTGATTGATTTTGTTTATTCTTCTTTATTATCAGTTTCTTCAGTTGCAACGGTTTCGTCTGTTTCTTGTCCTTCAATGATTCCTTCAACGACTTGTTCGTTACCATTCATTTCCGTTTCTTCCAACAATTCGTCTTCAGTCTCAATTATGTCGGCACTTACCTTAGTAACGGCAGCTATCTCATCATTATTGCGTAAGTTGATTAAGCGGACGCCTTGAGTAGCACGACCCATAACTCTCAATGTATCTACTGCGATACGAATCAAGATGCCAGACTTATTGATAATCATAAGGTCGTCACCATCAATAACGTCTTTAATTGCAATCAAGTCGCCTGTCTTCTCTGTGATATTGAGAGTCTTAACACCTTTGCCGCCTCTGTTAGTGATACGATATTCGTCTAATTCAGAACGTTTTCCGTAACCTTTTTCAGAAACTACCAAGATATCAGAAGAACCGTTTGGATCGACGCAAATCAAGCCTACTACTTCATCTGTTTCTTCATCTGCCAATGTGACGCCCTTAACACCAGAAGCGCTTCTACCCATCGGTCTTACGGTGCTTTCGTTGAAGCGGATGGCACGACCAGAACGTAATGCCATTAACATTTCTTGTTGACCATTTGTAAGACATACAGACAATAATTCGTCACCGTCTTTAACAGTCAATGCGATGATACCGTTTTGACGTGGACGTGAGTAAGCTTCCAATGTTGTCTTCTTAATAATACCTTTTTTAGTTGCCATGATGACATAGTTATTATTAATGAAGTCTTCATCACTTAATGTTGGAACGTTGATAAACGCCTTGACTTTATCGCCAGGTTCGAGGTTGATGAGATTTTGAATTGCCCTACCCTTGCTTGTTTTTGTTCCTTCAGGAATTGAAAATACTCTAAGCCAGAAACACTTGCCTTTTTCTGTGAAGAAAAGCATATAGTTGTGGTTTGTGGCCACGAAGAGATGTTCGATGAAGTCTTCATCACGAGCGTCGGAACCTTTAGATCCTTTGCCTCCCCTACTTTGTCTTCTGTATTCGCTGAGGTTGGTGCGTTTAATATAATTAAGGTGAGAAATTGTAACGACAACTGGGTCATCAGAAATCAAGTCTTCAATTCTGATATCGTCAGCTGAATGAACGATAGTTGTCTTTCTTTCGTCGCCGTATTTTTCTTTGATAGCAATAAGTTCAGTCTTGATGATATCGAATTGCATGTCTTCGTTGTCGAGTATTTCTTGGAGATGTTGAATCAACTTATGTAATTGATCTAATTCGTCCAAGATCTTCTTGATTTCCAGACCTGCCAACTGACCGAGACGATAAGCAACGATTGCTGCTGCTTGTGGGTCATCAAATCCATATTGTTCCATCAAAGCTTGTTTTGCTTCTGAAGAACCGCCTTTACATGCGCGGATTGTTGCGATGATTTGGTCGACGATATCTATTGCTCTTGCGAGACCTTCCAAAATGTGAGCACGTTTCTTCGCTTCTCTTAAGTCGTGTTGTGTACGACGTACAACAACTTCATGACGGTGCTCTACGTAATATTGGATGAGTTGTTTGAGATTTAATGTATAAGGACGACCATTAACAAGAGCGACGTTATTTACAGAATATGAACTCTGCAAACCTGTCATTTGGAACAACTTGTTAAGAACCACGCTTGATACAGCATCTTTCTTCAATTCATAAACGATGCGCATACCTTTGCGGTCGGATTCGTCGCGGATATCAGAAATACCTTCAAGCTTCTTGTCATTGATAAGGTCGGCTGTTTTCTTAATCATGTCAGCCTTGTTAGTCTGATAAGGTATTGAAGTAGCGATGATTCTTTCGTGGTTACCGTGTTGTTCGATTGTTGTTTCGCCTCTTAAGATGATACGGCCGTGACCAGTCTCAAAAGCGTCTCTAACGCCTTCATAACCGTAAATGATGCCGCCTGTTGGGAAATCAGGGGCCTTGATATATTGCATCAATTCGCTGATTGTAATGTCTTTATTATCGATATAAGCAACAATACCGTCTATGACTTCACTTAAGTTGTGAGGTGCCATATTTGTTGCCATACCTACAGCGATACCGCTAGCTCCATTAACTAAAAGGTTTGGTATCAATGCTGGAAGCACGACTGGTTCTTTTTCAGAATCGTCATAGTTATTTTGGAAATCGACTGTGTCTTTATCCAAGTCGATAAGCATTTCTTCAGCTATTTTTCTTAATCTGGTTTCTGTGTAACGCATAGCAGCTGCGCCGTCACCGTCAATAGAACCATAGTTACCTTGTCCATCCACCATTGGATAACGCATATTCCATTCCTGAGCCAAACGAACCATGGCATCATAAACAGAACTGTCTCCGTGAGGGTGATATTTACCTAAAACCTCACCTACAACTTTGGCAGATTTCTTATAAGGACGATTTGATAACAAGCCCATATCCATCATACCGTATAATATACGACGGTGTACAGGTTTCAATCCATCTCTAACATCTGGAAGAGCACGTGCAACAATAACAGACATCGAATAGTCGATGTATGATGTTTTCATGTGATTCTCAATGTTAATAGGAATTATTCTTTCTCCTCCTAATTGTTCTTCCATTATTTATTGTTTTGATATTTTTTCTTTTAAATTAAGTAGCAAAGATAGTGTTTTTTCTTTTTGCTTTCTCCTTTCAAAATTATTTTTTGCTAATTTTTTTTTGACTAAATGTTATTTACTGACAGATGAAAAATTGGTTTGGATTTTGTTTGTATATTTGCACAAAATTTCATGTCAGGTATGACAAAATTGTAATTGATTTGTTATAAACATAAATTGATTTGTAAATATAATAGCAAAGTAATATATGGACGCAAAATTTTCTCCAAGAGTTCGTGAAATAATGTTTCGTAGTCATGAGGAAGCTGTGAAATTGGGAAACTCATACATTGGCTTGGAGCATCTTTTTTTAGGTATTATTGATGGAAAGGATAATGGCGTAACGCATATCCTTGATGAATTAAAGCTAGATATTGAAGCTTTCAAACAAAAATTAGTTGCATCTATAAAGTCTAATATTGTCGAAAAAAACAGCACCGACAATATTCCTCTTACCAAACAGACAGAAAGAGCTTTGAAGTTCACTTATATCGTCGCTAAGGAATTTAACTGCGAGTTTGTAGATCCTGAACATCTCATGCTTGCAATTCTTCATGATGATAATAATATTGTTTCGCAACGACTTGAATACGAAGGGATAAACTATGATGTATTCAAGAGTAAATTGAAGGGTGGAGATATCACCAAGTCTAATCCTTTCAAGGAAAATGACATAATTGAAGAACCAAAAGACACTCTTTTTGATGACGATGATTTTGAAGAAGTTAAGCCAAAAGAACCTGTTCATAAATCAAATGTGAAATCTAAGACCCCTGTATTAGATAATTTTGGCCGTGATTTGACGCGTGCTGCAGAAGAAAAACGCCTCGATCCTATTGTTGGCCGCGATAAGGAATTGGAACGTGTGTCTCAAATTCTCAGCCGTCGCAAGAAAAACAATCCGGTTTTGATTGGCGAACCTGGCGTGGGCAAATCTGCAATAGCAGAAGGCCTTGCTCTTCGCATCGTGCAGCGTAAAGTCTCACGCGCTCTTTATAACAAGAGAGTCATCATGCTCGACCTCGCATCTGTCGTTGCTGGCACAAAATATAGAGGACAATTTGAGGAACGTATCAAATCTATACTCAATGAGTTAGAAAAGAATCCTGATATCATTCTCTTCATTGACGAGATTCATACTATTGTGGGCGCAGGCAATGCCAATGGCTCTCTCGATGCAAGTAATATGTTAAAACCAGCCCTTGCTCGTGGCGAGCTCCAATGCATTGGCGCGACAACATTAGATGAATATCGCCAGTATATTGAAAAAGACGGTGCTTTGGAACGTCGTTTCCAAAAGGTTCTGGTTGAACCAACAACACCAGAAGAAACCATCGAGATTTTGAATAATATCAAGGATAAATATGAAGACCATCACTTGGTAAGATATGAGCCAGAAGCGATTGAGGCATGCGTAAAACTCACAGAGCGTTATATGTCAGATCGCTGCCTTCCAGACAAAGCCATCGATGCTTTGGATGAGGCTGGTTCTAGAGTTCATATCAGCAATATGAACGTACCTTCTAAAATCACTGAATACGAACAGAGATTAGAAGAGATTCGTGAACTCAAGAAGATTGCCATAGCAGAACAGAAGTTTGAAGATGCTGGTGAACTTCGCAGTGAAGAATTGTCAATCCTGGAAAAACTCGAGGCAGAGAAAAAAGAATGGGAAGAAAACAGCAATTCTAATCGTGAAGTCGTTACTAAAGAGAATGTTGCTGAAGTTGTCGCTATGATGACAGGCGTTCCTGTACAAAGAATAGCACATAGCGAAAGCGACAAACTCATGAATATGGAATCTGAATTGCAAGGTTCTGTCATTGGACAAGATGACGCCATAAAGAAGATTGTCCGCGCTATCCGTCGTAATCGAGCAGGATTGAAAGATCCAAACAGACCAATCGGTAGTTTCATTTTCCTAGGCCCTACCGGAGTTGGAAAGACATATCTCGCCAAGGTTCTGGCCAAGTATCTTTTTGATTCTGAAGATGCATTGATTAGAATAGATATGAGTGAATATATGGAAAAATTCGCAGTCTCCCGTTTGGTGGGAGCGCCTCCTGGTTACGTTGGTTATGAAGAAGGCGGTCAACTGACAGAAAAAGTACGTCGTAAACCTTATTCAATCGTTCTTCTTGACGAGATTGAAAAGGCACACCCTGACGTGTTCCATCTTCTTCTCCAAGTCCTCGACGATGGCCAACTCACCGATAGTCTTGGCCGTAAAGTTGACTTTAAAAATACAATCATCATTATGACATCCAATATCGGTTCTCGTCAGTTGAAAGACTTCGGACAAGGCGTCGGTTTCGGAACACAGGCTAAAAAAGACGGCAAAGATGAATATAGTCGCAGTGTGATAGAAAACGCACTGAAGCGTTCTTTTGCTCCAGAATTCCTCAACCGTATTGATGATGTCTTAATTTTCAACTCCTTGGAAAAAACTGATATTCACAAGATTATTGACGTTGAGTTAAAGAAAGTCTATAAGCGTATCGAAGAGATGGGATTCACGTTGGAACTCACAGAAAAAGCTCATGACTATGTTGCTGAAAAAGGCTGGGACGACCAATATGGTGCAAGACCATTGAAACGTGCTATTCAGAAATATGTTGAAGACGTTTTGGCAGAAGAAATCATCAAAACTAAAATTAACATCGGCGAAAGGATTATTATCGACTACGATGATGTAAAAGATGATATGATTGTCAATGTAATTCCTGCAGGAGAAAGAATATTGACAGAATAACAAATTAAAAATCAATGATATAAAGCGCATCAAATGGTGCGCTTTTTCTTTTCCTTTAAAAGAGAAAAATTATTACCTTTGCAGATTATGAAGAATTTGTCAGAATATATAAACAATAGATTTTTTAGGGTTATTACAAAGGCCAGCCGTGAACTTAATTACGAATCATACGTGATTGGAGGTTATGTGCGCGACATTTTACTTAATCGTCCATCTAATGATATTGACGTTGTTACAGTTGGCAGCGGAATTGAATTAGCAAGAAAAACTGCAAGCCTTATTGACGCCAAGAAAGAAGTCAAATACTACGGACGATTTGGTACCGCTATGATTCGCATGAAGGACAAAGAGATAGAATTTGTCGGTGCAAGAAGAGAATCATACGAGCCATCTAGCAGAAAACCAATGGTAGAAGATGGAACCCTGGAAGATGACCAAAATAGAAGAGACTTTACTATCAATGCTTTAGCTATCAGCCTTAACGAAGATAATTTTGGAGAATTGATAGACCCATTCAATGGTGTAGAAGATTTGAATAATAAAATCATCAGAACTCCATTAGACCCAGATATCACATATTCTGACGACCCATTGCGAATGATGCGTGCAATTCGTTTTGCTACACAACTTCATTTTAACATTGAAAATGAATCGTTTAACTCTATAAAGAGAAATGCTGAGAGAATCAAGATAATCTCAATGGAGCGCGTAAATGAAGAACTCAACAAAATGATACTATCTCCGAAACCAAGTATAGGCTTTAAATTATTAGATGCTTCTGGTTTGTTGAAGATTATATTCCCGCAACTTGCAGCACTTAAAGGCGTTGACATTCAAGATGGAAGGGGTCATAAAGATAATTTTTATCACACTATGGAAGTGCTTGACAATGTTGCTGAAGCAGGCGGCGACCTTTGGTTAAGATGGGCTGCTTTGCTTCATGATATTGCTAAACCTCTTACCAAGAAATATGACAAAGGAATTGGATGGACTTTCCATGGTCATGAGACAAAAGGTGCCAAAATGACACCTAAGATTTTTGCGGCTTTAAAACTCCCTCTCAATGAAAAGATGAAATATGTTCAGAAACTTATTTCGCTTCACCTTCGCCCTATCGCTTTGGTACAAGAAGAGGTAACTGATTCTGCAGTAAGACGTTTGCTCTTTGATGCTGGTGATGATATTGACGATTTGATGATATTATGCGATGCTGACATCACTTCAAAAAATGAAGAAAAGAGAAATATGTATCATAATAACTTCCAATTAGTTAGAAAGAAACTCAAAGAACTGGAAGAAAAAGACCACCTTAGGAACTGGCAGCCACCTGTCAATGGTGAAGTCATTATGACAACTTTTGGTATTACAGAAGGAAGAAATGTTGGCATCATTAAGACAGCTATCCGAGAAGCTGTTTTGGACGGAATTATAGGAAATAATTTCCAGGAAGCATATGCATTCATGAAAGCCGAAGGCATTAAGTTGGGATTGACGGTAAAACAAGAAGTTACAGAGCCTGTCGAAGTCAAGTCGAATGGTCCTGTGCCTAATAAGATTGAGAAATGATGGATAAATATCTCGTTGTAATAGCAGGTCCGACAGCCTCGGGCAAAACAGCTACTGCCATCCAAGTGGCTAAAGCCCTCGGCACAGAAATTATCTCTGCCGACAGCCGTCAGTTTTACAAAGAGCTGCCCATTGGCACAGCGGCGCCTACAAAAGAAGAACAAGCTGAAGTCCAGCATCATATGATTCATAATCTCAATGTGGAAGACAAATATGATGTGGCAGATTACGAAAATGATGTTCTTGCATTGTTAAAGAAACTTTTTATAAATCACGAATGCGTAGTCTTGACTGGCGGTTCCGGATTGTTCATCGATGCTGTTTGCAAAGGACTAGACTCAATTCCTGACATTAGCGACGAGACAAGAAACAGGGTCAATAAGTTATATGAGGAAGGCGGATTGTTCGCTCTCCAAAATGAAGTACAACGCCTCGACCCTGAATATTATAACATAGTCGATAAATATAATCCCAGACGACTTCAACGTGCTGTGGAGGTTTGTTATCAGACAGGACTTCCCTATTCTTCATTCAGAAATAATACAGCTAAACCCCGTGATTTTAAGATAATTAAGGTCGCATTGTTTTGGGATAGAAACGAACTCATCTCTAGAATTAATATAAGAGTCGAGAAAATGGTCTCAGAAGGTCTCATTGAAGAAGCTAAGACTATGTATCCTAAACGTCATCTGAATAGCTTAAACACCGTTGGATACAAAGAAATCTTTGAACATTTCGACGGAAAAACTAGTCTTAACGAGGCGATTGAGCATATTAAGATAAACACACGTCAATATGCAAAAAGACAAATGACTTGGTTAAGAAAGAACAATGACTACCAATGGTTTACTATTGAAGAGATTCCAGAAATGATAAATTATATAAAATCTATAATCAATTCCGAGAATGATAATAAATAAGTCCTTCAATAGGATTTTTTATAATCTTGCTTATTTTAAATCCTTCGCTTTCAAGACAATCTGATAATATGTCTTGAAAGTAATATGCTATTGAACCAACGAATCCTATTTCAGTATTCACAGTTGGTTTAAACTTTAAGACGAAATATTCTATAAACTCATTGAAACATTCTGAACATAAATTCTTAATGTAATCATGTTCCTTATTAGTGTAAGCAAATTTGGAAAACTCTGCTAAATATTTAGAAACCTGATTCTTATGATAAATATTTTCTATAAAGTCGGATATGTTTATTTTGTATTCTTTTTCAAATTTCAGCAATAAATCTTCCGGCATCATCTTATAGAAATAATCATGTACGATTTTCCTTCCTATATGATTGGCGCTTCCTTCATCACCTAAAATATAACCCAATGAAAATGATTTTTCACTGATTTCTTTTCCGTCATACAAACAAGAGTTTGAACCAGTTCCCAATATACAGGCTATTCCTCTTTTATCACCCAGAACGGCATGACAAGCGGCTAACATATCGTGGGTCACATTGACTTTGGCGTTAGAAAATACAGAAGTCAGAATGTCTTTAATCAAAGTGCAATTTTCTTCTTTTCCACATCCTGAACCATAAAAGAATACTTCTGTAATATCTTGAATATATGTGTTATATCTTACTTCATTTGAAATTATACTTGAAATATAATTTTTATCTGTATAATTAGGATTGAAGCCTTCTGTTTGAAAAGAAATGACAATGTTTTTATCATTTATGATGACCCAATCTGCCTTTGTAGAACCGCAATCTATGACTAATTTCATTGTTGAATTTTTTTTGCAAACATACAAAAAAGGCTGCTCAAAAGAACAGCCCAACCATGAAAAAATCAGTAAAATTAGAAGTTATATTGCAGCATTACTTGTAATCTGTTTGCTTGTCCCCACTCATCATTTTGGTTGACGCGCTTGCCATAAAGATACTCCGCACCAAATTGTACATTAGGTTTTGCGTACCAGAAGAAATTTGTTGCCAGATAATATGCTTCTTTATACAAGTTTGTATTTTCATAATACTCTGGTAAATCAATGTCAACTTGGCTGAATGTGCATGACATGAAGGCTCTAGGAGTGAAATTATATTGCAAGCCTGCGTAGTAAGCCATTGAGTTAACATGTTCCAGTTTGCCAGCTTTACCCTTATCTATTCTGTTATTATCAATTCTAGGAACGAAATCGAGTTTTAAACCGCTAACATCTTGGATGTAAGGTGTCAAACCGCTACCATATACAAATTGATAGTAGAATACAAGTTTTTGTTTAACTGTCACTAAACCACTAAGTTGACATGCGTATGTTGAAATAATTTCATTCTTGTCTTGAGTTACGTTTCTGTAATCTACATTACGAATCAAACTGCTTAATCTGACGTGGCTGCTGTTATTAGCGCCCCAAGCATATTGGAGATATGACGGAATGTCAGGGATGTATTGGTTTGTAACACGTTGTTCTTCAGATACTGTAAAATCTGTAGATGGCATTTCAAGACCGATACCAGCGCTGAAACGTTTTTCCCTGCCCCAGTGACTTCTGAAGTTAAATACGTCGTTGGTCTTGTATGTCAATCCATTAGGACCTTCAGAATCAACGGTTGGAGGAATAGCAGCGGCATCGGTGAAAAGACTAGTAGTTCTACCTATAAGCAGGTCACCATAAGTAATGTAAGCATCCTGAATTTCAGGAGTATAACCAGCACCTGAGAAGTTCATATTGACGTAGGCGCCAAATTTATTTTTTTTATCAGAAAGCGAAACGAGGTTATAGAACAAAGTGCTCTGATTTGCATTAAATTGCATCAACATGCTATTACCAGGCTGAGGATTTATAGGAATTGCTGATGTTGTGAAATATGCTGCATTATTGATAGCACCGTCAAAGTCCATCGACATGGTTCCTTTAACATATCCGCCTATACCCATCATAAACTTCTGGCTTTTGCTAGTGAAAGCAAATGAAGGTGTCTTAGGAGCATTGAATCTCTCAGGAGCATTCTCTTCAAAAATTATGACATAAGTACTGTCGTGAGCTGAATCATTGCTGATAATCAGTAATTCGCCATGATGGCGATTGTGTTTTTTAGTAAGGATGATGTCTTCTTGTGCATTTGCGAAATTAGGCAAAATAAAAAATGCACAAAGGATTGCAGAAATAAATTTAGTTTGTTTCATAATTCATTTGTTTTTCTCATTAAACAATGAATGAAACTAATGGTTCAAAGTAATTTCAGATAAGCAAGAAATTTTCATTACCAAATATAAATAATATGTTTTTTTTATTAGATTTGCATCTCATTTTATAATGAGCATGTAATTGAATTTATTTTTAACGAAAAAAGTAAAAGAATTATGAGAAAATGGCGCATTGAAGATTCAGCAGAACTTTACAATATCAACAACTGGGGAGTCAACTATTTCTCTATCAACGATAAAGGAAATGTTGTCGTTACTCCACGAGAAGGTTGTGCTTCTGTAGATTTACGCGAATTGGTTGATGAATTACAACTTCGTGACGTTTCAGTTCCAATGTTGATACGTTTCCCTGACATTATCGACACTCGTATTGAAACCATTAATTCATGTTTTAAGTCTGCCGCTGAAGAATATGAATACAAAGGAAAGAATTTCATCGTCTTCCCTATCAAAGTCAATCAGATGCGTCCTGTCGTGGATGAAATCGTAAGCCACGGAAAGAAATTCAATATAGGTTTGGAAGCAGGTTCTAAACCAGAGTTACATGCCATTATTGCATCAAACACAGATACTAATTCGTTGATTATCTGTAATGGATATAAAGATGAAAGCTTTATTGAGTTGGCTCTTCTTGCACAAAAGATGGGCAGAACAATCATCATCGTTGTTGAGAAACTCAACGAGTTAAAGCTTATCACTCGCGTTGCTAAACGTTTAAAAGTCGTTCCAAGCATTGGTGTGAGAATTAAACTGGCTAGTTCAGGCAGCGGCAAATGGGAAGAATCAGGCGGCGACGGCAGCAAGTTCGGTTTGACTACATCTGAATTGCTTGAAGCTCTTGAATATCTTGAAAAGAACAATATGAAAGAATGCTTACGTCTCGTTCATTATCATATTGGCAGTCAAGTTACTAAAATTAGAAGCATTAAGATTGCTTTGAGAGAGGCTGCACAGTTCTACGTTCAATTACATAAAATGGGATTCAACATTGAATTCGTTGACGTCGGCGGCGGTTTAGGCGTTGACTATGACGGTTCTCGTTCCAGTAGTGCAAGTAGCGTCAACTATAGCATCCAGGAATATGTCAACGACGTAATATTCTCTGTTGTAGATGCTTGCGATAAAAACGATTTGCCGCATCCTAACGTAATCACAGAATCAGGCCGTGCATTGACAGCTCATCACTCAGTTCTTATTTTCGAAGTTCTTGAAACTGCTTCATTACCAGAATGGGATGAAAGTGAAGATGTTTTAGAAGATGACCATGAATTGATTCATGAACTTAATGAGGCATGGGATAAGCTTACAAATAAGCAATCGTCGATGCTTGAGACATGGCACGATGCCCAACAAATCAGAGAAGAAGCCTTGGATTTGTTCAGCCTAGGACTTTTAGATATAAAGTCAAGAGCTAAGGTTGAGAGATTGTTCTGGTCAATAGCAAGAGAAATCAATCAGTTAACATCAGAATTGAAACGTATCCCTGAAGATTTTAATAGTTTGCCAAAATTATTGGCGGACAAATATTTCTGTAACTTTTCATTGTTCCAGTCATTGCCAGATGCTTGGGCTATAGATCAGATATTCCCTATAATACCAATTCATAGATTGGGCGAACAACCAACAAGAATGGCGACATTGCAAGACGTCACATGTGACTCTGATGGCAAGGTCTCTTCTTATGTTACAACAAGAAACCAATCACATACAATGCCGGTCCACAATATGAATTCAAAAGACCCATATTATATCGGCGTATTTTTGGTTGGTGCATATCAAGAAATCCTCGGCGACTTACACAATTTATTTGGCGACACCAATGCCGTTCACGTCACTGTTGATGAAAAAGGCTATTACATCGACCAAATCATTGATGGTGAGACTGTAGCTGAAGTTTTGGAATATGTACAATACAGTCCGAAGAAATTAGTTAGAACCGTTGAGTCATGGGTGACAAGCTGCGTTAAACAAGGTAAGATTACCGTTGAAGAAGGAAAAGAATTCTTATCTAACTACAGATCAGGATTATACGGATACACTTATTTGGAATAAGACGCTAAGACTCTGAGACACCGAGTCATCAAGATAAAATCCCGTAAAGATGCAGAATGTTCTTTATGGGATTTTTTTTCTCGCAGAGACGCAAAGGAACGCAAAGACATTTTAATTGAAAATTGAAAACTGAAAATGGAAAGTTAATTTTTAATTTTCAGTTTTCCGTTTTCAACTCCCAATCCTTGAGACGCAGCAATTACATATTGTTCATTTTTTAAGGTGTAATTGATACGTCTCTACATTTATTTTTTATTCTTAATTATTTTCACTATTACCAATAAAAGCAATACAGCTGCTATAATCCAAAACCATTTCCTATTTCCACCATTATTTTCATCTTCAATATCTATTTGTTGTGGTTCAACTGCTGTTTCAATTTTCGGACGTTCGATATATTTGTTTTCTTCAATTAATTGTAATGTATAATTGAGAACTTTATCACCATTTCTGCATTCTATTTCTTCTAATGAAATTCTTACGGGATAATCTGGCAGCACGCCGCGTCCGTATGGAAACAGTTCGTTATAAACCGTGTCGGCAACAATTTTTACAAGTGGGAAGTTTATTATGTAAGAAGAATTTGGAAGAAAGATTTTCTCAAATTTAAGAGCTTTCATTTGATGATATGCGGTTCCTGTCTCGCGCCCAACAATGACACCCCTATCTTGTTTCTTTACCATCCCAGCAAAAGAAGAAGCGGCAGACATGGTTGATTCATTTGTAATGACATAAACCTTTCCAGAATAATTCACTGAAGTATCCGGCGAATACACTTCATTATGATACTTGACATAATAACCGGAATTCTCATCGTATTCATAATCATTAAAAAGTATGTCACCAATAACGTGATTCGTACTATGCTTAAAGAAATCGAAATCACCTTTCTTTGTTACTATATTATACATTCCATGTTGAAAATCATCCTGAGCGATAAATGAATACAATTTATTCAAAACCTCAACATTTCCGCCAAAGTTATTTCTCATATCAATAATGAGATTATCGATATTGTCGCGACTAATCTGCTTGATAAAATCCGCCACTTCATCAAGCTGCTTTTCTTTCAAATCAAAAGTTTGTATTCCAAGATATGTGATGCTTTCGTTTATATTCTTCATATTGACACCATTCAAACCTGGTCCGAAACGATTTATTATATACCAATCTTTTATATAAGGTTTTAATGATATACATTTGCCTCCGCCTATTGATTCCGCTTTGAAAGTTTGTGTCTCGCCATCTTCAAACACTAATGTCAGGTCATGATTCCTTTCCAAATCTTGAATGTAACGACAATATCGTGAATCAAACATTACAGCTAAATCTTCTTCAATGCCAGACTGGTTATATCCGTCATACATTTGTATATAATCTTTTAACATCTTCATCAAAGAATCGGATTCTATTCCATCGACTGATTTCACCTTTTTTCCTTGATATTGCGAATAAGCAGGCACTGTCCTATGAACTATCAAACTGCCATCTATATAACTTAGTGATACCAAGTTCGTTTTTGGGTTTTCATCGTAAGGATTCTTCACTCTCGTATGACTATCTTTTATCTTATATAATGTTCCCATAACCGATCTATCAAATATTTCCATAGGAACATTCTCTGCAAAACCATCAAATTGTGTTTTTACATAATCATTAAATTCTTCTTCTGACACATAATCATATAGACCAGGAAATCCTTCTTTCAATGCATCAACAAGAATGGCGTAATCTTCAACAGCTTGTTCTTTGCTCAGCGATGTGGCTCTTTTAGTATTTTTAATTTTCTTAAAAGTTGTTTGTAATCCGAAAGGAGTCATCGGGTCACCAGCAGAAGTCTTTCCTTTTTCCGAAATCATTATATTAATACATGGATGATTTATTATGTTATAATAATAACCGACATAACCTATTGTGTCGCCAGCTTTTACACTTTTTCCTGTAATGATGTTATCACAAGGTCTCAGTCCTGAAATCCAGATGTTTCTGCCATCTTTTGCGATTATCTTTGTACTTATGCCAATATGCTTTATATCGACATCGCCAAATTCAACAAACTTTAATGAGTCATTATACCAATCACTGACTTCTCCATAAGTCGTTGATCTTTGATATGCATCTTGATACGTATAATAATAAGAAGCAATTTCTCCGTCAGTTGGTGCCACAACTGGTGTCATAAATTCTGCTCGTATTATCAAATCCGCATAAAGAAGATTTCCATCCAAATAAGACTGCGGTTTATAGATGATATCATCACCAGCATTTTTCCCAGCGATTGGCCAAGTATAACTTTGCGAATATCCCAAGATAAACATTTGAGATAAGATTAAAAGGATAATGTGCTTTTTCATAGTGGTTTGTTTGACTCTGAGTGCTTAATTTTAATTACGGTGAATTCGCCATAATTAAAATATTTACATAGTTCTATACATTAACATTTATTCTACAAATTTACAATCTCAAACTACTTTTGTCAAGAGAAAAAAATATAAAAGATTTTAACGTTTTTTTGTTAATAGTCAACAGACTTTGGGTATACATTTTTCTCTCGCAAAGACGCAAAGGAACGCAAAGTTAACTCCTAATTCCTAATTATTTAGACGCAGCAATTACATATTGTTCATTTTTATTGTGTAATTGATACGTCTACAAGTTTTATCTCACTTCTCCTCGATTCCAATTGTTTGGGTTTGTATATCCTCACTTTCTTACCAAAGTCCTTCTGTCCGTAATATGAAGTTTTGAAAAGACGACAATGCACCACGTCATACAATTCAGCATAATCAAAAAGATGATAATCTCCTGATTCAACTTGCTTGAACAGCCATGTAAAAAACTCTTGATAATCATCTTTTGTCAGAGTTTCCGCTTTTTCTAAAATTAGTTTTTTGATATGATTATTCCATGAATCTATTTCATATCGATGATAAGAACCTGAATTCAAGAATTTTACAAGAGTATCGAAAGAAGTCATCGTTTGTATTTTAGCATCAACTTTTTTATTTACCAGTCTTTCATAATCAGCACGTAATTCGGCGTAACATTCTTTAACGGTATCCATCAGTTGTTGTGACAGATTCCAATCGTCGTTTAAAGTATATCCGAAAAGTACCATATTCTTAGCCATTTTTACAGCGAAAGTCGTATCGTATTTGTAATAATAATTTGCAATATCCTCTAAATCTTTTGGAAACCAATATATTTCTTTCTCTCTATAAAACATAACAGTATCATGACATTCAATTTTATTTTCCCAATAATTCATAAGAGTATAAAAATTATTCAGATTCGGATAATATGAAGTCATATAATTGCCGTAGCCGTGATATAAATCGACGTTTTCCATACCAGCACTTTTCCAATGCTCTTCAACGTCAGGCAAATCCATCAAAAATCTACGTTCATTCAAACGCTTCATATCTATTGTAGTTCTAAGATATAGCGAGCCGTCGTTCTTATATCCTAATTGAGTGCCATATATTTGAGGACGACCTGCCATCACCAATATGCGGTCTTCCATATACGCTAATTCTTGTCTGCCGGCGTTATTTTCCTCGACAGCTTTTCTGTAATGTTTCAAATACCAATTAATATAATCAGGAGAATGTTGCGCTATAAGCCAAGCGTTTGTAGAACCTTGCTCTCCTACCAATTTCCATGTTGGGAATCCATATTGCTCAATCATTTTCAACAGTTTCGCCATATTAATGGAATCTATGACTTTTGCTTCCATTATCACATCGTCCGTCCATTCTTTTTCTCTAATCGACTGGTCAAGTTCTGCCATAACAGCCAATGAATCAATAAACGGTTGACATCTATTACTTTCCGTAATGGCGATAAGAGAATCGACCATGCACCAATAAGGACGTTTATATGTTTTAAAATGGTCGAAATAGTATTGCATGAAATCCCTTTCAAAACCATTGGATTGTGCCAATCTATAAAGCAACTCTTCTGTTTTGGCAGAGTCCTTTATCATCTCCGCGCTGATGTAATAGTAATATAAATCGTAATAATAAGTTAATGAATCTATAGAATCAGCTTGTGAATACAGAGAATTCGCCTTTTTGTAGTCAGAAGCAATAAAAGATGTTTTGGCGGAATACAACAAATCGCTTACAGTCTGTGCTTTTGTCGCAAAAAAGCTTACAAGAAAACTGACAATCAATAATAGCTTTTTCATATATTCTATCAATTTTTCGTTACTTCTACAATGTTTTTATACGTTCTAATAAACTCTCCGTTCTCGAAATAATAGAAACGATCGTAATTCTTTTTGTCGTATTTATCTCCCAAGAGTTCTTTGTAGAATAAATCATCATCAAAATCTTTGGGTTCAATTCTGAATTTGGCTATATCAATTGAGAACATAGGATTCTTTATGCTATCAATCTGCGTAAAAGCTTCAGTATAACTGTCTGTAATCACATATAATTCAATGCCTTTTTCATCGCAGTAAGATTGAGTCAATCCCAATGAAGTGCAATCCTCCGATTTACATACCGGCAGCCATCGGTAAATGATTGCTTTTTCTTTTGTAGAAAGCAGTTCTTTCATCTGATTAGGATTGATAGCATAGATACGACCGTCGTTTGTCAAGTCTGACAACGAAGTGCTATCGGAAGTCCAATAGACGTTGTTTTTCTGTTCTGAAGTAAGATTCCTCATGAAACTGGCTTCTACGTATGAAGGATGTATAATCTTTATACATATACAAGATTGCATTGCCAGTGCTAATGTGATGATTGTTAATAATTTTTTCATAGTTTTATTTTTTATTAAGACAAACTCCTAATTATTTAGACGTGTCAATGCGTGTTTATTTTTAAGGAAACATTGACGCGTCTCTACATTTATTCCTAATTACAATAGTTTCATCTTATACAGACTTCTACAATCTTTTCCGAATGTCATTCTACTGTCGATGAATTGGTAATAAACCACGCCGTCATACACTTGTATGTTTTCCGGGAAATAATGATCATCAAGTACATAAGTGGCGATGACGCTTCCGCTTTCAAGGTCAATCTTCTTCAATGTCACGGTGCCGTCGCTGGTGAATTGAGCGTAACATTCTTTTCTTGCTTTGTCGTAAATAAGTTTTTTATCCCACGGATTGCCTGGAGCGTCTCTCCTAGCGTATTTGCTTTTAAGATGAAAACTGATTTCTTTCTTGCCAAGATATTTACCTTCATTATCATATTTATAAACATAATCTTTTTGGAAGTCGAAGATATAAATCTTGTCATCGACATTCAATATAGGAACATAAATCTCCTGAAGCATAAGGCGTTTTAGCATATCTTCTTCAAAATTACTCCTTTCTTCAGGTCTTTCGTAGGGATTAACAAAATCACTCGTACCAGGATTGAGCGCCCTTTTCAGTCGAATATTGTCAATGCGCCAGTTCTTTGCCATCTCACGAGAAGAGCCGTAAACGTCGCATAAAACTTCGGTCTTGCTATTGTTTCTGTTTGTCATGAAATAAACCACTTCTTGTCCGCTGTAAAACTCTTTCCTTGTCACGATAATACTGTCTGTCAACGCATAAAGATTGCTGAAGGTTGATTTATGTTTTTCAAGAGTAACGCCATATAGAAGCAGAAGGTCGTCTTTTTCAGAATAGACCTGAAAAGCAGAGTCAAGAGACATAAGATGAGTATTGCCGAAAAGGTCTTGATAAAGAATATCCCTGAACAGAATGTCGAGTTTTTTATCTATCTTTTTTATTGATATCGTATCTTGTTCAAAACCAAGATGCAGTAGTTGAGATTCTTTTCCGTCTGTCGTCACAGCCATTATACCTTTCTCATCAACGGAATAATCTAGCACCCAAACCTCCTTATTTTTATATGCGAGTTGAGGTGCGTTTTCAACGATGGTCACTTCAGGAAGCACATGTGATTTTGCCTCCATTTTCACTATCATTTTGAAGTTATTGAACTCTTCCTCATACATATCTTCATATTCAGAAATCTTGATGATTTTATGTTCAAAGCTAAGATGAGAGAAAATTATGGCATCGCCGAAACGAGATGTAATCCAGGTAATACCTTCATGATTCGTAATACCGATGAGCTTGTTTTTAGAGTTATAAATAGCCACGTCTTTCAAGACATTGCCTTGATTATCAGAAACGATAACCTCAATATTGACAATAGATTCGTTCTTCTGTGCGAAAAGTGTCATTCCGCAGATGATAAGTGTGATTGTAAGTAGTAGTTTTTTCATGGTTTTATTTTTTTTGCTGTGAGCTTTGAACGGTGCCTGAGCCTGTCGAAGGCATTCTGTTTGTCACTTCGACAAGCTCAGTGACCGATATTATTTTCTCGCAGAGACGCAGAGGGCATTATTCATTCTTGAGACGTGTCAATGTGTGTTTATTTTTATGGTTACATTGATGCGTCTCTACAAGCAATCCTAATTTCTAATTAATATCAATCCTTTCAATATACGACTCAAAATGATTCAAGGAGTTTCTTTTCTTC
>JAZUCH010000099.1:0-4694 GCA_045639025.1 Bacteroidales bacterium
AGTAGCTTTCGAACTTTTAGGTAAAGCACGCGACTTGGCTGACTCACTCGGCGAAAAAGTAGTTGCAATGTTACTCGGTTACAACGTAAAAGACCAAGCACAGAAACTCATCGAGATGGGTGCTGACGAAGTCCTCGTTGCTGACTGTCCAGAGTTGAAAGACTATATCACAGAGCAATACTCACAAGCAGCATATCAAATCATCACAGAATTCAAACCAACAATCGTCCTTTACGGTGCTACTACAATCGGTCGTGACCTCGCTCCACGTCTCGCAGCAAGATTGAACACAGGTCTCACAGCAGACTGTACAAAACTCGAAGTTGCTGACACAGAAGCAGGCGACAAACAATTCCGTATGACACGTCCTGCATTCGGCGGTAACTTGATGGCTACTATCGTATGTCCAAACAACCGTCCACAGATGTCGACAGTACGTCCAGGCGTTATGCAAAAACGTCAACGTGAAGAAGGCAGAGCAGGCGTTGTCACAATGTTCGCACCTAAATTTGATACAGCACGTTTCAAAGTAAGACTCGTTGAGACAGAGATGAAATCTTCAAGCAAGGAAGACATCGCTGACGCTAAGATATTGGTATCAGGCGGCCGTGGCGTGAAGAACGCAGAAGGCTTTGAAAAGTTACAAGCATTGGCAGACACATTAGGCGGCATGGTAGCATCATCACGTGCTATGGTTGACGCCGGCGTTGTCGGACACAACATCCAAGTAGGTCAGACAGGTAAGACTGTACGTCCTGAGTTGTACGTAGCATGCGGTATCTCTGGTGCTATCCAACACTTAGCAGGTATGGAAGAATCAGGTTACATCATCGCTATCAACAAAGACAAGTACGCACCAATCTTCAGCGCAGCCGACTTAGGCATCGTTGGTGACTTACACAAGATCGTTCCAATGTTGAACGAAAGAATCAAGAAAGAAATTGAGAAATAATTTTGGCTAAAGACAAAAGTCTAAAGTCTAAAGATAGTAGAGCTGTCATGAAAAGTGGCGGCTCTATTTTTATTGTATTCTACTTCCTATTATCAATAATATGTAATGTTTCTTTTAATGTTTTGACATAAGCTTCTTCTACAGGCGATAATATTTGATTTTGATATTTTCTATATTCTGACATCGCTTTTTCTAATGCTTTTTCATTGCTTATACTTCCAGCGTCATACAATATTTGTCTGTCACCAGTTGTAAGCAATCTGTCTAATAAATTGATGTAATCTTTCATATACATCGGCTTGTGCTCCATTGCGTTTATTTCTGCTAAATCAAAATAACCGGATACGAGATTTTTTAATATCATAAGTTCTTTTTCATTAAGATAGTTTTTGGCTATTCCGACATCTTTGAATGTAGGCAAATCCCCAGCAAAGGATGTGAGTCCCATAAAAGGTTTGTCAGAATCAGCTCGTTTAAAAATGAGTTCTGCGGCAGTGTGTCCATGTACTGCGTAATGCAATTTGTTTTGAACGATCTTATAGAATAGTATTGATTCTTCGCTGTTAGGTTGAAAGTCAATGCTTGTAGAATAAAGATCTAATACCTGACGAAAAATTACTTTTTCAGAAGAACGAATATCTCTGATTCTGTCGATAAGTTCTTTCCAATAATTTCCACCGGCATTACCTTTTAGACGTTCATCATCCATGGTAAAACCTTTAATCATATATTCTTTTAGACGCTGCGTCGCCCAGATACGGAATTTTGTAGCTATTGACGATTTAATGCGATATCCTAAAGATATTATCATATCAAGATTATAGAATGTCGTAGAGTAATTTTTTCCGTCTTTTGCAGTTGTTCGGGATTTCCGAACAACTAAGGATTCAGTCAATTCGCCTTCTTCAAATATATGCTTTATATGTTCACTTATATTTGACTTACTAGTCTGGTAAAGTTCAACCAATTGTTGTTGCGATAACCAAACTGTTTCATCTTGAAGATTTACGTTAATTCTAGTATTACCATCTACCGATTGATAGATGACAATATCACCATTGTGATTTGTAATGTTTTTCATAATATCTTGGTATTTTTAAATTGTGTTCTCATCCACAAAACTACAACCATCTCATCCCTTTGTCAAGCATTTGCAAAGGAAATGTTTCGGTTTTAACAATTTTTAACATAAAATCAGGGAAATATTAAGAAATGATGTTAAGGATTTTTAACCATTGATCTAAGGCTGTTGGCTGTTGAACTTTGTAAATGTCAACAGACAACAGACAACGGATTTTTGCTCTTTTCCCGTTAACTTGCCAAATGACCACATAAAAGTTAAAAATAGTTAAAATTGTAAAAGCAAAGATTTTTCTTTATATTTTTGTGCCGAAACTTTAAAAACACAAGATTTATGAAAACAGAAAATTCTCAATCAGATGAAGCTCGTTTCTATAAGGAGTTAGAAGCGGAAATTGCTGAGTGGTTCAATAATATCAATGCTTTATACGACAAGGCGTATTTAGAGTACAAACCGATAGTCGATAATATATGTAGCAGAACCGCTCATGAAAAAGAGGTCGATGATTTACTGACATGGATTTTCGATTTCGTAGAGGATGAAAGATTCCTGACATTATTCAAGAAAATATGTCATAAATATAATGATATCTATCCTGATGTTGTTTCGTTTTATCTTAATGAATACAAGGATATGTACGAGATTGAAGATGTAGATGTTATTGTTGATAATGAAGATAATGAATTGCCAAGGTGAGTGAATAAAAGACGTATTTTTTTAATGTTAATTGTCTTTTAATAATAAAAATGTTTGTATCTTTGCAGACAAGTAAGTCGTGAGGTGACGATGTAATGGGTAGTGCGAAGTCCCCGCCAGCATAGCATCACACTTCGGTGTAAACCTCTCTCACGCATAATGGGGCATATTAAAGCATCAATGAGATGCTTTTTTTATTATATACCAGAAATGGCAGTAATACAGTATTGAACCTTTTCTTTAGTTCTACGACGAATACCTACAGTCATTTTTACTTTGCCTATACCAATGAGTTCGTATTCCATTATCATCATACGCTCAAAAGGTTCCTGATTCTTATTATTTTTCTTTGTTTTACTTATATAAACTTTTTTGGCGCCAACAAGGATGGCATCAAGTTGTAATACTGCAAGAGTTGACAAATACGATTTTGCAGCATGTTCACTTGTCTCTATGATGGAAACCATTCTGATGTTGATGTATTCTTTCAGTGATAGATTATATCTTCGTTGTGAAGGGTTTTCTTCTTTCCATCTGCGATAAAAGTGACGAATAATCTTTTCACGTTCTTTTATATCATCAGAACTATTACCTTTGGGTATTATAATGATAGAATCCATATAAAAGTATTTCAAAAACTTTGGTTGATATCACATAAGTGAAGTGACAAATTAATTTGGTTTTAGAAACGAATATTGTTTCTATCCACAAAACTACAACCATCTCATCCTTTTGTCAAGCATTTGCAAAGGAAATGTTTCGGTTTTAACAATTTTTAACGTAAAAGCGGTAAAATATTAAGAAATGATGTTAAGGATTTTTAACCACTAATTCAATTGAAAATTGAAAGTTGAAAATGGAAAATTGATGTCAGACCGTAACATTGTTGTCAACTTTCACAAAAACAATCGTGAAATAATTTCGGCTTATAACCTTTGAACCTTTAGTTCAACATTTAGACTTTAGACTTTTGTCTTTAGTCTTTAGTCTTTAGTCAATAGCCAATAGTCATGAAATACTATCAAAAAATTTATTTGTTATTTAGCAAACGAATGTCTTTATCCAATTCCTTGATGCTTTCAAGATGAATATGTTCTTTCTCTATTTCTTTGTATCTCATATATTCAGACTCTGCTTTCTCAATTGCTAGTTCGTGAGATATTTTTCCGGGTCCTTCCAGAACATTTCTTTCGTTAAGCTTTAAGATTAAGTCCAAACGTTCCTTCCAGTCTTTCATATACATAGGGCGATGTGCTAGAGCCTGTGCTTCAGCATAAGCCAAATATTGTTCTACAATCAGTTTTAACGCCTTTAACTCATCTTCTTGCAGATAATTTTTGCCGATAGTGATGTCTTGTTTCTTTACTTTCGAGTCAGTGCTTGTGGATGTAAGTCCCATCATTGGCAAAGAAGCATTAGCTCTATAATAAATCAGTTCGGCTGCGGTTTTCTCGCTGACAGCCCATAACAGTTTGTTTTGAACTTCTTTAAAAAACTGCAATGTCATTTCGTCGGAAGGGTCGTAGTCGATACTTGTTTTGTAAATGTCTTTAATCTGTTGATAGAAAATCTTTTCCTCTATTCTGATTTCTCGAATCTTTTCTACCAACTCTTTGAAATAATTCATTGAAGAACCTTTCTTGAAACGTTCTTCATTCAAGGCATAACCTCTGATAATATAGTCTCGCAGACGTTGGGTGGCCCAAATACGGAACATTGTGCCTTGACGAGACTTTACACGATAACCGACAGAAATGATGACATCTAGATTGTAATATTTTACCTCTTTAGTTTGATGAAGTCCTTCAATGGCACCATGCTGAGGAGGCCGTCTAACAAGTTTAGGCGGTCTCTTTTGTTATTGTGTATCCCAATCACCTTTATTTATAATTGAGACTTCATAGGTTGAGACTGGTTTTGTTCAGGTTTTATATATAAAAAAATAAGGCTTTTCCATTGAATTTC
>JAZUCH010000100.1:0-8460 GCA_045639025.1 Bacteroidales bacterium
CTGTACCTTTATAGAAATATGTAGGGCTTTTGATTTTTTGAAAAGCGAGGGATATATAACTTCCGAGTTTTTCACTGGACGAGACGTATATGTCGTTTATAAAAATCCCAGAATAAATCAAACAATAACAATTTCTCTTCCCGAACCTAACGAAAAAACTTTCATGAGATGGAAATGGAAAATCGTAATCAATAAAAAAGTTTTCTTGTTTACCAAAACAATATCAATTACAGACTGTTTGGAATTACCCGCAAGTTTAAACCTAACTGAACAATTGATTGCATATTCACAATTTATACGTGAAAATATTATGTCAATTGTTATGGGTGAAAAGTGGAAACAAATTGATAGATGCCAATATCAAGGATTAAGGAATAATCAAGTCAAATGTAATGATATAAATGATTTATCGGAAGAAGAGAAACTGTTTTGGAAAATATATAATGTATTCAGTTTTCTTTGCATTGAAGGTTATCATGGATCTGAATTTAATATCGGAAAGATGGTTTCGCTTACATTCGCCAATTACAGATTAAAACAAGACATTATGGTAACACAGAGTTCGGTTTCCAGCGAATGTGATATTGTCATAGAAAAAAAGAATGCAAGATTGAAACAGTCAATATCTGTAAAGGATATAATTGATAAATATGAATGGCATAAAAACACTTGTTTGCTGATTTCCTATTCCGACTTCATTCAACAGAATCTTATGCCGGTAATCAGAGGAGAGAAATGGGAATAATGTTTAATTGAAAATCTCGGCGTAATGGACAAAAATTAGGATATTTTAGAGACACATGTCATTAATGGACAAAAATTAGGATGAAAATTTTATCGGTATTTTATTTCAAATAAAAAAACAACTTGTAGTCTTGTAGTCTTTTTTATTATATTTGCAAAAATTATTTCAGTATTAACTTTTAAATAAATTATAATTATGGCAAATCACATTACAGACGCTACTTTCGAAGTAGAAGTATTACAAAGCGAAGTTCCAGTTATGGTAGATTTCGGCGCAGCATGGTGCGGTCCTTGCAACATGATCGCTCCTTATATGGATCAATTAGCTGAAGAATATGCAGGCAAAGCTAAAGTTTTCAAAGCTGACATCGACGAATGCCAAGGCTTAGCAGCTAAATATCGTATCATGAACGTTCCTACAGTTCTTTATTTCAAAGGCGGTCAAGTAGTTGACAAAAACGTAGGCGGCGCAGCAAAACAAGTTTTCGAAGATAAATTGAAACAATTAATCTAATCGATGCCGATTGAAATCAGCAATATAGCTCAGCTGGGAAGTCTGGAATTTCTGGCTCGTCAGATAGTGGAAGGCTTCATAACAGGTCTCCACAAGAGCCCCTTCCACGGCTTCTCAGTAGAGTTCGCTGAACATCGTCTTTACAACACAGGAGAACCCACTCGTAACATCGACTGGAAACTCTACGCAAGAACCGAGAAACTTTTTGTGAAACGCTACGAAGAAGAGACCAACCTTCGTTGCCAGATAGTCATCGACAAGAGTTCTAGCATGCACTTCCCGGTGCAAAACAAACTCGACTTCGAACATCCTAATAAATTATGGTATTCAGTATATAGCAGCGCAGCTCTCATCGAACTGATGCGACGCCAGCGTGATGCCATAGGTCTTTCTACTTTCGACAATGATATCACACTCCATACTCCAGCCAAACTGTCGAGAGTACATTCCAATATGATTTACAGCGAACTGGATAAGCTCATGCTTCCTTACGAGAAGACAGAAAAATATTATACCAACGCGACAGAATGTCTCCATAAGATAGCAGAGATGACGCATAAGAGAAGTCTCGTGATAATATTCAGCGATATGCTCGACAATATCGACAATTATCAGGATATGTTCGCTGCTCTTAAACATCTTCGTTATAACAAACATGAAGTCATCCTATTCCATGTGCATGACTCTAATCATGAACAAAAATTAGATTACGAAAACCGTCCTCATAAGTTCATCGACCTGGAAACAGGGGAAATGATAAAGCTAAATCCTGTCGAGATAAAGGAAAGATATGAAGAGATAATGACAGCCAAGAAAGAAGAGCTGCTGCGTCATTGTCATCAATATCAGATAGATTATGTTGAAGCTGACATCAACAAGTCTTATGACCAAATACTGACGTCATATCTTATCAAGAGAAGCAAGTAAATTACAACTGAATTCTATCAAACCAAATTGCTTTTCAAATGTTTTAACATCTGAAAATGTCAGTTATGTTGAAACGTTTGTTTTTATTAATAATATTATTGTCGTCTCTGTCAAGTCTTCGTTCTGAAGAAGAAGAGACATTGTCGGTCGGTGTGACAAACAGTCCGCCTTTCATCATTATTGAAAATGATGAGATTACAGGACTGACGATAGACTTATGGAAAGTCATTTCCGATTCATTAGACATTGATTATAGTTATGTGAGAACCGACTATGAGAAAGTCGTTACAAACATTTCCGAAGGAGAAATAAATATATCAATAGCTCCTATGGCGATTAGTTCGTCACATGTTGACAGCACATTCCTGACACAGCCGTTTTATATCACCTCGATGTGCGTTGCGGTAGAGAACCATAACGAATCCGGATTTGTGACGATTGTTAAAAATCTCTTTTCTATTGCTTTTTTAAAGACAATAGGATTGCTTCTGTTAATAAATTTTAGCATTGGAACCTTGATATGGCTTGCGGAGAGAAAAAACAATCCAGCTTTTGACAATAAAGTCAATGGTATCATTGATGGATTCTGGTGGTCGTGGGTGACGATGACGACAGTAGGTTATGGCGACAAATCACCGCAGACTAAGAACGGCAAGATATTAGCAACAATATGGATGTTGGTAGCGATTCTGATTATTAGCGGCTTCACTGCTACCATTTCTTCAGAACTCACAACGAAAAGATTACAGAATAATGTAAGCAATCTTAACGATTTACATAAGATGAAAGTTGGTTGTCTGGAGGGGAGAAACACAGCCATTTACCTTGATTATAAACATATAAAACACAAGAAATATTTATCGTTTGAAGAAGCTTTCGACGCATTGGAAAGAGGGGAGATAAACGCCATAGTCGATGACGGCGCGACATTAAGCTATTATTTCAATAAGAAGGAAAAGAGTTTAACGAAGAAAATAACATTGATAGAACTGCCTAACAACAAGGAATACTATTGTTTTATGTCATCGCAGCCATATCTGGTCAATAAGATAAACCCGTATCTGCTCAGTTTCTTGGAATCGGAAGAATGGAGTAAATTGTTGAGGAAGTATGGGCTTGGGGAGTAATGACTACAAGACAACAAGACCACAAGACTACAAGTAGAGACGTACCAATGTTTGTTTATTTTTAAGGTAACATTGACACGTCTCTACAATTATTTCTAATTCAAAGACGCCACAGAGGGACGTTTCTACAATTATAAATTATTTAAAATAAGCGCAAAGTAATAACAAAAATCTCTGTGAGAAAAAATAACTCCTAACTCATATTTTTTAAATCCTTGCCGTTATCGGAAAATTTTGTTATTTTTGTGCGTCTTTTTAATTATAAGTTTGCCGATATGAAATATTTGTCAGTAAAAGATTTCGCTTCTAAATATGGAGTTTCTGAAAGAACAATTCGTAATTATTGTGTTTCTGGTAAGATTGAAGGTGCGTTTTTGACGGGAAAGACGTGGAATATTCCAGAAGATGCAAGTATGCCTCAAAAAGGTAAACATTCAGTAAAGGAAACTCCTTTAGTTCATGCTCTTCGCTTTGAAAAAGAAAATAAAATCAAAGGCGGAATTTATCATAAGACACAAATAGAACTGACATATAACTCTAATCATATTGAAGGAAGCAGACTTTCACACGAACAGACTCGTTATATCTTTGAGACAAACACAATTGGCATAACGGAAGATGTTATTTCAGTTGATGATATAATTGAGACTGTCAACCATTTTAAATGTATAGATTATATTATAGATTGTGTCAACGAGAGACTTGATGAGCGGATTATAAAAGATTTACATAGAATGTTGAAGTATGGTACACAGGATTCTTCGCAATCGTGGTTTTCTGTTGGCGACTATAAAAAACTTCCTAATGAGGTCGGCGGTAATGAAACGACAAAACCAGAACTTGTCAGACAAGAAATGAAAGAATTGTTGAAACAATATAATTCAAAAAAAGAAAAGTCTCTCGATGATATACTAGATTTTCATTATCATTTTGAGCGTATTCATCCGTTTCAAGACGGCAATGGCAGGGTGGGGCGACTGATAATGTTCAAGGAATGTCTTGCAAATAAGATAGTCCCATTTGTAATTACTGATGATTTGAAATATTTCTATTACAGAGGATTAAGTCAGTGGGAATTGGTCAGAGGATATCTCCGTGACACTTGTCTCACGGCACAAGATAATTATAAGAAAATGTTGGAGTATTTTAAAGTCAACAAGTAAAGATGTAACAATTTCTAATTCATAAATGCCCCAGGGATGACGTCTCTACAATAATTTCTAATTCCTCATTTTTGTAGCAATCCTAGCAATGAAATCTCACTACTCTGCTCGAACCTGCGATATGTGGCAAACTTGACACCAGCTTTGCCGACATGCCTTCCTGCGCCAGATTAAGTTCCAAACGCCTTGCTATTAATCATGGAAATAACAAATAATAACAAAAAAAAATCTCGCCTGAAATCCAGACGAGATTTTTTATTTCAAGACGTGTCAATGTGTGTTTATTTTCAAGGTAACATTAACTCGTCTCTACAATTGTGCATTAAGAATTATGAATTATGAATTACTTCAAATAAGTACCCAGCCAGTTGTAGAATCTTCTCTGCCACAGGATTCCGTTTTGTGCTTGTAGCACCCAGTGGTTTTCATCTGGGAAGTATAAGAACTCTGCTGGTATGCCGCGTAAGACAGCTGCATTATAAGCCTGCATACCTTGTGTGAAGCAGATTCTGTAGTCTAAACCGCCATGGATGACCATGATAGGCGCTGTCCATTTGTCGACGAATTTATGTGGTGAGTTGGCGTATGACCATTGTACTACCGGATTTTCTTTGTCCCAGAATGGTCCGCCAAGGTCCCAGTTTACGAACCACATCTCTTCTGTTTCAAGATATTGCGACTCGAAGTTAAACATACCGTCGTGTGCTATCAAGGCTTTGAAACGACCTTCGTGATGTCCTGCGAGCCAGAATACTGAGTAGCCGCCGAAGCTTGCGCCAACAGCACCGAGTCTGTTTTCATCGATGAAAGGTTCTTTTGCCAAAGCGTCGATGGCTGAGAGATAGTCTTTCATACATTGTCCGCCGTAGTCGCCGCTGATGGCCTCGTTCCATTCCTGACCGAAACCAGGGAGGCCTCTGCGGTTTGGAGCAACTACGATATAATCGTTGGCTGCCATCATCTGGAAGTTCCAGCGATATGACCAGAACTGGCTTACTGTGCTTTGAGGACCGCCTTCACAATAAAGGAGAGCAGGGTATTTCTTGTTCTTGTCGAAATGAGGAGGGTAGATGACCCAAACCAACATTCTCTTGCCGTCGGTTGTCTCAATCCAGCGTTCTTCAACATTACCCATTGTGAGTTGGTTGAAGATGTTGTCGTTGACTTTTGTGAGTTGTGTTGCCTCACCGTTTTGTGGGTCAACGAGATATAACTCTGTTGCGTGTGACATCGACTGACGTCCAGCGATGAGTTTGTCGCCAGCCCATGCTATTGATATGTAATTATGTTTACCTTCAGTTATCTTTCTGATAGAACCTGTTGCGAGGCTTAAGGCGTATATTTGGTCTGTTGCGTTGCGATCGCTGATGAAGTAGATTGTCTGTCCATCGGCAGCCCAAAGGAGATTTGTAGCGTTTTGGTCGAAACCTATTGAGTAGTCTTTCTTTTCGCCTGTATTCAAATCCATAACGAAGAGACGTTGTTTGTCGGCTTCGTAGCCGTCGCGTTCCATGCTTTCCCAAGCGATTTTGTCGCCTTGTGGAGAAACAACGACGTTCATGTCATAACCCATCATGCCTTCGGTGAGGTTAACACATTCGCCTGTTGGGATATTATATTTATAAATATCGGTATTAGTAGATGTTGCATAATCCATACCGACTTTCTTTCTGCAAGAATAAAGTATGTTTTGTCCGTCATTGGTCCATGCCACTTGTTCGAGACCGCCCCATGGTCTTACAGGAGCTTCCCACATTTCACCTTCCATAATATCTAAGGTGTTCTTGCCATTATCTGCTGTGATGAAGATATGTCCGTAAGTGTCAACCCATTGGTCCCAGTGACGATACATCAAGTCGTTGTTGATTCTTCCTGAAGAAAGCTGAAGGTCAGGGTAGATGTCGGCCACGTTATCTTTAAGTTTTACTTCTGCAGTATAAAGAAGCTGTGATTCATCAGGTGAATACTCGAAACCGCCGATGCCTCCTTCAACGAAAGACACTTGTTTTCTGCCGCTGCCGTCAGGATTCATTTCCCAGACCTGCATCTCGCCGCTCGCCGCGCTCATAAACAAAATCTTAGAACCGTCATTGTTCCATGTCGGGCTATATTCGCTCGCAAATGATTGAGTAAGACATCTGTTGTTGTTGCCGTCGATGTCGATGACATAGATGTCAGTCTTGCTTTTGTTTTCTTCAATAATAAAGTAGGTGAGGTTGTAAACTACTGATTTTCCATCAGGGGATACGGCGTATTCTCCGAGTCGGTTCATCGACCACAACACTTCAGGAGTCATGATGTCAGATTCAAGAACAAGTTCTTGTGGAGGAACGTAAGTAGCTGCTTTTTCATCAGTTGGCTTTCCACATGAAGGCATAAACAAAGCAGCTAATGCAATGATAAAAAGGTTTTTTCTCATAATTATTTTATTTAAGACTTTTAATTTATCAAAAAGATGGTTTACAAAGGTAATATTTTTTTTAATAAGCATATTGTTTAAACTTGAAAATTAAGCGATTGTAAAAAGACAAAAAAAGACAAATTGCAGTGTCATTGCTTTTACATACTTTTGCCGCAAATAATTTAAAAACACATCATTATGAAAACAAAATTAGTTAAATTCCTAGGAGTAATGTTGGTGGCATTATTCATGGTCTCATGTGGAGGTGGTACAGAAGAACCTCAAATCACATCAAAAAATTTAAAAGCAGTCGGTGTCTATGGAGACGATGCAAACTTAATTTCAATTGTGTCTGATAGTTGTACCTTAAACAAAAAAGATGGCAGATTAAGAGTTAAGGTTCAATTAAAGTTAGAAAAGAAAGCTGACAATGATGTTTCAATTTATCCTGTTCTAGTGTTAAAAGACGAAGATGGTGTTCAAGTCATTAACGGCTGGTATCAGATGGAATTAGGTGATTCTGAAAAATCCAAATTTGATTCTTTTGTAAAGGGAGAAGTTGGCTCAATGCTCGATTTTGTATTTGTTAATGAATTCTCAGCAGATTATTTCAATACTGCATTAAAAAGATCAGAGACATTTTCTATTGACAAATTGGCAATTAAAGAAATAGTAAAAGAAAAAGATCCAATAACATCAGAACTTGAAGCTTTGAATCAAATTGCTAAAGAAGCAGCAAAAATGGCAGAAGACTATGATGATGAAGATTATGAAAAGGCTCTTAAGTCAGCAGAAAAATCATTGAAAGCTGCTGAAAAAGTTCTTGAAATGGAAGAAGATCTTCTTGACATGATGGATGATTTAGATTGGTAATAAATATTATAAACAAATAAATTTAGTAATTATGGAACAATTTGCAGAAAGACAAAAAGCGAATTCCGGCTTGAGCACAACATCATTAGTATTAGGTATAATTTCAATTGTAATCTCTATAATACCAATAGTCAATTACTTAATATATCTATTAGCTCCTATAGGACTTATTTGTGGTATTATTGCTATTATACAATCTCAAAGCCTGACAAAATCCATTATAGGAATTATACTTTGCTTAGTGTCAGTTGTAGCACCTATTGTGCTAGGAGGATTTATCATAGAATATCTTTTTGAGATTCTTGATTTATTATGATTTTTTAACAACTAATCAATTTAATTCAAAAAGTCGTCTGTTTTGGCGACTTTTTTTGTTATAAAAATAATACAAAAAATCTTTAGCCTTTTGTCTTTCGTCTTTAGCCTTTTATTATCTTTGTACATCTCTGTTCTATAACTCAGTACATCAGGTTTTTAAGAAAAGCTTGCATGATAATGGGCAATGGACAAGAAAAAATGCAAGTGTTTAGTTACGCTATATTCATCATGCATTCCAAACAACTCTTTTGTCGGGATTTTAACGCCGTAAAGCCTTTAGCTTGATTTCAAAAATAATTTTCGGTTTCCCTCTGCCGACTTTATGTGTTTTTTAGTTATTTTTGCATTTATGAGATTACTGATGTTTTTCATATTACTCTTAGCCTTCGGCTG
>JAZUCH010000101.1:0-10459 GCA_045639025.1 Bacteroidales bacterium
CTAAATACTTCTTCACTATCGGTTCTTCTTCCTGTATGGTATCGTTGTTATCGTCACCTTCGTTATTTATCGGATCCGGCTTGCATGCCGTCATCATAACAGACAACAAGATTATTGAGAGTAGTAATATTTTTTTCATAATTATTCGTTTAATTTTGCTTCGCTTCTTAAAACGTGACGCATTTCTGTGATGATAGTCGATGATTCTTGTATTATATTGAGGTACAATAATCCCAAGTCGATGTTTTCCTTGTTGTTTTGTATTCTGTTCATCTGTTCGTGTGTCATCGCTGTCACGTCTTCTTCTCTAAGTCTGATGCGTTCCATGATGGCATCGACGTCTTTATATTCTGAAGAATAGATGGTGATGTCGGTTGCGTCAATGGACCAGAATACCTTTTCTTTAAGGCTTTCCACTTCAGGGAGATATTTCTTGTCTAATGGAGTGAAGCTGTTGTCGACATATTCCTTGCAAGGGTCGCAGATTCTTCTCAAGGAGTAGAGCATCTGTTCGATGCAGTTGTAAGAGATATGGAACCAGGTGTTCTTGTTCATCATCTTATCGTCGAGGCGACGCATTATCATGATTTCCTTTCTCTTGAGCTGCTTCATTATCTGCTTAGCGTCGCGGCAGTCGTTGGAGGCTTTTTTCAAAGTCTTGATGTCTTCCTTCACGAAAGCATCAACGATGTTGGTATATACATCTTTTATGATGTTAAGCATTCTGTTCATGCTTTCTTTGTTATGTTGTACGAATGACTCGTAGATGACTTCTTTTTCGTTTGCGCTCAATGCTTTTTCGAACAATTCGTCATTGTCTTCGTTTTTGTTTGTCTTAGCTCTGTTTTTGATGATGATATAAACTGCGAGAGCAATCATCGCTATCATTGCTACCACGCCGCCGTAGTAGAACAGCAATGCTATGACGAAGCATATCAAGAATGCGACTATCGCTGTGATGAACCATCCGCCGATGACTGAGAACATACCGGTGACGCGATATACTGCACTTTCTCTCGACCATGCGCGGTCTGACAATGATGCACCCATTGTCACCATGAATGTAACGTAAGTCGTTGACAATGGAAGTTTCAATGATGTTCCGAGGGCGATAAGCATAGAAGCGAGGACGATACTTACAGAGCCTCTGATGAGATCGAAGGCTGCGTTTTCTTCGAGTATCATCTCTCTGTTGTCGAAACGTTTTTCAATCCATACCTTTACTTTTGCAGGAAGGATACTATCGATGGCATTGACCATATTGTTTGAGAATCTCACCAAACTGCGGGCGATGGCAGAAGAGCCGAATGATTCGTTGCCGCCGTTTTGTTTGGATAAGTCTAATGATGTCTGAAGAACGATTTTTGCTTTCTTTGATGTCAGCAAGGTGACGACCATGACGAGGCCAGCGATAATGATGTAGATGGTGTTTGCTGCTGACATTGTGTTGAGTGAACCCATGGATAGGTCATCCATTGGCACTCCGCTATTTTTAACATCGATGTAGGTGTCGAGACCTGCGAGAGGCACGCCGATGAAGTTGACGAGGTCGTTGCCGGCGAATGCCATGGCGAGTGCGAATGTTCCGATGAGGACGACAAGCTTCAAGACGTTGACTTTAAGGAAGTGCAATATTTGCATCAATACTGTGAAGAATACGAAGCTTGCTACGAGCAGCTGCAATGTGTGAGCGTCAATCCAGCTTTTTATTTCGGCTGTCATGAAAGCAGCGCCTTTCATGCCTTTGATGAGCATGAAGTAAATCAATGCTGTTGTTGCTATACCGCTGAAGATACCTATCTTCCATTTGAGGTTCTTTTCGAAGTTGAATGAGAAAATGAGACGTGTGATGTATTGCACTATCATACCGAATATGAAGGCGACTGCTACCGAGAGGAAGATGCCTACTATCATTGTCAATGCCTTGTCGGTGTTGATGAGTTCGGAGAGACCGATGCCATCGAGGACGCCGCTGTTCATCTTTATCATGGCGATTGCTACTGTCGCACCGAGCAATTCAAAGACGAGAGATACTGATGTTGAGGTCGGTAATCCCAGTGAGTTGAATACGTCGAGCAGAATCAGGTTGGCAATCATCACCGCCAGGTATATGTAAACAATTTCGTTGGCAAAGAAATATTGAGGAGAGAAGACTCCGTTTCTGGCTATTTCCATCATGCCGTTGCTCATGAGAGAGCCGAATATGATACCGAATGAAGCGATGATTGTGACAGCTCTGTAAGATGCTGATTTTGTTCCTACAGCGGCTGACATAAAATTGGTTGCGTCGTTGCTGACACCTGCGACAATACCTAATATTGCCAATACAAAGATAAACACGATAACGATAGGAAGGAATGTTTCCATACTTTTCTCAAATTAAAAAATTTGGGACAAAGATACTGATTTTTTCAAGCCGTTAACAAGTGAAAAACAGAAAAAATCATAGAAAGAAAGGCAAAAGACAAACGGCTAAAGACAAAAGATATGGTCGATGTCTGTTGGCCGTTGACCGTTGACTGTTGTCCTTCAATTTTAATCAATCATGTCGGCGATGTCGAGTGGGTTTTCTATGAAGAGATGAGCGCCGTGGCAGGTGAGGAACTCTCTGTCTCTGAAGCCCCACAATACAGAAACGCAATAGACGCCGGCGTTGTCTGCCGTCTGGATGTCGACTTCAGAATCGCCGAAGAATATGGCTTCGTCTTTCTCTACTTCAAATTGTTCGCAAATCATATTGATTCCGTCAGGAGCTGGCTTGCGGCGGCAAGTCTCGCTTTCGCCCATGACGGCGTCGTAAAGTCCTTCGAAATAATGTTCGCATACGTCTTCGGCTGCCTCTTGGAATTTATTGGAAACGATGCCGATTTTAACGCCTCTGCTCTTCAGTATTTTCAAAGTGTCAAGAATACCATCGTAAGGACGAGTCTTCTCGCAGCAGTGTTTTGAATAATGGTCTTTGAAACAAGCATAGCAATTCTTGAAAACTTCTTCGCTGATATCTTTAGGTAAAGCGCGTCGCATAAGGTGTTCAACGCCATTTCCTACAAATGAAGAAATCTCTTCAAGTGATTTTGTTTCATAACCAAATAAATCGAGTGAAAAATTCACGCTGTTCATCAAATCCTCTAATGTGTAGAGTAATGTTCCGTCAAGGTCAAAAATTACTAGCCTTCTCATTTTATCATTTTTTGCAAAGATAAACATAATCAATACTCGTGCAAATGTTTATTTTTATTTTTCAAAAAAAGATTTTTTATCATAAAAATCAGTAACTTCGCAACCTTATTAAAAGAAAGAAAAGTGAAAGAACAGATAAAACAGTTTTATCTTGATAGCCCAAACGTAAAAAATATAGCTGATTGCCTTGAAGTTAAAAGGCATGTGTCTTGTTTGGGTCTTACTGGTTCTGCCAAGTCGTATGTGGTGGCAGCCACGGCGGAAAAGGTTGGCGGACACAATTTTATTATATGCAGCGACAAGGAACGTGCGGCGTATTTTTACAACGACCTAGAAAATATTTACGGGGAGAAGGATGCCGAGTACAGCAAAAAAAGAATCTTGTTCTATCCGACATCATATAAAAGACCATACGAACCGGAGAAGCCTGACAACACATATATTCTGTCGCGTACCGAGGTGCTTCAACGTATCTCGACTAGCGAGCGCAAGACTATAATCGTTACTTATCCCGAAGCGCTCAGTGAAAAGGTTATCACTCGTAAAGTGATGACGAATAATACTTATAAATTGTCGGTAGGCGATGTGGTGTCGATGGATGAGCTGACAGATGCCTTGGTCAACTTCAACTTCGAGCATGTGGATTTTGTGGTGGAGCCTGGACAGTTCGCGATACGCGGCGGCATAGTCGACGTCTTTTCTTTCTCTAACGACTATCCTTATCGTGTCGAGTTCTTCGGCGATGAGGTCGATTCAATAAGAAGTTTTAATCCTATCGACCAGCTTTCTATAGAAAAATTAAGAGATATTATATTGATTCCTAACCTTCAGGATTATAATGCTGAAAATGAAAGAGAGACGATATTGCAATATCTTAAAAACAAATCCTTAGTGTGGATTGAGGAAGAGCAGTCTCTTGAAGAAAAGGTGGAGAATGAATATAATAAAGCTGTCAATATCTTTAATGAAAAAGATGATGCTGCGGAAAAACCTGAAGATATTTTTACAAAAGGCGATGTCATCATTTCTCAGCTCGAAGACTTCAAGACGATATCATTTGGTAATTTCCTTGATAAGAAAGATAGAGCGACGATAGAGTTCAACATTTCTCCTCAACCTGCTTTTAACAAGAATTTTGACCTTTTGCTGGATGATATCAAGAGTCTTAAGAAAGATAAGTTTGCTGTATATTGTTTTTCAGAAAGCAAGAAACAATTAGAACGAATACAAAGTATATTGAATGATATTCAGAATCTTGATGAAGAACATTGCAACTTCATGCCTGTGAATCATTCCATACAAGCTGGATTTATCGACAAAGATTTGAAGATATGCTGTTATACCGACCATCAGATTTTCGAGCGTTATCATCGATTCCGTCTCCGTGAAGGCTTCGCCAGCAGTCAGGCCATCACCATCAAGGAGTTGTATGATTTGAAACCTGGCGATTATGTCACACATATCAATTATGGCATAGGACGTTTTGATGGATTGGAGACTATTGAGAACAACGGCAAGCAGCAGGAGGCTATGCGTCTTATCTATCAGAACGGCGACCTTTTGTATGTGAGCATACACTCTTTGCATCGTATCTCTAAATATTCCAGCAAGGACGGGATGCAGCCTACGCTGAGCAAACTAGGCTCTAATTCTTGGAATAAACTTAAGGAGAAGACTAAGAGCCGTGTCAAAGACATCGCTCGTGAATTGATTAAGTTGTATGCCGAGCGTAAGAATAGCAAGGGCTTCCAGTTTATGCCAGACACGTATCTTCAGACTGAACTCGAAGCTTCGTTTATGTATGAAGACACGGCAGACCAACTTAAGGCGACTGTCGATGTGAAACGTGATATGGAGTCGGAGACACCTATGGACCGTCTCATCTGCGGCGACGTAGGTTTCGGTAAGACAGAGATAGCCATCCGCGCCGCATTCAAGGCAGTATGCGACTCCAAGCAGGTGGCGGTGCTCGTGCCAACAACGGTGCTTGCCCTTCAGCATTATCAGACATTCTGCAAACGTCTTAGAGGTTTCCCCGTCAATATCGATTATATCAATAGATTCAAGACGGCTAAGGAACAGAAGAAGACTTTGGAAGACCTTAAAAATGGTCACGTCGATATATTAATAGGTACACATAGCATCATAGGTAAGAATGTCGCCTTTAAAGATCTCGGATTACTCATCATCGACGAGGAACAGAAGTTCGGCGTTTCTGCTAAAGAGAAACTGAAGCAGCTTCAGACTAATGTCGACACTCTTACACTCACGGCTACGCCTATACCAAGGACGCTGCAGTTCTCCATGATGGGAGCACGCGACATGAGTATCATCAAGACGCCTCCTGCGAACAGGCAGCCGGTGACGACGGAGTTGCATTCTTTCAACCCTGAGATAATACGCGACGCTATACAGTATGAACTCGCCCGCGATGGCCAGGTGTTCTTCATACATAACAGAATACAGAATATTCAGGATGTGTGCGATATGATAGTGAACTGCGTCCCAGGCGTGAGGGTGGCAGTGGCTCATGGTCAGATGGAAGGAAGCAAGTTGGAGAAGATTATGCTCGACTTCATCGATGAGAAATATGACGTGCTTCTTTCAACGACAATCATAGAGTCGGGACTCGACATACCTAATGCTAATACCATTATTATTAATGAGGCGCAGAACTTCGGTCTCAGCGACCTTCATCAGCTGCGTGGCAGAGTGGGACGTTCCAACAAGAAGGCGTTCTGTTATCTCTTGTCGCCTCCGCTTTCTACATTGACCGACGAAGCAAGAAAACGTCTCCGTGCATTGGAGGACTTCTCCGATCTTGGCAGCGGATTCAGCATTGCGTTGCGCGACCTTGATATCAGAGGCGCGGGTAACTTGCTCGGCGCTGAGCAGAGCGGGTTTATCAACGACATTGGTTTCGAGACGTATCATAAGATTCTTGATGAGGCGATTCTGGAACTTAAGGAGACTGAGTTCAAGGATTTGTTCCAAGGCGAGCTGCGAGAGAAGAAATTCGTCAGCGAATGTGTATTCGAGTCTGATTTGGAAATATTGATTCCTAACGAATATGTAGAGTCATCGGCTGAGCGTATTAGTCTCTATACCGAACTCGACCATATACAGAATGAAGAAGGTCTCGTGAGATTCACTAATAATATCACTGACAGATTCGGACAGATACCGCCGCAAACGGAAGACTTGCTTAATACGATGCGTCTGCGTTGGATGGCGCGTGACCTCGGCTTTGAGAAGATTATGCTGAAAAACAAAATCATGACGGCATATCTCGTCTCAAACCAAGAGTCGGAATATTATCAGACTGACACATTCATTAAGATTATAAAATATGCGGCAACACATCCTCGACGCTGCAAGGTGAAAGAACTCAACGGAAAGAATATCTTCTATCTTGACGCAGTCAATAATGTGGGAGACGCATTGTCGATTATTAAGGAAATCATGACTATGTGATAAAGTAGAAGGAGACGTATTTTTGAATACGTCTCCTCATTTTTTTGTTGTCCTATAAATTGTCATCGAATTCAATGAAGTCGTTGTCAAAGTCATTTGCAGTTGTCTCTGGCAAATCGTAACTTTCATGTTCATCTGTTTCATGTTCATCGAAAACATTGTCAATGACTTCCAAATCAAACTCATCATCTACGGCTACTATTTCAATATCGTCAGATTCATCAGTCTGTTTCGGTATTTCAGGCAGACTGAACTCGCTGTCGAAATCTGGAAAGTAATCGTAGATTGACTCGTCGTAGTTTATGTCATCAGCAGAGACTTCATCGACGAATTCCCTTAATTCATGATTGTTTTCCAATAGTTTTTCAACTTCCATTCTTTCATGTTCAGGCAAATTGCCTTCAAGATATGCGCCTAAAGTCTCTTCAGAGATAGGTAAAGATTTTATTTCTTTAATCATAGCAATCCCTCCTTTTCTAAAACTTTGGTGAATTGTTCTTTAGCTAGTTTGTGCTTGTTGTAGTAATTGTCCATAGTCATATTCAATAGCTTAGCCGTTTCTTCATTTGTTTTTTGCTCCAAGTATCTGAGACGTATCAATTCTCGATATCTATCATTACTCATCATGTTTAATATTGTTTCAACATCAGAACTGTCCAAGCAGTCTATGTCTATAGTAACCGAAATGTCACTCAATCTATCAGTCTCATCACAAATTTCTACAATATTGTTTCTTTTTTTGAACAGTTGGTGACAATAGTTTTCTGTTACTATCTTCAGCCAATGTTCAAGACGGCATCCGAAACCGAAGCCGGATAAGTAGCATTTGCCGTTTTTTCTAGGAGTCATGATGTAAACGTATATCTCATTGATGAACTCCAGGCAGTTTTCGCAATCTGTGTAGTATTTGTTGAATTTGGATACAAACAAGGGGAAACATTTTTCGTATAAGTATAAACGTGTTATAATAGAGTTTTTCTTAAGGATTCCCTCTACAATTTCCCTGTCAGTTAAAGACTCAATATATTCCTTGTCTTTTTTTCTCATTTCTTAAAAGTTGTGTTTTGAATCTGTTAGAAGTAAACATTGCAAAATTAAGTTTTTTTTAATTATAATTATAAATTGTAATAATTTAAATTAATGTATATATTTATGGAATAAATATTTACCTTTGCGATATTCTAAGTGATATAAAATAAATACATCATACTCCAAATATAAAAACAAGATTATGAATTTAAAACCAGGCACATTACTTCAGAACGGGAAGTATAGGATAGTGCGTTTCATAAACAGCGGAGGCTTCGGCTGTACATACGAGGCATTTCACACTGTGTTTGAAGAGAAAGTCGCGATAAAGGAGTTTTTTGTTAAGGACTTCTGCAACAGAGACGAGGATACATATCATGTTACAGTTGGAACTCATAGCAAGAAAGCATTAGTTGAGAAACTTAAGAATAAATTTATAGAAGAGGCGAAGTCGATAAGGAAGCTGCATCATAACGGGATAGTTAAAGTGAGCGATGTCTTTGAAGAGAACGGCACAGCCTATTACGTTATGGATTATATAGAAGGCAGATCTTTGAAAGAAGTTGTAGAAGCAGAAGGTAAGTTGAGCGAGACTGAAGCCTTGAGGTATATCAGACAGGTTTCGGATACTCTCAAATACGTTCATTCCAAGAATATGCTGCATCTGGACATCAAGCCGGGCAATATCATGATTGACAAATATGACACTGCAGTCCTGATAGACTTCGGCACCTCAAAACAATATGATGAAGTTGACGGAGAAAACACCTCGACATTGTTAGGCAAGACTCCGGGTTATGCTCCATTGGAACAGTACAAGCAAGGCGGAGTATCTAAGTTCACACCAGTGACGGATATATACGCCATAGGCGCGACATTGTATAAACTAGTTACAGGCATCACACCACCGGAGGCGGATGAGATTTATGAAAATGGAATAAGTTTTACAGAAGACATGCATCTCAGTGAAATCATGAAAGGAGCCGTTGCCTTTGCTATGCAGCCTAGGCGCAAGGACCGTCCGCAGAGCATAGAGGAATTTTTGAATGCCTTTGATAAAAGCGCCGGTTCTCCAAAATCCGGCCCAAGCGATGATTCATCAAATATTAAAAAGACTTCAACATCTAATGAAGAAACAGTTATAGAAACTTCAGAAAGAAAGAATGAAATCAACGGCCATGAATACGTTGACCTTGGTCTGCCAAGTGGCTTGAAATGGGCTACGTGCAACGTTGGAGCGAGCAGGCCAGAAGAATACGGAGACTATTTTGCATGGGGAGAGGTCGAGCCGAAAGAAGAATATACGGAAGAAAAATATCGGCATTTTGCTGTTAAGAGAGGCTTTTTAGGAATTAAGCGTACTGAATATGAATTTATAGGTGATGACATATCAGGAACAGAATACGATGCTGCGCGAGCCAACTGGGGTGGCAGCTGGCGACTTCCGACAAAAGCAGAATTAAAAGAGTTAGTACAAAACTGCATCTGGAGCTGGACCACACATGGCGGCAAGAAGGGGTATAAGGTTACTGGCCCTAACGGCAACAGCATCTTCCTTCCTGCTGCGGGTTTCCGTTACGGGACTACGCTCTACCGCACTGGAGAGTACGGACCCTATTGGAGTTCTACGCCTTACGAGAGTGGTACCGTTGGAGCGTACTACCTTCGCTTCAATAGTGTTTACCAGTGCGTGTTTTGGTACGGCCGTTACTACGGTCAAAGTGTTCGTCCAGTCTCAGAATAAAAAACGGTCGGATATTAAAAAAGAGACGCCATATCATATATCATATATCATATACGATATGGCGTCTCTGCTTTTTGCATCGGTTTTTGTTTCTAGTTCACTTTTCCGGTTCCTCTGCATACGGAGCATTTCCCTGTCCTGTTTCCGTTTACTTTCATGCAGTTGGCGCAAGGAATGTCACCCAGTCCGAATCCTGAAGATTGAAAACCGTCACCGCCGCATGTCTGGCATATGCCGCTTCCATGGCAGATGTGGCAGTCTTTGCTGCTGTGGCTATGACTTGAGTGGCAATTGTCGCTGTTGGAAGTACTGTAATCTGTGCTATAATTGTAATCTGAGTAGTAATAAACAGGCTGTTGAGCAACGTTGTTCATGTAGTTGTTAAACTGTTGCTGGGCCTGGTTGTAGTAATACATACACTGGTTCATGTGGTTTTGGAAAGAGTTCTGGTAATAAGTTTGATTGTAATAGCCCCATTGAGCGTTTGCAGAAGCTGAAATTCCCAATACTGTCACTAAGATAAAAAATAATTTTTTCATTTTGATAAATTTTGTTAGTTAATCCTACTCACTTTACGGCGTTTCGGTTACTCCGTTGTTTTGATTATACAGAGACCGTATGCAGTATAATCTATCACACGTAGCAAAAAAAAATTATGGAGATAAATTTAGAATAAATAATAAAAAATTATTGAATAAATTTATACCTTTGCGACATTACGAAGTGATATAAAAACAATCACATCACACTCCATATAAAAAAACGAGAGATTATGCAATTAAAACCAGGCACATTACTCCAGAACGGAGAGTATAAAATAATAAAGGTGTTGGGCCAGGGCGGCTTCGGCATCACCTATCTGGCGGAGCAGACCAGCCTCCGCCGCAAGGTGGCGATAAAGGAGTTCTTCATGAAGGAATACTGCGAGCGAGATACTGATACATCGTCGGTGTCGTTGGGCACAAGCGGCAGCAAGGAGTTGGTAGAGAAGTTCAGAGAGAAATTCGTCAAGGAAGCACAGAACATAGCGAG
>JAZUCH010000102.1:0-4695 GCA_045639025.1 Bacteroidales bacterium
CTACGTTTCAAAAGGCTACGACCCAATAGCTCAATATACAAACAACATCGACTTGGTTGATGTCATGGCAATGAATCCTGCTATTACATTAGCTGACGGGCAGAGAGTTCGTTATAAGATACGCCATCAACCTGGATTTAACTTAGGCAATTTAAAGCTCACCGAAAGCGGTTTGACAATCATTTCAGACGAAGCTATCTCAGGAGTAGCAGCCGGACAATTCGGTATCATCTATCACGAGACGGAGCCGGTTGTTTTGGGAAGTGGAGTGATTGGGTGAGAAATCTATTTAAAATATTTTCAATTATTGCTAAAATCTTAAATAAAAACACTTTTTATTTAAGATTTTTTCTATATTTGCTAAAAAAATAAATAAAATGAAAGAGGTCGATAGGATAGATTATATTGATTGGCTGTTTAGAAAACGAGACAATGGTCTGATTAAAATCGTTACAGGTGTAAGGAGATGTGGGAAGTCGTACTTGCTTTTCAAATTGTTTCGTCGCAAGTTGATAGAATCAGGGGTTGCGGATAATCGTATCATAGCATTAGCATTAGATGATTTTTCAAATAGAAAATATCTTAATCCGGAAGAATTGTATAATTACGTCAAAAGTAGGATTACCGATGACGAGAAATATTATATTCTTTTAGATGAGATTCAGTTGGTTGAGGATTTTGTACCAGTATTGAATGGCTTTTTGCATTTATCAAATGTAGATGTTTATGTTACGGGTAGCAATTCGAAGTTTCTCTCGAGCGACATAATAACAGAATTCAGAGGCAGAGGTGATGAGATAAGAGTGTATCCTTTTAGTTTCTCTGAGGTTTGTAGTATCTCCGATATTGACAAGGAAAAATTATGGACCTTGTATTGTCGTTATGGAGGAATGCCATTGATTTGGAGCATGGACTTTGACGATGAAAGGGAGTCTTATCTTAAAAACTTGTTTGAACAGGTTTATCTTTCCGACATAATAAATCGTTATAAGCTGAAAGGTCGTGAGGAAATTGGAATTCTCACAAATGTTTTGGCATCGTCTATAGGTTCTCTTACTAATCCTCAGCGTTTGGCAAATACATTTCAATCGTCAAATAATATGAAACTTTCGCAGTTCACTATTTCGTCATATATCGACTATCTCGTTGATTCTTTCTTAATTGAAAGAGCTCATAGATTCGATGTCAAAGGTCGTAAGTATATAGGAACGCCAATGAAATATTATTTCGTTGATGTTGGTTTGCGCAATGCCCGACTCAATTTTCGTCAACAGGAAGAAAATCACATTATGGAGAATATTATTTATAATGAGCTTTTAAGAAGAAGATATAGCGTCGATGTTGGTGTTGTTACCGTAAATGAAAAGAAAGACGACAAATATGTGAAGAAACAATTAGAGGTGGATTTCATAGCGAATAAAGGAGATAAGCGTTATTACATACAATCGGCGTACGAAATATCCAATGAGGAAAAAATGAAGCAGGAACTACAGTCTTTCCGCAACATAGATGATTCTTTCAGAAAGATTGTCATTCAGCGAACAGCGACAAAGCCTTGGTTCAACGATCAAGGTGTACTATATATGAGTGTCATAGATTTTCTTTTAAATACAGACAGTCTTGAAATGTAATATGTTGACGTCATCTATCACGAGACGGAGCCGGTTGTTTTGGGAAGTGGAGTGATTGGATAATTGAAAATTAAAAATAAAAGGTCACTTCAGTTCGAAATGACCTTTTATTTTTACGTATTAAATATTATTTGTATTCAAAATATTCTTTGCTCCAGCCGTTATCTCTAGTAACAGGGTATTTGCCATCGTATGTATATGCGAAATAATCTACGTCAGTATCTGAATCGTAATAAGAACCTTCTTTAATATATTCTGTATATTTTATTTCTGTTACATTGTTTTTGCTGAATTCAAAGCAGCTAGATTCTTCTGGGTATAATGTCAATAAATTCTTGAATGGATTCAATTTGTCATCATATTTGAATTCCATTATAATTCCTATAGAATAGCCATCTATTGTTATATCCATAGACATTTTTGAAACATTATCATTGTCCCATTCTAATTTGATAGGGAGTTCGGTTGTATTGTCTCTGTTGAGATTAGCTTTTGTCACAAATTTCTTAACATTTTTGATGTCATATTGAGGTAACAAGATATTGATAGGGTCTAAATGTCTTTTTTCAGAGTTTTTCTTCCAAAAATCATCAGTATTGACTTTCCATATAATTTTTGATAATTTCTTTCCGTCATAAACGAAATCATATTTGTACACCAATTCGCCTCCATCATAATAGTAAGCCTTGGATAATTTTTCATCATCATATTCATATCTGATTTTTTCATCATTATCGATATCTAAGATAGATTCAATTCTGCCATCATCATTATAAGTATAATATTCTGAATAATCTATATTATCGTTCCAGTAGTAATCGATTGATTGTAATTGTTTTTTATTCCAATTCCAGACCGATTCAAGTTCTTTGCCGCCGTCCATGTCGTCGGAATAAATTTTGCTTATTTTTTCTTTTGGGGAATAAGCACCGTCTTCAATTCTGTCGCATGATGACACGATGAATATTAACATCATCGATGCCAATAATAAAGATATTTTTTTCATAGTGTAAGAGCTCCGTTATATACCATTGAGCATATCGGTTTTAAATTGTTAACAAAACGTGAATTAAACGTGCCAAATGTAAAGATTATTTTGTAATTATGAAAATATTTTTGAGGAAAAAGTTCTATGGAAGTTTTTCGTATCTCCTGACTTCGTCATTGCGTCACCCAAAAATTTTCATTGAATAATCTTTCGATTGCCTTGTGACGTTTCATAATCATGACTTTGGAGATGACTTCGTTGTTAAGAGGAAGTCTTATCTGCAAAGTCGTGTTTGTTTTTGCCATACGGAGCACTTTGTCGACACTCATATTAATATTGTTCAACTTCAGGATTCTGTCGAGTTCCTTATAGACTTTCAGCGCGACAAAGCAGATGCAGATGTGAGCCTCTATGCGTTTTCTCGTGAAGTGGAACATCGGCCTGACCTCTATCTTTGACTTGGCTATCCTGAAGGCAAGTCCGACAGTCCACAGATTGTGATAAGTCTCGTAAATCTTGTCAGTAGGCAAATCGGTGTTGGTCAGATAACCCTTCAGTCCGTCCCATGCAGCGTCCTCTGCTATCTTTTCATAGTTGATTGAGACCTCGACCTCGTTCTCCATGTCTAAGAACTTGTTGTACCCACGCTTGTTGATGCTTTCCTTGGTCAGTTTTCCGCGCTTGTACGACTTCTCCAATCTCCGAACGCCTTTTTCTCTGTTGTAAGCGTCCTTCTTCGCCCTGTCAGCTGTGTATCCTACAAGAAGCCTGCGACCGTTGCCTTGTCGTATTCATGCATCTGGCGATCTACTTTCTTCTGTTCCAATATCCATTGCCTTATGGATCTTGACTCGTTCTTTATCTTAGCTCCGATAATGTATTTGTAGCCGCTTGTCTCCATATCGAGTATGTTCTGCTCGTTCATCAGTCCGGAGTCGGCGACGATGACAAAATCTTCCAGATTGTACTTCCTGACGAACTCCTCGATTACCGGCATCATCGTGTGACCCTCGTACTTGTTTCCCTCGTGTATGCAGTACGCCAAGGGATAGCCGTTGAGACTGACTAAAAGCCCAAGTATTATCTGCGGGGTCTTGTGACGCCCTTCTTCCGAGAAGCCCGTCTTGCGAAGCTCGTCCTCCCTGTCCGCCTCGAAATAGAGCGTGGTAACGTCATAGAACATCACGCCGATGTTGCCGCCTAGAAGCCTTCGCGTGTGATGTACGCTGATGTCCTGCACTTTGTCCTGTTGGGTATGGTTGAGCCTGTCAAGATAGCGGTATATCTTCGACAGATCCACATCCTCGTCGAAATGGTTCTTGAGATATTCAACCGTCGCCGCCTTGCTTGAAGGACACGACAGACGCGACTGCACCAGTTTGCGGAACACATCGTCCTCAATATGGTTGAACCCGACCTTGTCGAAAATCCTGTCGAGTATCAGCTGGTCGCCGTTTACGAGGATGTTCTCTATGTTGGAAAGGAACGCATGTGTATTCTCCACCTCTTTTCGCTTGGCCTCCGTCTCTTCACCGTACAGGTCAAGTTCGGGAGAATGTCTCGACTGATATTTTCTTATCCATTCTTTCCCTTGTTCGACAAGTCTTTCTATCTCATTTTCATCGGAACTGATGCCGATAGTGATATGCTCTTTGTATTTGTTGCTGGTTTTTTCTACAACAATTACACTTGTGCTGCCTGATCTGTTTTTCTTCTTTCTTACAACCGCGTCACCCAAAATATGTGACGCATAAGTGTTAAACTATTGTTTATCTGCAATTTGTATTTTTGCTAAAAATAGAGTAACGAAGTCAGGAAAAAGAAGGCGACATCATAGAGATGGAAACAGGCAAGAAACTCGGAAAACATAAGGGATTCTGGTTCCATACAATAGGTCAGAGAAAAGGTTTAGGCTTAGGCGGAGGTCCTTGGTTTGTGGTGAAGAAAGACACAGAAAGAAATCTTATCTACGTTTCAAAAGGCTACGACCCAATAGCTCAATATACAAACAACATCGACTTGGTTGATGTCATGGCAATGAATCCTGCTATTACATTAGCTGACGGGCAGAGAGTT
>JAZUCH010000103.1:0-38690 GCA_045639025.1 Bacteroidales bacterium
CGATGTCAAGACATCCAGAGATACGACATGGTGACTATAGCGCGGAGGTCCACCTCTTCCCATTCCGAACAGAGAAGTTAAGCCCCGCAGCGCCGATGATACTGCATCAAGTTGTGGGAAAGTAGGTCGTCGCCACCCTTATAGCGGAAGCCCCAGCACAGCGCTGGGGCTTTTCTGTTTTTGTACGCCTGCTCTCTCTCGCAGAGACGCAGAGGAACGCGGAGGGAATTTACAGCTGACTTTCAGTTTTCAATTGCTCTCAGCAAAACCTGTTTTATGCAGCCTCCGCATATCACTAGCATCCGCTCGTATCCTTAACTTCCCTTTAGCCTTTAGTCTTTAGCCATTTTACATATATTGTCCTAAATTAACAATTGGTTAGTTTTACTATAACATAGTAAAAACTTTTAGGTAAATAAATGTTTTCAATTTCAATTGCATCTTTGAAAAGAGGTGCTATTTCTTCATCGGTGAAGCCTGCTATGCCGCATCCTATTCTTGTGACTAAGAACTTTAATTCTGGATGAGATTTAGCGAAATTTACAAATTCATCGACGTATGGTTTAATTACATCTACTCCTCCGTGCATTGTTGGAATACCATAACTTTGTCCTTGTAATCCTACGCCTTGTCCCCAAATAGCACCGAATTTTTCATAAGCGATATAAGCTGCACCTCCACCGTGCATGCCTTCTAAATTACTGCCAAAGACGAAGATTTCGCTTTCTTTTAATTCTGTAATAAAATCTGGTGTGAATTGTGTTCTCATAATTTTTATTTGGTTATAAATAAGTTTTCTTTTATTTTTTCCAAGGCTTTGCTAAGCATCAAATCATGATCGAAAGCTAATTCAGGAAGTTCATCTAATGAGAACCATTGTGCATCATCAGCATCGTCACTGCCTTTTACATTTGACAATTGTATTTTCCCATAATACGCAATTGTAATAACTCTTTCTCTTGGATCTCTGTTCACATCTGTGAAAGTATAGAATTGTTCAAGCTTAACATCTTTCAAACCAGTTTCTTCTTCTAACTCTCTGAGAGCACATTGTTCTGCTGTTTCGTCAATGTTCATAAATCCACCAGGAAAGGCCCAATGACCCTTGTATGGTTCATTGCCTCGTTGAATCAATAGTACTTTTATGTTATTGTCGTCATATCCAAATATAACACAATCTGCAGTTACTGCAGGATGTGGGTATCTGTAACAATATTTTAAATCTTCCATAATAATTTAATCTTCTAAATAATAATCGATAGTGGTTACAACTCTTATTTTTTTAATATAAGGAGTGAATTCATCTCTATCAGTGATACTGAATTGTCCTTGTGAAGCTCGTTTTATTTTTCCAATTTTACTGTCGCTATCAGAAGCAAATTTTTCACCAGCTGCTCTTGCATTCTTTGTGGCTTCTTCAATCATACTTGGTTTAATGCTATTCAAATCAGTATATTCATAATTAACTCTATACATATAATCACCGCCCGTAATTGCAATTCCTTGTTTTAGTAATTCGCTTTGTTCGCCTATTATTTTTCTGACTAAATGAACTTTCGATGAAGTGACGGTTATTATTTCTGTGACATTATATCGATACGGACTGTTATTTGTGTTATATCTGTCTGCATTAAGATCGATGATTTCAGGTGCATTAATGCTTATTTCATTATCATCAATACCATTTTCTTTTAAGAAATCAATTATGGTTTTATTTGTATTATTTATCTTATTGTATAACGATGTTAAATCATTACCAATTTCTTTATACATTAGAGGCCATGTTACTTTATTTGCCATGACTTCCATCTCAGCGAGGCCTTTAACATTAACGACACGGTCTTTGTTAGAAAAACCGTCTAGACCGTTTTTAAGAAACAATCCCATCAGGAATAAACCTGAAGCTATGATAATAGATTCAATAATGTAATTCTTCATATAATATCCATTTTTATTATTAACAAAAGTAATGTAAAAATGTTATGAAATTTATTTTTTCTGTTATAATATTTTTTTAGATATATAATAAAAGGCCTTCTAACTTTTTGTTAAACGGCCTTTATTATAATTAAAATAAAAAATATTTGTAATATCTTATCTGCAAATTTCTGCTATAATAATCGCTGCTGCAACAGAAGCGTTCAGTGATTCTGTCTGGCTTCCATTTCCTCTTGGAATGTGAATTGGGGAGGTGACGAGAGAAAGTACGTTTTCTCTTATTCCGTGAGACTCGCTACCAATTATGATGACTCCGTTTTTCTTTTCTATTTTCTTTTTAAATATGTTTTCGCCTTCCATCAAGGCACCGTAGATTGGAGTTGCTGATTTATTGAGATTCTGAGTTTTTGAAAGGAATTCTTTTAAATCAGTTTCGATGATTTGTATTCTGAAGATTGAACCCATTGTAGATTGTATTGTCTTTGCTTGCCAAGCGTCTGCGCAGTCTTGGCTACAGACTATTTTATTGATTCCGAACCAGTCGGCGGTTCTAATCATTGTGCCTAGGTTGCCAGGATCATTGATGCCATCTAAAGCTAGTATTATTTCGTTTTCAGCCTCTTTAGGATTTATGTTATAAGAAGGAGTGTGAGCTGTTGCGATGATTCCTGGAGGCGTTACCATGCTGCTCATTTGTTCCATCTGTTTGGAGTTGACTATTTCGTATGACTTAAGACTTGCTGCCATTCCAGGGAACTTCTCTAACCATGTATCAGTAACTAAGATATTTTCAACTTTAATGTCAGAGGCTAGGAGTTCGCTAACGAGTTTGTTTCCTTCCACGACGAACATTTTGTTTTCCTTACGGAATTTTGTCTGTTTGAGAGATTGTATAAATTTTATGTCGTTTTTTGTTATCATTGTGTAAAATTTACAATATTAAATTACATTAGCCTTTTATTTTTTTAAAAAAAAGCCGAAGAAACGAATTCTTCGGCCCAAATACAAAAAACCTTAATATGAAAAATCTTTCAGTTTTGGATTATTCAGCGAAAACTTCAAATGAAATTTCAACAGAAACTTCTTTGTGTAATCTGATAACAGCGTTGTAAGTACCAACTTCTTTAATGCTGTCTTCTTTGATGATGATTTGCTTGCGATCAACAGTTATGTCTTTAACTTCTTTGATTGCGTTAGCAATTTGAACGTTGTTCACTGAACCATAGATTTTGCCACTGTCAGCAGCTTTAGTAGGGATACGTAATGTTAAACCTTCTAAAACTTGTGCTAATTCTGTAGCTTCTTTCTTTATTCTTTCTTGTTTGAAAGCTTGTTGGCGAATTTCTTCAGCCAAAACTTTACGTGCTGATGGAGTGGCTAAGATTGCCATACCTTGTGGAATTAAGAAATTACGTGCGTAACCTGGTTTTACAGTTACGATATCGTTTTTATATCCCAAATTTTTAACATCTTGTTTAAGAATAATTTCCATGTCTTGTCCTCCTATTATTTCAATAAGTCAGCTACGTAAGGCATCAATGCAAGATGACGTGCTCTCTTGATAGCTTGAGCAACTTTTCTTTGATATTTTGTTGATGTACCGGTGATACGGCGTGGTAAAATTTTACCTTGTTCGTTCACAAATCTCAAAAGGAAATCAGCATCTTTGTAATCGATATATTTGATGCGGTTCTTTTTGAAGCGGCAGTATTTTTTCTTTTTTGTATCGACTGCTATTGGAGTCAAATATTTAATTTCTGAGTTAGCTTGTGCCATTTCTTCTAAATTTTAAACGTTAAACAATTAGTTGGCTTGAGCTTCAACTTGTGCCTCTTGTGCTTTTCTACGTTTTTTCTCGTTGTAAGCAACAGCATGTTTGTCGAGTTTCACTGTTAAGAAACGTAAAACGCGTTCGTCACGTTTTAATTCTGTTTCAACTGTTTCGATAACATTACCTTCGGCTTTGAACTCAATTAATTGATAAAAACCTGAAGATTTTTTCTGAATTGGATAAGCTAATTTGCGCATTCCCCAGAAATCTTCAAAAACGATCTCTGCACCATTCTTGGTGAGAATGTCTTCGAATTTCTTCACCGCTTCCTTCATCTGTTCATCAGATAAAACGGGAGTTAAAATGAAAACGGTTTCGTACTGATTCATAATTTATTTTATTGATAATTAAACAATTAAGTTGAACTTCTATGTTCTATTTTTCGTTGTGCAAAAATAATAATATTTCTTTTAAAAAGAAAGAAAATTTTAAAAAATATGTAATATTTTATTTTTTGTTGTTAATCAATTCGTTACAGATAAAAAATGCTGCTTTGCCATCTCCAAAATATTCAGGATACTCTTGATTTTCTTTCTGTATAAATTGATAATATGAATCAATTATCTTTTCTTCATTTGCATCAGCAATGATGGCGGCGCCGCATTCGACTATCTCTTTCCATTCTGTCTCGCTTCTTATTATAATACATGGTTTCTTGAAGAAAAATGCTTCCTTTTGTACTCCACCTGAATCAGTGATGACTAAATCGGCGTTCTTTTCCAATCTTATCATCTCTAAAAACGATGCTGGCGGAATGATGTGTATTCTTTCATTATTGATTAGTTTGTTATAAATATCAGAACTTAAATTTACATCTAATAATTTTTTAGTCCTTGGATGTAATGGGATTACAATTTCTTTTTCTTCTGATAATTTCAGTAATGCCTTAACAATAGAACTCAACCTTTCAGGTTCATCGGTATTGTTGTTTCTATGTATCGTACAAAGTATATAATTGCCTTTTGTCTTTAGCCTTTTGTCTTTGGCCATTTCAGCGAAATGCAGACTATTATCGTACATCACGTCACCGCAATGATAGATGCCTGGATTGTCGATAGTGTATGGTTTCTTGTTTTCCGGATTGAATCCTTCTTTGATGAGATTGTTGTAACCTGTTGCAGTAGGAGAGAATAGCATTGTAGAACAATGGTCGCAGCATATTCTGTTGATTTCTTCTGGCATAGCCTTGTTATACGAGCGTAATCCTGCTTCTATATGTACAATAGGAATATGTATTTTGGAAGCTGCAATTGCTCCTGCCAAGGTGGAGTTGGTGTCGCCATAGACTATGAGATAGTCTGGTTTTTCATTAATTAGAATTTCTTCTATTCCTTCTATCATTTTTGAAGTCTGCAAGCCGTGACTGCCAGAACCGACGCCTAGGTTATAATTTGGTGTTGGTATGCCTAGTTCATCGAAAAACACTTGCGACATGTTTTCGTCGTAATGTTGTCCGGTGTGAACTATTACTTCGTTTATCTCGTTCGAGAAATTTTCCTTGATTGCGCGACTTAATGCTGCAGCCTTGATAATCTGCGGTCTTGCTCCTATTATGGTGACGATTTTTATCATTTTCTTACAATAATCCTTCATCTGCAAAACTAAAATAATTATCATTACCAATGATGATATGGTCTAAAATTTTAATCTCAAGAAATTTTCCTGCATTTATCAGGTTGTTGGTTATTTGTTTGTCTGCATTGCTAGGTTTGATATTTCCAGAAGGATGGTTGTGGCAAAGCATCACGCTTGCGGCATTGTTTTCAAGTGCACATTTGAAAATCTTCTTGGGGTCAGCGGTGGTTCCTGTCATTCCTCCGATTCCAATTTGTTCTAGTTTGATTACTTTGTTGGCATTATTAAGAAGCATAATCCAGAATTGTTCGTGGTTGAGGTCAGACAAGTATGCGTAGAAGCATTCGTAAGCGATTTTGCTGTTTTTGATGGAAGGTTGTTCTAATGCTTCGCTGTAACGACGTCGACGGCCTAGTTCTAGAGCAGCCATTATTGAAACTGCTTTAGCCTCTCCAATGCCATTGTATTTCATCAATTCGTTGGTGCTTAGTTTTGAGAGTTCGATTAGATTATCGTTTTTATCGCTGAGGATACGTCTTGATAAATCTACTGCCGATTCTTTGCTGTTGCCGCTACCTATTAATATAGCAAGCAGTTCGGAATTGCTTAAGGCTTCTTTTCCTTTGGATAGCATCTTTTCTCTTGGGCGGTCTTCTTCGGCCCATGATTTAATGGTTTTCATAATATTTTGGTTTAAGGTTTTAATAAAATTATCAACTTTCAATTTTCAGTTTTTTCTTTTCGGGAACCATCCTTTTTTAACTCGTTCTCTTTGTTCGTATAGTTCGTGTATTGACCAAAATGATGATGCGCCCCAGACGGCTAATAAGATTGACCATGTGAGTTCTTTGACCATGATGGAGGCTATTGTGCTTATGATTCCCATCAATGCAAATACCCACCAGCATTTTACTCCGAAATAGTATTCGCCTTTTATGACAAAAGGGTGGAATATGCCTATTATCAAGAATGTGGCTATTCCTATAAAGATACCGTTTAGATTGTATGTTGTTAAGAATTCTATCATGTGTTTAAAACTTTTGTTAATTGATTTTAACAAAAAAACCGACTCGAAAGCCGGTTTTTTATTGTTGTGTAATTTTGTTATGCTAATTTTGCTGTGTGATGTGCAAGTTTTGACTTTAAGTTAGCAGCTTTATTTCTGTGGATGATACCGCGTTTAGCTGTCTTGTCAATAATTTTGTACATTTCTGAAAGTTTTGCTTCAGCTTCAGCTTTTTCTGTCAAAGCTCTGAATCCTCTAACAGCAGCACGCATTGCTCTTGCGTAGAAGCGGTTGCGTAAGCGTCTTTTTTCTGTTTGACGGATTCTTTTGATTGATGATTTGTGATTTGCCATATCTATATTTTTATTTTTTATGAATTCTATACCAATATTCGGGGTGCAAAATTACTTAAATTATCGTTACAAATTACATTTTTTAATGAATTTTTTTTCTTTTTTTTGAAAATACTTTTTCATTATCTAATTTGTTGACTTGCACGCACTTCTGAGTTGTCAACTTTTTCTATTATGCTGTCAACGACGACATTGACGAAGGTGTTTTTTTCTAAATCTTTATTTTTGAGTCTCATTGGGATATAGTTTTCGCCATATCCTTGTGCTATGCCATCTGCACTTATGCGTTCGATTAGCATCTTCTGACTCTTGCCAAGCATTTGTTCAAAATATCTCTTTTTGTTCTCGGCTGATATTTGTCTTATTATTGCGCTGCGTTCAGTCTTTATCTTGTCTGGGACCTGATTAGGCATTTTTGCAGCTTTGGTTCCGTTTCTTATTGAATATTTAAAAGTGTGTATGTGACTGAATCCTATTGCTCTACACATTTCAGCGCTTTCCAAAAAGTCTTCTTCTGTCTCACCTGGGAATCCGACAATCAAGTCAGTGGTGATGTTGAAGTCTGGTATCACAGTTTTGATTCTGTCGCACATTTTTCTGAAATCTGCCGCTGTGTAATGGCGGTTCATTGCTTTTAATGTGTTTTCTGCTCCGCTTTGAAGGCAGATGTGCATGTGAGGCGCGAGTTTGTCATTTTCAAAAAGACTTAAAAATCTGTCGCTGAAATTGTCTGGTTCGATGGAGGAGATTCTTAGTCTGAAGTCTCCATCAATCTTCAAGATGTTCTCAATCAAGTTTTCGAAGTTGACATCTTGATATTGATAACGTCCCATATTGACTCCGGTCAAAACTATTTCCTTGAATCCATGGTCAACGACTTTGCGGATGTTGTCGTAGATGTCTTTGTCGTTGCGGCTTGTTGCTCTTCCTCTAACCATAGGGATTAAGCAGTAGGAACAGAAGTTGTTACATCCGTCGTGGATTTTTATTAGACTTCTGGTGTGGAATGTGTCGAATGCTGGCTGGTATCCGAAAAGGTCAATGTCTAATCCTTCAGGGTCGAGAACTTCGCCTTTGAAGTGTTTGTCGATTATGTTGAAAAGAGCATATTTTCTTTCGTTGTCAATGGCGTAATCCACAGTCTTCTTTTCTAGCAATTCGTTTTTCCTATGGTTTACCATGCATCCGGTTGCTACAATCAAACTGTTAGGATGTTCTCTTCTTATTTGATGGAGCGCCTGGCGACATTTCTGGTCGCTTTGGTTTGTTACGGTACAAGTATTGACGACAAAGACGTCTGCGTCTTCGTTAGTCTCTACAATATCATACCCTGCTTCTTTGAAACGCGACGCCAAAGCATCCGTCTCATAAAGGTTTACTCTGCAACCTAATGTCTTAAATGCTATCTTCATTCTGTAACAAGATTACCTTCTATTGACAATGGGGTTGCTGATGTTACCTCGACTTTGACAATCTTGCCAATAAGATTTCTGTCGTTTGATTTGAAACGTATCACAATCTTTCCTTCGGTGTAACCTGTCAGATAAGCTTTGTTTCTGTCGAATCCGTTGACGATGACTTTCAATGTCTTGCCTACGAGTCCTTGATTGTAAACCAATGAATGTTTCATCAATTCATCGGTAAGGATATGATAACGTTTCTTCTTCGTTTCTTTTGGAACGTCGTCGGCCCATGTTGAAGCAACTGCACCTGGACGTACGCTGTATTGTGCGATGTAAGCCATGTTGTATTTGAATTCTTCCATGGCTTTTCTTGAGTTTTCAAATTCTTCTTCTGTCTCGCCAGTGAAACCGACAATGATGTCTGTGAATATTGTCGCTTCTGGGATGACAGTTCTAATTGTATGAATGATATGACGATAGTCGTCGATGGTATGTTTGCGGTTCATTCTGTCCAACATGGCGTTGTCGCCAGATTGTATTGGAAGGTGAATCTGTTTTGCTAAACATTTATATTGAGAAATGACTTCAATAACCTCGTCGCTCATGTCGCGTGGGTGAGGTGAAGTGAAGTAAACCCAGAATTCTTTATCTACACTGTTGCCGTATTCGCCTATTCTGCGTAACAATTCTGCAAAATTGATTTCTTCGCCTTTCTTGTCCAAGCCGTATGAGTTGACGTTTTGTCCGAGCAAGGTTATTATTTTGTAATCTTTATCAACTAATTCCTTGAGTTCAGCCAAAATGTCTTCCGACTTACGAGATACCTCGCGGCCTCTTGTGTAAGGAACGGCACAGTATGTACAGAATTTGTTGCATCCGTTTTGGATTGGGATGAAAGCCTCGAAATCTGAGATATGGTCTGGTTCGATAACCCAGAATCTGTCCATATTGGCAGAAGGGTTGATTTTAACTTTAGCCGTTGGCTTTTGAATATTAGCTATAGATAGTTGACTGATAGCTGATGACTGATAGCTGATAGCTGATGACTGAGGAATTGTTATTCCATATTGACGAATCATGTCTGGAAGTTCAGGCAAGTCGTTCATTGTGAACACCAAGTCGAAAAGTTTTAAGAAGCGTTCCCTGTCAGCAGGAAGGATACATCCTGATACGAAAGTGATACAATTTTTTTGTTCTCTTTGTTTGTTCCATTTCTTGATGCGAGTGTAAACCTTGTCGATGCCTTTTTGACGGACGGAGCAGGCAATGATTCCTAATAATGTTGCCTCTTCTTCGTTCTCGGTAGGCGTAAATCCCATATTGTGCAAGACTGTTCTAACACGTTCAGTGTCACTTTGATTCATTTGGCATCCCAATGGAAGCAGGAAGTATTTCATCTATCTTAAAATTTAAATTTGTTAGTCTGCAAAGATAAGAAAAAAAAGACTACAAGACTACAAGACCACAAGACTACAAGCTTTTTTAAAATTAGGAATGATTTTTTTTGAGCCATTGAACCTGAATTCCTGAATTTCTGAAACCGTGAACTCCTAATAAACCAGTCCGATAATATCGCTTATGATTTTATTGTCGGAAGGGTAGGATGGAGTTTCTTTGATGCTGGCTCCTTTTAATAATTCCATTGCTGCGTTGATGGCGGCTGGTTCCAGGCTGTCGGAAGCAATATTGATGTCTTTTATGACTCCGTTTTCTTCGTCGATGTTGAGGTCGATGTCAACACTGCCCCAATCGAAAGTCTCGCTTTTCTTTGTGCTGAATTCTTTCCATTTTCCGAAGAGATAGTCATCGCTGCCGATGTGCTGGCTGAATCTTAATACTTCTTCTGTTAATAAAGAGTCGAATTCGATGACTTTCGCCTTGTTGTCATAAACTTCTTCAAAGGCTTTGATAAGATGTGGTATTATGTTGTCGGATGTAATGTCTGCTACTTCGGAAAGGTTGATTACTCTGCTTACAACGGATTTCACGCCGTGTTTATGCAGTTTGGCAGGTTTTACTTTAAGGAATTTTTGCAGACGCTCGCCATCGGTTTTTATCAAGATGGTTCCGTGATGTAGTCCTTGATTTTGAGTCTTGGCAAAAGCGTTGCCGGAGAATTTACGTCCTTCGTAAGTGATGTCATTTCTTCCGCTTACTTCTGTCGTTAAGTTGAAATCCAAGAGTGCCTTTTGAATGACTTGCATTTGTTTTTTTACGTTATAGTTTTCTTTATCGGCAACGAAAGAGAAGTTGAGATTTCCGAGGTCGTGATATACAGCGCCACCGCCAGTTCTTCTTCTCGAGACGTGTCCGCCATCATTCATGAGAGCTTCTACTTCACATTCGCTATATGGGTTTTGGTTTGTTCCAATGACAACGGTTTTGCTGTTTTTCCAAAGGAACATTGTAACAGTGTTAGGAAGATAATTGTCAAGTAAGTTACTTTCTACAGCTAAATTGATGTATGGATTATATTGATTTCCAATGATGATTTGTAAGTTGGTTTTTTCTTGTTTCATTATTTCTTTTTTAATGGATGTTCTATGATGTATCCGATATTGACGAACACGCCTGTGTTTGTATTACGGTCGTAGTTTTTGAAAATATTAGTTAGTCCTAGGAAGCAATTGAATTCAATGAAAATGTTGTTGAATGAGCTTTCGCCCAAGTCGCTGGTGAAGACGCCGAAAGCGAGTCCTAGTTCAAAGGGGTTGTATAATCCTTTTTCAAACTTTCTAATATTCCAAGGCTCATTGCCTATTTGTGATTTGTCTTTTCCTCCGAGGCAGAAGTTGAATGATGGACCTATGCCTATGCCTATGATATCTTTGTAAAAATGTTGATATAAAATAGGTATGTCGATATAGTAAAGGGTAGTAGTGTGGTATATTTTATAGTGCTCGTTTTGGTTATCTTGTATTTTTGAAAATTGCTGTCCTTTGGTGGAGAATTTAAGGTTTGCAATGATGGTTTTGTTTTGATCTATTTTGTATTGTGCCAAACCTCCTAGGTTTACGCCCATTTTAAGACCGCCTTCATCGTTTGCTGTTGAGATGGTGTTCATGTTGAGACCGCCTGTGAAACCGAACAATAGCTCCTGTGACTTAAGGTCAGCATTGCAAAAGAAAAATGTCAATAGGAAAACTGAAAGAGAAAATAATCTCTTTTTAGAAAGAATGTGTTTTATTGATAAAAATAGATTTACCATAAGCACTAAAAAAGCCACCTGCAAATTGTAAGTGGCTCTGTGATTTTTATTTGTAGTCTCTAGGGGATTTGAACCCCTGTTACCAGGATGAAAACCTGACGTCCTGACCAGACTAGACGAAGAGACCGCCCATTAAATGACCACCTTTTAAAGTAGTGGAGAACTTTTGTAGTCTCTAGGGGATTTGAACCCCTGTTACCAGGATGAAAACCTGACGTCCTGACCAGACTAGACGAAGAGACCGCCGTGTTTTGTGATTGCAAAAGTACACAAAATTTTATTCCGCGCAACAAAAAAATAAACTTTTTTTAAAATATTTTTTATTGTTATGATTATTAGTAGTTTATATACTATAAATAAAGTAGAGAAACATATATTTCCCTACTTCATCCATATTTTTTTAATAAGTTTTTATCTGTTTTGACTCTTAAAATATCACAAAATGCAAATTATTCGAATGTAAATGATAATTGGAATGTTTTATTTCTGAGACTTTCGAAGCTGTTTGCATACATGAAATTTTCATTTTTTGCAACATTGAGCAGACCGTAGCTCATCTTTATTTCAACGCCTAGTTTGAAATATCCGGTGTAAAAGTCGAAGCCGGCACCTATTTCTGCTGCGATATCATGGCGGTTTACGCTGAGAGTTTTTGGTTTCCCGTTGCTGCTATCGTAAAACTTTTTTTGCGATGCCATATCTATTTTATAGTTGGCACCTGCCAGGATGTAGGCCGCTGTGTTGTAATTTCTTTTAGATTTATATTTTATGTGTAATGGAAATTCAACGAATGTGGAGTGTGTGTCAGATGAGATTGTTTTCTCAACTTCATTAATGCTTCCATCCATAAGGTCTTGTTGCATTGATACTATAGTGTATGTGATTTTTCTTTCACCGAAGCTTAGAGATGGTATAAAGCGTAAATCTAAATATTGTGCTAAACGAAGGTTGCCGACAATACCTACTGTAAATCCATGTGTTATACGGGTGTTGATGTCATTAACTCTGAATGGAGAACTTAAAAAAACATCGTTGGTACCAATAAGAACATCGCTTGATGGCAATTCTTCCGGAGCATGTATTACATTTTGGTAGTCGTTAATGTAGTTTATTGAGAACAACATTTGGTTATAACCTAAGATGAATCCATAGTGATATGGTTCATTGTCGTAGTTTTGCATGTTGATAGGCTTTTTGTTTTGAGCCATTAATATATTAGGCATCATGCAAAACAACAAGCAGATGCAAATGATAATTTTTTTAAATGTATCTTTTTTCATAACCCCAAAACGAGTTAATACCTTTTTTATTATAAATAAATGTGTTTTAGATTATATTTTTTTGCTTTCTGCGAATAGTCTTTCTTTATTGATAGATACTGCACCGAGTTCCTCGCAAACGAGTCCTCCGGCAAGATTTGATAATGCAGCTATGTTGTATGCTTCTTGTTTGCATACCAAGCACAACATTGCTACGCTCAAGACGGTGTCGCCAGCTCCTGAAACATCTGCTATTTTGCGAAGATGTGCAGGTATGTGGTGACATGTGTTTGTATCGTAATTTTTAATCAGGACTCCACGTTCTGATAATGTTGTCATTATATATTTGCAGTTCAACTCTTTGTGCAATAAATCTATGGCATTTGTTATGTCGTCAATGCTTTCATCTTTTACAGTGATTCCCAATCCTTCTCTTAATTCTTTCAAGTTAGGCTTGAAGAGTGTCACGTTTTTGTAAGATAGGAAATTCTTTTTCTTTGGATCGACGCCTACAGGTATATTTTTCTCGTTGGCTATTGCAACGACTTCCTTTATGATGTTTTCTGTTAATACACCTTTGTTATAATCCTGTAAAATTATTCCGTCTATTTTTTCATTATTGATGATGTTTTTTATTTCTGTCATCAATAAGCTATGTTCTTTTTCTGTGAGGTCGAAAGTGTTTTCAGTGTCAACTCGCAACATTTGGGCGTTGTTGCTTATGATTCTGACTTTACGCGTTGTTATTCTTTCGTCGCTTTTTACTATTCCTGATGTGGTCATGTTTTGTTCTGACATCAGGCTGAGTAATTCGTTAGATTTATCATCGTTGCCAATGATGGAACATAAAATTGGTTTTGCTCCTAAACCTTTAAGGTTTTGTGCTACGTTAGCGGCTCCGCCAAGGCGTGAGAATGTTTCTGTTACAGAAACGATTGGTACTGGTGCTTCAGGGGAAATTCTTTCAACTTTGCCTTTCATGTAAACGTCGAGCATAACATCGCCGATTATCATGATTGTCTGTCTGTTGAATGAATCGAATAATTCTTTCATTTTTTAGAGTCTATAAGTCAACAAGACTACAAGTCAACAAGTTTAGCAACTTGTAGTCTCGTAGTCTTGTAGTCTTGTGGTCTTATTTAAGTTTGCTTAATGCTTCTTTGATTCTTGCTGCTGCTTCACGAAGTTTGTCTTCTGATGTAGCATATGAGAGACGGATACATTCGTCGTTGCCGAATGCTGCGCCGCCAACGCAAGCAACGTGAGCTTTGTCTAATAAGTATAAACAGAGGTCGTCGCTGTTGTTGATTGTTGTTTCACCGTCAGTTTTGCCGAAGAATGATTTGATTTCTGGGAACATATAGAATGCGCCAGCTGGTTTGCTTAATTTAATTCCAGGGATTTCGCTTAAGAGTTCGAAGAACATGTCGCGGCGGTTTCTGAAAGCTTTGAGCATAGTTTGGATTTCTTCTGAGTTTTCAGGAGACATCTTCATAGCTTCTAATGAAGCTGCTTGAGCGATTGTACAGATACCTGATGTGTATTGGCCTTGGATTTTGTTGCATGCTGAAACGATAGCTTTAGGAGCAGCGATGTAACCGATTCTCCAGCCTGTCATAGCATAACCTTTAGCAACACCATTGATGATGACGAGTCTGTCTTTCAATTCTGTGAATTGACCCATGCTTTCGTGTTTTTGTTCGTATTGGATGAATTCATAGATTTCGTCAGACAAGATGATGATGTTAGGATATTTTTTGAATACTTCTGCCAATGAAGCCAATTCAGCTTTTGTATAAACAGAACCTGATGGGTTACATGGAGTGCTGAAGATGAAGGCTTTAGTTTTTGGAGTTATAGCTGCTTCTAATTGTTCAGCTGTTATTTTGAAATTTTGTTCAGCTGTTGTGTTGATGAAAACAGGAGTACCATCAGCCAATTTTACCATTTCAGGATATGATACCCAGAAAGGAGCTGGGATGATAACTTCGTCGCCTTTGTCAACGATAGCCATGAATACGTTTGTGATAGCTTGTTTTGCACCGTTTGAAACGATGATGTCAGCATCTGTATAGTCGAGGCCGTTGTCGCGTTTTAATTTTTCAGCGATAGCTTTGCGCAATGCTGGTGTTCCTGGTACTGGAGGATAGTGTGTGTCATTATTGTTGATAGCATCGATACCTGCTTGTTTTGCTGCAACTGGTGTGTTGAAGTCAGGTTCGCCAATGCTTAATGAAATAACGTCGATACCTTGAGCTTTTAATTCACGGCTTAATTGAGTCATTTTTAATGTAGCTGATTCAGCCATATTGTTGACTCTTTGTGACAAAATGATGTTTCCCATTTTTATTTCTATTTTAGATTTATGTTAAAAAACTATTTTTTTTTCAAGTCACAAAATTAGTATTTTTTATGAAAATAACATCATTATTTTTTTTAATTTAATAAAATGTTTTTGTTTATATTTGCAAAAATATTTTTGTATGGGCACGAATGTTGTATTCGATATAATTTTAATTGTTATCTTGTTGATATTAGGTTATTTGACGTTCTTTCCTAAACGCAAAAGCATATCGCAGGAAACAGTTGCGCACAACAACGGAAAAGACGAAGATAGTCTGAGAGCAGTGTCTTACAAGTTGACAGTGCCTTTGAGAATACAAGCTTATGAACGTCTTATCCTTTATATGGAGAGAATACAATTCCCGGTTTTGGTTAAACGGGTTTTCCATCCTGCCATTTCAAAAAACGATTTTCAATTCTCGCTATTACAGAATGTTCAAGATGAATTTGAACATAATATAGCTCAACGTCTATATGTTTCAGAAACCACATGGCAACTTGTTGTCATGGCTAAAGAAGAAGCTCTTCAGCATGTGAATGCTGTTTTTGGTGAAAATCAGGATGCTGATGTAGTCGTGATAGCTCAGAAACTGGCATCGTTTGAAAACGCTATGGTTGAAAAAGCCGTGATAAATATTAAAAATGAATTTAACTTGCTGTAAATAATTATGGAATTTTCTGCAATACAAATAGCAACATTCCTTTCAGGCACAGTAGAAGGCGATCCTGAAGTTAAGGTTTACAATGTGGCAAAAATAGAAGAGGGCGCTCCTGGTATGTTGAGTTTCCTCGCTAATCCTAAATATTCTCAATATCTTTATACAACACAGTCGTCGATTGTTCTCATCAATAACGACTTCGAACTTCAAGACAAGGTGTCGGCAACCTTAATCAGAGTGCCCGACGCCTACGCAGCATTCGCTCAGCTGCTCGGTCTTTATCAGCAATTCATGCAATCTAAAAGCGGCGTTTCATCTCTGTCGTTCATTTCTAAAGATGCAACATACGGAGAAGACGTTTATATAGGTGAGTTCGCTTTCATAGGCGAGAGAGCTAAAATCGGCAACAGAGTAAAAATTTATCCTCAAGTTTATATAGGCGACGACGTAGTCATAGGCGATGATACCGTAATTTATGCTGGAGCTAAACTTTATGCTCAGACTGTAGTTGGCAAATCTTGTATCTTGCACTCAGGCTGCGTAATAGGTGCCGATGGATTCGGATTCGCTCCTCAGGAAGATGGCTCGTATAACAAGATTCCTCAAATAGGAAATGTGGTGCTAGGCGATAATGTTGAGATAGGCGCCAACACTTGTGTCGACTGCGCAACAATGGGCTCAACAAGAATCAAGGATGGAGTGAAACTCGATAACCTCATTCAAATAGCGCATAATGTGGAAGTTGGAACTAACACTGCTATCGCGGCTCAGACTGGCGTGAGCGGTTCTACTAAAATTGGGAAAAACTGCGTGATTGCAGGCCAGGTTGGCATGGTTGGCCATATTCATATAGCTGATAAAACTAAAATAGGTGCCCAATCTGGAATACTCGGAAGTGTAAAGAAAGAAGGTGAAGAACTGATGGGCTCGCCAGCAATTAAACTGAGAGATTATTTGAAAATGTCAGTATATACAAAAAATATCGAGAAACTGGTGAAACGTGTTGAAGAACTCGAGAAAAAATTAAACGATAATAAATAATGGAAAGACAAAAAACTATAAAACAAGACGTAAGTCTTAGCGGAACAGGGCTTCATACAGGTCAGAAAGGTACTCTGACATTTCATCCTGCTGAGGTGAATCATGGAATTAAATTCAGAAGAGTGGATGTAGAAGGTTGTCCTATAGTGGAAGCTAAAGTAGAAAATGTGGTAGATACATCACGCGGAACTACAATAGCTCAAAATGGAGTGAGAGTTTATACTGTAGAACATATTTTAGCATCAGTAAGAGGTGCTGGTGTAGATAATGTTCTTATCGATATTAACTGTGAAGAACCTCCTATTCAAGATGGTAGCGCAAAATATATGCTTGCAGCTCTTAAGTCGGCAGGAATAGTGGAACAAGATGCGGAACGTGAATATCTGCACCTTAAAAATAAAGTTACATACTTCCATCCTAAAATAGGTTGTGAGATAAGTATTATACCAGCCGACGACTTTAAAATTGAAGTGAGTGTTGACTATAACTCACAAGTGCTTAAGCCACAGTCAGCAATACTTAGAAATATGGCTGATTTTGAAAAGGATATTGCTCCTTGCCGTACCTTTGTATTCTTCCAGGAACTTGAAATGTTGCTGAATCATAATCTTATCAAAGGCGGCGACTTGTCAACAGCCATCGTTTTTGTTGAGGATGTGGTGCCTGCCGGTGAACTTAAGCGTGTGGCAAAACTATTTAATATGGAGTCTGTTGGTATTCACCAAGGCGGTATCTTGAATAACACTACCCTCCATTTTGAAAATGAGCCTGCTCGTCATAAACTCCTCGATTTGATTGGCGATATGGCTTTGTTAGGAAAACCAATCCTCGGTCATGTCAAGGCTTTCAAACCTGGACATTTAGCTAATACGGAATTCGTGAAGTTGATATTAGAGAATATTGACTAATGGCTAAAGGCTAAAGATAAAAGGAAAAGAGCTGCCGTCAATCAACAGCAGCTCTTTTTGTTATATAACTATAAATTGTAAATTGAATCCAAAAACCTTCCGACGCTTTCGTATCCGTATTTCTCTATGACGCTGTTTCTTAAATAATTTGCATCGTAATTCTTATGCGTCTCAATCATTTTTATCATTGCTTCAGCAAGTGCTTCTTTGTTTCTTGGCTTGACTAAAATACCTTTGGTGTCGTCAATCATTTCTTTTATGCCGCCGACATTGGTGCTTACTACTGGCAATCCTGAGGCTAATGCTTCAAGAATTACTACTGGCATATTTTCATAATTACTGGATAAAACCAGAAAGTCTCCTGATGAAAGTTCGTCGGCTAATGCTTGTCCTTGCAATAAACCTGTAAATGATACCTTATTAATTAATTGCAATTCTTTGGCTTTTTCTTTCATCAAGTTCAAATCCATTCCTTCACCGATGAGCTTGCATTTAAAGTCGATGCCTTTGTCGTCAATAATCTTCAATGATTCTAAAAGTCCGCTGATGTTTTTAGACTTGTCTTCAAAACAGCTGATATGAATTATCTTGCATGGATTGTTGTTCCTTTTGCTGATATGAAACATGTCGAGATTCACGACATTAGGAAGCACGACGTATTTGTCGTTTTTCAATCCGTGATTTCTCATCGCGATGGCAAGATTCTCTGTCACAGTAGTGACGGTCTCTGCATTACGGACTACAATTTTGGTAAATAATTTTCTCAAGAATCCGCCGAAGTCGTTGCCAGGCAGATACCTCGACCAATGCTCTGTAATGATATAAGGTGTCTTATGTAATATTTTCTGAATCCATGCGATGACGCCCAAGCGTGTCAAGATATGAACATGAATCAAGTCAGGTTTTCTGCATAACTTCAAAGCCTTCATATTGGCACGATAGAAACGAATCAAAGATAAGATTTTGTTTTCTGGCTTCTTATAATAAACACGAATCGTATCGACATTATTCTCGTTAGTCCTTACGATCTCGAATTTCTCTTTGGAAGAAGTCTGTTGTCTGTTGTCCGTTGTCTGTTGACAATAAACAACAGTAATATCGTTGAACAAAGCGGCGGCCTCGGCATGGCGTTGCACGAACAGACCAAACATCGGGTCGTAGCGATGCGGATACCAGCGTGCCAAAAAGACTATGTGTTTTCTTTCTTTATTCATGACGATATTTCTTTATTATTTCTAAAGAATTATTAACTCTTTCTTCATCGTCGCCTCTCACTATTCCGAAAGGAACGTCCATCTTTGTTAATGTGTTTTTATAAATCTCGAAAAGTTCCTTGCGTTCTTCGATATTAGGATTTTCTCTCAGCGGGTCATAAACCCAAGGCAAGTCGATGTCGCAGAGAAGATAGAGGTCGAAGTCTTGTTGCTTTAATATCTCGTCTATTGTTTCATTAGAATGTTTGAAGACATATTCAACCCATATTTTGCAGACTATTGTTTCGGTATCTGCGATGAGAATCTCTGGATTTTTTTTCTCTTTTTCTAAAATGAGATTGTATTGTCCTTTGGCAATTTCAACGACGTCGTTTTCTGTATATTGACCTTCGAAGTTTTCGAGATAAGTCCTTGAATATTCAGGGATAAAATCGACATTGAAATGTCTCGCTAACTTTTCAGCAAGCGTGGATTTTCCTGTCGATTCTGGTCCGGTGATGGCAATCTTAAACATTTTTCTTCGCCTCCTTATTCCAGTTGATGTAACCCATTATTGCCAAGATTGTATATGCAACATATTGTACACTTGTAAGATATAATTCATTGTAAATACAAAGAGGAATCAGGATGATGTCGGCTGCCAAATAAAATATCCAGTTTTCTACTTTCTTTATAGAAGTGAGCCACATTGCAATAAGACCTAAAACGCTGGTGAAGTAATCAAATCTTATGGAGAGATTTTTAGGTACAAAAATCGATATGGCGAATAATGACAATAAAAAAATTGTACTAACTATTACAGATTCTTTCTTGTTTAAAGTAGTTACTTTTAATTCTTCTTCCGACTTTAGACTTTCGTCATTAGACTTTTGTCTTTTCCAGTTCCACCATCCGAAGACGCTTATTGCGAAATAAAGAAAGTTGATTACAGCATTGGCGAACAGTCCGTTTTTTATGAAAATGAATACATATAATAAAACGCTGATTATTCCGATAGGGAAAACCAAAACGTTGATTTTCTTGGAATACCAAACGCTGAGCAAACCGGTTGCAACAGCGATAACCTCAATGATTAATTCATAATTCATAACTCCTAATTTGTAATTTTTGCTGTGAGCAATGGGCTATGAGCAAAGAGCAATTTGACAGCTCACATCTCATGACTCAAAGCTCAAAGCTTATCTCATATCAATAATTTCAACATTAGGATAAAGACTTTCGTCGAAGGTGAATATGCTGTCGGGAAGGTTTTGGTTTGTTGTGAATTCTGTTATCTCGTAAACAAACTCATTGCCGTCGCTAAGGTATGCGTGTATTTTCTTTATCCTTAAATCTTTATCTGTTGTTAATATGATTTTATCAAAGCTTTCGCCATTGTTTTCTTTTATCTCTATAGCTTTTGTCTCGGAATTGTTTTCTAAGAAGTTGACGGTGATGTTGTTTGAGAATGAATTGATGATTGCGAGAGGTGAGTTGTTGTCTTCTGTCACTTCGCTTATCATTACTTCTTCATCGTCGATGAGGTGAGTCCAAAGGACTTTGCCATCGCTAATCATCTCCTGGCCATCGACATTCAATTTGTAAGAGTCGCCTTTCATTGAAGCATAGCCGCTCATAGTTTCATGGATGTTAGCTTCTTTGTTGATGATTCTATAGTTGAAGACGATGCTTACGTCATTGTACGACTTCGTCTTTTCTATTACATTATTGAAAAACTCTTCTGCTGTTTGTGCAGATAAGTTGATGCTTAGTAATATTCCGATTATAAGTAAGAGCGTTTTTTTCATAAATGTTCTTATTTAGTCGTTTTCGAAATTCAAATCTTTGAGATGTTGTTCGAGTGCCATTTCGTTAGCTATTTTCACTTCGCGTTGTTTGCTGCCGGCGAAAGGACCTACGATTCCTGCCTTTTCAAGTTGGTCGATGATTCTTCCAGCTCTGTTGTATCCGAGTTTCAATTTACGTTGCAACATTGATGTTGAGCCTTGTTGTGACTGCACTATCAGAAGAGCTGCTTCCTCAAATAATGGGTCTCTTTCGTTAGGGTCGAGAGTGTCTTTGCCTCCGCCTTCTTCTTTTTCATCAGGGCAGTCTGGAAGGTTGTATGCCTCAGGATATGCTCTTTGTGAGCCTATGAAGTCTGTGATTTCTTCCACTTCTGGCGTATCGATGAATGCACATTGCAGACGTACTAAGTCGTTGCCTGTTGAGAGGAGCATGTCACCGCGACCGATAAGCTGGTCGGCGCCGTTGGTATCGAGAATTGTCATAGAGTCGACGCGTGAGATCACACGGAATGCTATACGTGCTGGGAAGTTAGCCTTGATTGAACCAGTGATGATGTTAACAGAAGGACGTTGTGTTGCTATGATGAGGTGGATGCCGATGGCACGTGCAAGCTGAGCCAGACGTGCTATAGGTGTCTCTACTTCTTTGCCGGCAGTCATGATAAGGTCGGCAAACTCGTCAACTACGAGAACGATATAAGGAAGGAATCTGTGTCCGTCGTTAGGGTTTAATTTGCGAGCGATGAACTTGGCGTTGTATTCCTTGATGTTACGCACTTGTGCATCTTTCAAAAGTTCGTAGCGATTGTCCATCTCAATGCATAATGAATTGAGTGTGCGTACCACTTTTCTCACGTCAGTGATGATGGCTTCTTCTGCATCAGGCAATTTCGCGAGATAATGTCTTTCTATCTTCTTGTATAAACTTAACTCAACCTTCTTTGGGTCAACGAGTACGAGTTTAAGTTCTGCAGGATGCTTGCTGTATAATAATGATGAGATGATGGCGTTGATGCCAACAGACTTACCCTGACCTGTTGCACCTGCCATGAGTATGTGAGGCATTTTGGCGAGGTCGGCTACATAGCTCTCGTTGGATATTGTCTTTCCAACGCCGAATGGAAGTTCGTATCCGCATTTTTGGAATCGCTCCGAACCTAAGATGCTCTTCATTGACACCATCTGTGGCTTTTGGTTTGGAACTTCAATACCAACAGTTCCTTTTCCTGGAATAGGTGCTATGATACGAATACCCGTTGCAGAGAGACATAAAGCGATGTCGTCTTGCAAACCTTTGATTTTAGATATTCTTACGCCGGCAGCAGGAATGATTTCGTATAGAGTAACTGTTGGTCCAATAGTAGCTTTTATTTTATCAATAGCGATATTATAGTTTGCCAAAGTGTCAACGATGCGTTTCTTGTTTTCTTCAAGCTCTTCTCTGTTAACGCTATTTGTACTTTCTCCGTAGTCTTTTAATAAATCTAAAGGAGGGAGTTTGAAGCTGGAGAGTTCGAGTTTTGGATCGAAGAATGTGTCCAAACCGAAATGCTCACCAATCTCTATGGCTTGTTTCTCTTCGACAGGTTTGGTGATTTCCATGTCGATATCGTCTGCATTAATCTCGCCTTTGTCGATGTCTTCATTTATAGGTGTAGAAGGAACGACAGATTCGAAACCGTCATCTTCGTCTTCATCTTCTTTAATCTCGCTTTCGATATTTTCTCCTTTATGGATGACTGTTATCTCAACATCTTCATAGTCTTCTTCATCATCTTCAACTTCGTCTTCGATATCATCAATATCATAGATTGTTTTTATTTCTTCTTCATCTTTAGCTTCTTCCTCAATTTCTTCCTCAATCTCTTCATCTATTTCGCTCTCGACCTCATCTTCTGTCTTTCCTTTGTTTTTTCTGAAAGGGAATAATCCTCTTTTTTTCTTGTCGTCACTTTCATCTTCATCCTCTATTTCGTTTTCAGTTTCTTTTTTAGGGCTGCTGATTGTAGGCATTTTGATGTTGAATGTGAAGATTACATATAGGAACATGATGAATATTAATATGATGTAGATTCCGATATTCATGATATGAGGCTCTAGGAAGTCGTAGATGTTTTCGCCTACAAGTCCTGAGAATCTTTCTGTGATATTGTTGCTTGGTAATATAGCTGCAAGGAATAAAGGCAGCCATACTAGAGACAGCAGGCAGTATTTGCATATTGTGATGATAGGTATTTTAGGACCTTTGAATGTGAGTAATGAGCCGGCGAGAGTTAGCAATAATATTAGATATAACGAGCCAATGCCGAATGAGTATTCGCTTAAAAACATACCGATTGTATCACCGAAGTTACCAGTTAGTTTATATCCGAAAAGGTATGAAACTGTTGATAACAAGATGAAGACGCTGAGCAGCATAATGAATGCGCCTATGGCAATGCGGATGCGAGGGTCGCTCTCTTTTTTACGAGCGCCTGTTTTGCTTCCTTTGGCCTTACCTTTTTTCTTGTCTGCTTCTTTTTTAGTGGAAACAGCTTTCTTTTCTTCTTTTTTCTCCTCTTTCTTTACTTCAGGCTCAGCTTTGACGATAGGTTTGTTTTTATTATAGCTCATAATCTTAATTTACAAATCTGAATGTTTTGTTGAAACGTATTTTTCCGGTGTTTTTATCTATTGATAACCATACGAATACAGGTTTACCAACGATATGGTCAACTGGCACATATCCCCAGAAACGAGAGTCTTGAGAGTTGTGACGGTTGTCGCCCATCATCCAGTAATAGTCCATCTTGAATGTGTATTCGTCTGTTTCTTCACCGTTGATGAAAATCTTTCCGTCTTTGATTTTCATGTCGTTGAGTTCGTATGCTCTTATCACTCTGTCGTAAAGAGCGATATTCTCTGTATTGATTTTCACTGTTTTGCCTTCTTGTGGAATTACTATAGGACCGAAGTTATCGGCATTCCATTTGAAGTGTGTGGTGTCGTTAGGGAAGATGTCTTCAGAAACATCTGTTCCTGCAGGAGCTATCATTCTTTCAACAGAAGTAACAAAAGGAAGTTTTCTGAATTCTTCAGCGATGTCGCCAGTCATGTTGAAAATCAATTCGTTTGGATTAGGTGTTCTGTAGCCTTCTGTGATGTTGTATTTTTCTAATATTTTAGAATTGATACCATTGCTTGTTATCTTGACTAAATAGTTGTGTTGCATCTCTTCTGGTTGTTCGCCAATCTCACCGTTTATATAAACTACGCCGTCTATGATTTGTAATGTGTCGCCAGGCATAGCGATGAGACGTTTGACGTAATTCTCTCTCTTGTCAACAGGACGTGTTATGATGTTTCCGAATTGAGCTTTGTTGTTCATGACATTCTCTCTTCCGAAATGACGGCATAACTGATAGAAAGTTACGTTGCTTTGATATACTTCGCTCACGGTATCGCCTGCAGGGAAGTTGAACACTATAGGGTCGTTGCGTTTTATCTCTGTTGTTCCAGGCAAACGTTTGTATGGGAGCTGAGGCTTCTCGATATACGACTTGGCTGTCTTTGACCAAGGCAAGGTGTGGTGTACGAATGGGAATGAGAGTGGAGTGTTTGGCACTCTAGGTCCGTATCCTACCTTGCTTACAACTAAATAGTCGCCTATCAACAATGACTTTTCCATACTTGAAGATGGGATTGTGTATGCTTCAAATAAGAAAGTTCTGATTATCAGTGCTGCCACTACAGCCCAGACTATTGAGTCTAACCATTCGCGCACTGTTCCTTTTGGAGGATATGTTGTTGTGCGAGGGTCGCTGTATTTTGAGTCTTGTATTGTTACGATAGGGAAGAAGATGAATGGCACAACGGCTGCACATACTATTTCCCATATCTTGAGTCTTCCGAATGACTTTGCCAAATCAATGAACATCAGCATCAATGTGAAGAAGTTGATGTATGGCAATAACAATAAAAGATACCACCACCATTTGGTGCAGTTGACAATCTTTGAAAGAATGAAGAGGTTGTAATAAGGAATCACTGAGTAAAATCCTTTATAGCCTGCTCTTTCAAAAAGTTTCCAGCAGAATGCTAATGGAATGGTAAATAGAATCGGTACGATTAATATGAATGCTATCATGATATGAAATTTTAACAGTTTAATAAGTCGTTCATTGTGAATAATCCCTTTTTGCCCAAAATGAATTCGGCTGCTATCACCGCGCCGCTCGCAAAACCTTTACGGCTGAATGCTTCGTGACTGAGCTTTATTATGTCGCAGTCTGATTGAGCCTGCACCTCATGTATGCCGAAGACATCACCCTCGCGGATGGCTGTTATTGGCAATGCGTCATCTGTTGCTGTTTGCTTGTCACCGTCTGTCAACTCCCATGAGTTGTAGTTTTTGTTGTTTGCCAAAATGTCGTCAGCAAGTTTCACCGCTGTTCCGCTCGGTTTATCGAGTTTATGTATGTGATGAGTCTCGGTGAGACTTAACTTATAACCATATTTCTCTGTAATCTTGGCGAGTTGGCTGTTGAGCATAAACATGATGTTCATCCCGATGCTGAAGTTGGGCGCATAGAACAATGTCTGTCCTTCTCTCTCGCATCTTTCTTTTACTTCGTCAAAATGCTGATACCATGCTGTCGTTCCGCATACTACAGGTATGTTAAGGTCGAAGCATCGTTTAATATTTTGGAAGGCAGTAGCCGGAGTACTGAATTCAATAGCTACAACATCCTCTAAATTCCTAAATTCTTGAATTCCTGAATTTCTGAATTCCTCTTCATTATCAATAGCGGCAATAATTTCATGTCCACGTTGTAGAGCTATTTTCTCTACCTCGTGTCCCATCTTGCCGTATCCTAACAATATTATTTTCATCAGTTAAAATTTTAGTTTGAGTGAAACGCCTGTTGAGCATCTGCCGTATCCGTAGGCCATTGTCTCATAATTGGGCTGTATTATTGGTTCTACTTTTAATGACAAGTCGTCGCCAATGTCGTATTCAAAGAAATGAGCGTCAACGGTGGCGTCGATTATATTTATTCCGTACCATAGTGCCAATATTATCCAGCTGAGTTCCATATTGCGTCGGTAATAATCCCTGATTGTTATGAGATTCTCAGATGAATATTTGTTGGCTATGTCTATGATTTCTTTATTGGCCTCTGTTGATGTTCCCGATTTGTAGTCGTAAGCATCCCTATAGTCTTTGTATCCGTTGTTATTGGTTATGATGAAATAAGATATTGTTCCTATTCCTGCATAAACGACAGGCACTTTCCAATATTTTTTATTGTAAGCTTGGCCTAAGCCAGGCAACACTGCTGAGTACAAAGTGGCTTTTTTAGGGTCATGTTTCTCTTGCGCTACGATGCTGTCGTTTTTTGCGAGAGCGGAACTTGAACATACGGCGAATACCAATAATATGAGAAAATGTCTTAACATTCTTGAAATCAATTTTTGTTGATTATAGAGATTAGTCTCTCGAAGTCTTCGTCGTTTTTGAAGCTTATAGTCAAGGAGCCTTTGCCTTTGCTGTTGCGGTCGACTTTGATTTTAGCGTCGAGTGCTTTTGACAAAGAGTCAACTTTATAGATGAAGGCTTCAGGTAACACGTTCTTTTGTTTTTTTGTTTTAACATTTTTGGTGTTAAGAGAACGTACGAGTTCTTCAACCTGTCTTACGCTGAGGTCTTTGTCGATTATCTCTTTTAATATGATAAGCTGTTTTGTCTTGTCGTCGATATTGATTATAGCGCGAGCCTGACCCATAGAGATGAATCCGTCGCGTAGAGCTACCTGTACTTCAGGAGGTAGCTTGAGGAGACGGAGAAAGTTGGTCACAGTTGAACGGTCTTTACCCACTTTCTCGCTGAGTTCTTCCTGTGTGATATTACATTCTTCAATGAGGCGTTGGTATGAGAGAGCGACCTCTATTGCGTTGAGACCTTCGCGGTGAGTGTTTTCTATCAATGCCATCTCGAGCATTTGTTCGTCGTTGGCCACGCGGATATATACAGGTATTGTCTTAAGACCTGCGAGTTTTGATGCGCGGAGACGGCGTTCGCCTGAGATGAGCTGATATTTGTCGCGTCCCATCTTTCTTACTGTGACTGGCTGTATCACGCCTTGTACCTTTATCGACTCGGCCAATTCATTGAGAGCGTTTTCGTCGAAGTCGGTTCTTGGCTGGAACGGGTTGGCTTCAATGAAGTCTATATTGAGTTCGGCAACGGCGCCTGCTACGTAGTTGCCTGAAATATCTGACGATGTTATGTCGGTCTCCGGACTTTGCAAGATGGCGTCGAGTCCGCGGCCTAATCCTCTTCTTTTATTCTGTAGTGACATCTTCTGCGTTGTTTTTTAATATTTCTCTTGCTAGGTTAAGATAATTGATAGCGCCGATACTTGTGGCGTCGTGCATGATAGCGGTCTGGCCGAAGCTTGGAGCCTCGCTGAGACGAGTGTTGACGTTGATGATGGTATCGAACACCATGCTTTGGAAGTGAGTCTTGACTTCGCTGACCACCTGTTTTGATATTCTTGTTCTTGAGTCGAACATGGTCAACAAGATGCCTTCGATGTCGAGTTCTGGGTTGAAACGGCTTTGTACGATCTTTATTGTGTTAAGCAGTTTGCCCAGACCTTCGAGGGCGAAGTATTGGCATTGTACGGGAATGATGACAGAGTCGGCTGCTGTGAGCGCGTTGACGGTGATGAGGCCGAGAGAAGGAGAGCAGTCGATGATGATGTAATCGTATTCTTCCTTTACTTCAGCGAGTGCGTCGCTCATCATTTTCTCGCGGTGAGGCAGGTTTATCATTTCTATCTCGGCACCGACGAGGTCGATGTGAGCAGGGAGGAGGTAGAGGTTAGGTGTCTCTGTCTCCTTTATGATGTCTTTAGGATTAAGATTGTCGATGATGCATTCGTAGATGCTGTTGTCAATCTCCTTAGGGTCGAAGCCCACACCTGATGTCGAGTTGGCCTGTGGGTCGGCGTCTATAAGAAGTGTTTTGTGTTCAAGGACTGCAAGGCTTGCTGCCAGGTTAATCGCTGTGGTTGTTTTACCTACACCGCCTTTTTGATTCGCTATCGCTATTATCTTTCCCATATCTTGTTGATTTATTTATCAAACTACAAAGGTAGTGTTTTTATTGTAAAAAATCACGTCTGTTTTAAGGAAGTTTTCAACAATATTTAATTGTTGTCAGATCATTTATTCTCGGATTGTAGTTCGAAAATTATCTTTTGCTGTTTGATTTCGTTTATCAATACTTCTGTTGATGGCAAGAATGTTAGATATTTGGCTTGAAAAAGATGATTGTTGTCGTTTAAGACAGAGTAACGAGCCATATCCTCACTTGTTTCAGAACATAAAATTAGTCCAATGGTCGGGTTGTCTCCTTCTGTCCTTTTTAATTTATCATACATCCTTACATACATATCCATCTGTCCGACATCTTGGTGTGTTATCCTTTCTGTTTTCAAGTCAACGAGTAAAAAACATTTTAGAATATAATTGTAAAATACAAGGTCAATATAGAAATCTCCCATATCTGTGTGTATGTGCTGCTGACGCGCAACAAAGGCATAACCTTTCCCTAATTCCATAATAAAGTTTTGAAGGTGCGTGATGATGGCGCTCTCAAGATGCGTTTCAGATAAATCGGTATTTGGAGATAATCCCAAAAATTCTGCAACAATAGGGTTCTTTATAAATTCCAGTTTGTCTTTTTGTAAGTTTTCTGTTATCTGTTTCATTTCATCTTTTACAACATGCTTGTTATGTGATTGCAACAGACGATAGTAATATTGAGAAGCAATGTTTCTGTCAAGCGTTTTTACATTCCAGGTCTCATTGATTGCCTCATGCATATACCAATCTCTGGCTGTTTTATCTGAGACCCTTAACAATGACCTATAGTGTGTCCATGATAAGAGGTAGAATTTTGGACTCGACAAGTCCAAAATCTCTGGAAACTCCTTGTAGAAACGTACATATTTATATAAACTGCTGAAATCAAATCCTTTCCCATATTTGTTGGTTAAGAATTCTGCAAGTTTTTTTACAATTTCCTTACCATATTCAGCTCTGTTTTTGCCTTTTAGTTCTTCGTCAGCTATTCGTTTGCCTAAAAGCCAATTGCGTTGTATCGTTGCAACGTTGATAGCTTGATATGCATTACCACGAGTTTGTTCTATTATTTCTTGTGCGTCTTTGAAAATGTCATCACTACTGACATTTTTTATTGTCATAATCGATTTCATTATAATTTTGGTATTAGGTTTAACATGATTTTATCAACTACAAAGATACATTGGAATATAATATCTTGCAAGGGAAAAATTCTTAAAAAAATATTGTAAATTATCAAACCATATTACATGTAGGATTTAAACTTAGGTAAACAAATATTTTTCAGATACATTTTCTAAACGCACGGACTATTAACTATTCATTCTTCATTCTCAATTTTTCATTATGAACAAAAAAAAGAGCTGCCATTTATTAGCAGCTCCCTTAAACCTTTAGTCATTAGACTTTTGTCTTTAGCCATTTTATTTGTCTAAATCATCGAACCATTCTTCTAATGATTTGTCATCGTCTTCGAAGTCTTCGTGTCTTGGTTGGTCGAAGTATCCTTCTGGATATTCGCCTGTTTCAATGAAATTCAATGTTTCTTTTAATGCATTGCTGAATTTTTCGAAGTCTTCTTTATAGAGGAAAAGTTTGTGTTTCTCATAGAAAAAACGATTTTGCTCGTTGCTGAAACGACGTTTGCTCTCTGTGATTGTCATATACTTCTCTTCACCTTTTGTTGTCTTCACGTCGAAAAAGTAAGTACGTTTACCAGCACGTATTGCTTTTGAAAACAATTCTTCACGATTGTTCATCTTTTCATTTTCCATAACTGTCAAAAATTTGTGTTCTACCTGTCAATTTTGATTTCACAAAAATAAAGAAAAATATTATAGTACGAACTTTTTTTTGAAAAAAATATATATGACTTGGCAATATGCTGATAGTTTAATAAATATACCATAAACCATAAACTTTAAACCTTAAATTTTTATTTGTTTTTTTTAAAATAATCCATAATTTAGCGACTGCAAAAAATAGCATCACTTATGAAGAAAATGTCATTTTATCTTATGGTCGTATGCACGATCTTCTTGTTTAATGCTTTTGGCGCATCAAGCGTTATGGGTCAGAATTCTAATATTAATGTTGTAGATAATGTGTGTGCTGACGCCTCAATGATTAAATCAGGTGGTTTTCTTAATACATACTGGAATCAGGACTTTCCATATAATCAGCTGTGTCCGAAAGATCCTTTGAATAATAACTCGTATAGTTATGCCGGATGTCCTGCGGTAGCAATGGGACAGATTATAAATTATTTGAGAACGACGCAGGGCACTCGTTTTTCCGATAGCGACGATTATGTTCATCAATATGCTGGCCGCAATTATAATATCGATGATGATTATAAGGATTTGGAGTTTCTTCCATTCCATCAGTTGAATAAGATGTTGGATTCCATCGATGCAACTTTGATGCGACTTGAGCCGCTCTCCGACTTGCAAGCGGCTGCTCTCATTTTCGCCTGTGGAACGGCTTGCAAGCAAGTCTATACCTCCGAAGGTTCTGGGACTTTCTATGTTGATCAGGCTTTTGATGCATACAAGAGATTTGGCTTCGACGACTGCGTGCTTTTCCGTGAACCTGATTCCGTTATGTATGCTACTTTGATATCTAATTTGCGGGATGGTTATCCAGCACACTTGGCCGTTGAGAATCCTGACGGTACGGTAGGACATAATGTAGTGGTGGATGGCTATCGCGAAGATAACGGCAAATTTCATATCAATTCCGGATATGGCGGCGCTATGGATGGTTGGTACGACATCCCTGACCCTAACTTCTATTATGGAATGACAAAGATGGAAGGTATTATTCTGAATATCATTCCATCTTCTACTGATGCTGTCAATGAATTGCCAGTGGAGCAATCTCTGGAAATTTATCCTAATCCGGCATCTGATTTCCTGGAAATAAATATCTCCTGCGAAGAAGTTGAATATTCCATTTTCAATATTATGGGACAAGAGGTAAGTAATGGTTTTTCCTCTGGAACTATTTCTGTTGAAGAGTTGGAATCAGGATTATACTTCCTGCAAATCCAGGAAAATGGATTATTTAAAACGGCTAGATTTGCAGTGAAACGATAATGCCCATTACTTTAGTTTCGGTCGCTGAGCTTGTCGAAGCACCGAGCATTGTGCCTTCGACAAGCTCAGGCACCGTGCATAATGCCGTTAAAAAAAACTTTTGCCTTTTGCCTTTCGCCTTAAGACTTTTCTTATCTTTGACAACAAATATTTTGTTTTAGTTATGAAGTTAAATCTAAGAAAACCTATAGCGTTTTTCGATCTTGAGACTACAGGATTAAACATCTCTCATGATCGCATTATTGAAATTAGCGTATTGAAAGTCAATACTAATGGTGAAGAGGAGCAGAAGACATGGCTCGTAAATCCTGGTTGTCCTATCCCTCCTGAAACAACAGCTGTTCATCATATATCCGATGCCGATGTCAAGGATTGCAAGTCGTTCAAGGAACTCGCTCCTGAGATTGCCAGGTTCTTCGGCTCATGCGATATCGCTGGTTATAACATCTTGAAATTCGATGTGCCTTTCCTGATGGAAGAGTTTATCCGCGCAGGTATCGATTTTGACATTAAAGCAAGAAACCTCATCGATGTGATGAATATATTTATGAAAATGGAGCCTCGTACTCTCAAAGGCGCATATCGTTTCTTTGTGAATAAAGAGCTTGAAGACGCTCACTCTGCAGCGGCTGATACTAGTGCTACCTACGAGGTGCTTATGGCTATGCTCGACAAATATCAAGATGTGGAATATACCGACTTCCATGGCGTGACATCAGTGCCGGTACAAAACGATATGCAGGCATTATCTCAATTCTCTTCTCATAATAAAAATGCTGACCTTGCTGGACAAATCGTCTTCGATGATGAAGGTAAGGAAGTGTTTAAATTCGGCAAGCATAAAGATAAAAGGGTGGAGGATGTGTTCCGCTTCGAACCTCAATATTATGACTGGATTATGAGAAGCGATTTCCCTGAATATACAAAGAAGGTGATAACAGGAATAAAATTAAGAATGAGTGGTAAGAATATTAAATTTTAATAATATGAAAAAGACTACAAGACTACAAGACTACAAGACTACAAGATTATTGGCATTTTTGTTTATTATCTTGTTCCAAGGCTCACAGCTCATAGCTCAAGGCTCACAACCATTATGGATGCGTTATAACGCGATATCTCCTCAGGGCGATAAGATTGCTTTTGCTTATAAAGGTGATATTTATGTTGTTGGTGCAGAAGGCGGACAAGCTCGCCAGATTACGACAAACTCATCTTACGACTCAAATCCTATATGGTCGAACGATGGTAAATACATCGCTTTCTCCACAGACAGAAACGCAAACTTCGACATATATATCGTCTCTGTTGATGGCGGTGTGGCTAAGAGAGTGACAACAAACTCTACCTCAGAGATTCCTCTCGCATTCTCAGCCGACGACTCTATGATTTATTATAGAGCAAATATCCAAAGAGACGCCGACAACGCACAGTTTCCAGCCGGATGGATGCGCGAATTATATAAGGTGTCGGTGAATGGCGGTCGTCCTCAACAAGTGGTCGCTACTAATGTATGCAGCATTTCTTTTGATAGCGACAACGAGTCATTCCTCTATTACGATGAGAAAGGCGGTGAAGACGAATGGCGTAAACACCAGATTTCTTCAATGGCTCGCGACATCGTTTATTACGACGCTAAAGAAAAGACTCATACTATCTTGACAACAAATATCGGTGAAGACCGCGACCCTCGTTTCCTTCCTGGAAAAGAAGAAATAGTTTTCCTCAGCGAAGGTGAAGGCGGCAACTTCAACGTTTATAAAGCAAATGTCAATGATGTTAACAGCGCTCAGCAAATCACAGACTTCCCTACTTATCCTGTTAGATTCTTGACAGTATCAAATGATGGTTTGTTATGCTACGGTTTCCAAGGTGAGATTTATACTCAGACATTGAATGGCGAACCTAAGAAAGTTGAAATTCAAATCGTCAACGACCAAGATGAAACTCCTGTTATCGGCAAGTTCGGTAATGCTCATGATATCACTATCACTCCTGACGGCGACCTCATCGCTTTCGTCTCTCGCGGTGAAATATTCGTGACATCAGAAGAATATCAGACAACAAAACAAATCACTCATACACCGGAAGCAGAAGCTTATCCAACATTCTCTCCTGACGGTAAGACTCTCGTTTACGTATCAGAACGCGACGGTTACTTCAGCCTCTATAAGGCAGAGATGGCTCGCAAGGAAGACATCAACTTTACATACGCTACATTAATTAATGAAGAACCTTTGTTTGAAGACGACGGCATCGAACGCGGTGTGCCTAAGTTTTCTCCTGACGGAAAAGAATTGGCTTTTATTGAAAACAGAAATATCTTAAAAGTTATTAACCTTGAGTCAAAGAAAGTACGTCAAATCACAGACGGAACCCAACATTATCGCAACGACGACTATTGTTTTGAATATGAATGGTCGCCAGACGGCAAGTGGTTCGCTCTTACTTTGATTACTAATATGCACGACCCTTATTCAGATGTCGGCATCGTTTCTGCAAACGGCGATATGAAGATTCACAATATCACCAACAGCGCATATATAACATCGTCACCTCAATGGGCATTGGATGGTAATGCTGTCACATTCATCTCAAATCGTTATGGCATGCGCTCTCATGCATCATGGGGTAGCCAGGATGACGCGTTCATCGCATTCTTGAATCAAGAGGCTTACGATAAATTCCGTCTCTCAAAAGAAGAATACGACCTCTTGAAGAAAGAAGAGAAGATGGCTAAAGATTTGGCAGAGAAGTCTGACGACAAGAAAGACAAAAAAGATAAGAAAGATAAGAAAGACGATAAGAAAGCTGAAGAGAAAAAAGATATCGTCGTTGAACTCGATGGCCTTGATGAGCGTATCATCCGTCTCACTCCTATGTCATCACGACTCTCAGGAATATCACTCTCAAAAGATGGCGACAAATTGTTCTTCTTGACTGCTTTCGAAAAAGGCTACGACCTCTGGGAGTTTGACGTACGCGAGAAATCTACTAAGATTATGAAGAAACTTGGTATGGGCGGTGCTGAGATTAAATTGAATAAAAAAGGCGATAAGTTGTTTGTCTTGTCAGGCGGCAACCTTCAAACTATAGAGACTAAAGGTGGCAAGGCTACACCTATTAAATATGATGCTACTATGACTCTCGACCGCAAAGCTGAACGCGAGTATATGTACAATCACATCTTCTTGCAAGAAAACAAACGTCTCTTCAGAAGAGACAGCAACGGTGCTGACTTCGCTCAAATCAAGAAAGACTTCTATCCATTCTTGGAACATATCAATAACAACTACGACTTCACAGAATTGATGAGCGAAATCCTCGGTGAGCTTAATGTTTCACATTCAGGAGCAGGCATGCGTAGCAATGGCAAGAGCGGCGACGTGACTGCTTACTTCGGTCTTCTCTTCGACGTTAACTATGAAGGCGATGGTCTTTTGATTGATGAGGTATTGGAAAATGGTCCTTTCGATAAAAATCATTCTAAAGTTGAAGCAGGTAATATTATTGAAAAAATCGATGGAATAGAGATTACAAAAGACATGGATTATTTCCCACTTTTGAATAAGAAAGTCGGAAAACAAGTCTTGGTAACAGTTTATAATCCTGATACTAAGAAACGTTGGGATGAGATTGTCAAACCTATTTCAAAAGGAACACAAAATGAGTTGTTATATCAACGCTGGATTAAACATAATGCTGAAATCGTTGATAGTCTTTCTAATGGAACATTGGGTTATGTCCATATTAAGAGCATGGGCGATGCTAGCTACCGTGATGTCTATGCCGATATCTTAGGTAAATATAACAAGAGAAAAGGTATTGTCATCGACACTCGTTTCAATGGCGGCGGTCGTTTGCACGAAGATATTGAAATCTTGTTCAGCGGTGAGAAATACCTCGAACAAGTCATTCGCGACAGCGTCGCTTGCGTGATGCCATCACGTCGTTATGTAAAACCTTCAATCATGTTGATGTGTGAGGCTAACTACAGCAATGCACACGGAACGCCATGGGTTTATAAATACAAGAAGATGGGTAAGCTTGTCGGTATGCCAGTCCCAGGAACGATGAGCAGTGTGACATGGGAGACCTTGCAAGATGAAAGCATGTACTTCGGTTTACCAACTGTCGGTTACAGGACACAAGAAGGCTATTATCTTGAAAACTCACAACTTGAACCAGACGTGAAGGTAAGAAACACACCAGAGAAACTTGCTGCCGGCATCGACGAACAACTCGAAGCAGCAGTGCGAGAACTGATGAAAGACGTTGAAAATTATAATTATTGGGGAGAGTGATAAGTATAAGACAAGGAGACAACAAGTCAACAAGACTACAAGTTTATAGATACTAATTGCTTGTAGTCTTGTAGTCTCGTAGTCTTGTAGTCTTTAAACTAAAACGATATCCAAAATTAACACCCATTACGGTTAGATAAAAATGGCAGTTGTTATTTCTTAATCCTATTTTCGGAAGGACATAATATAGATTAGTTCCAGGTAATATCATAGGTTCGATGCTATAGCAAAGAGCAGCGTTTCCTATGATATTCTTTTTTGTTATGTCGCCGCTGATTTCAAGGCTGAGTGGAAAGCAGATATCGTAGAAGGCAGCGGAGATGACACCACCACCTATACCTATTGCAAAATGCTTGTTGAATTCATAACCGACAGAACCGATGACACCAGGAATGGGATATGCAATATTAGCAGAAGCCTTGGCGTAGAAACCTCTGACTTCTTGAGAATAAGAATTAGAACATAAAAGAAATATGGTTAATAGTGTTAATATTTTTGTTTTCATGGCTTGAATTTGACGAAGTACAAAAATATTAAAAATAATTTAAGACACACGGACGTGTATTATATTGTTTTAGACGTAATTCATTTCAAAGACGTACGTCCGTACGTCTCTACGTGAGTTCTAGGTATAAAATAGTATCAGCTATTTCACAACCGAATCTCGCGTTGAGACACACGGACGTGTGCCTGAAATGGATTATCTAAAATATATTTTGATTTTCAAAGACGTACGTCCGTACGTCTCTACGTGAGTTCTAGGTATAAAATAGTATCAGCTATTTCACAACCGAATCTCGTGTAGAGACACACGGGCGTCTGTCTGAAATGAACGTATTTATAAATTGATTTGTGTCTGAAATATATTTTGATTTTCAAAGACGTACGTCCGTACGTCTCTACGTGAGTTCTAGTATAAAATAGTATCTGCTACTTCTTAACCGAATCTCGTGTAGAGACACACGGACGTGTGTCTAAAATAGATTTGTGTCTAACAAATATTGTTAATAATTTTTAAGTTTTTTTCCCTTGCAATGTATTGTGATCTGTTTTAATTTTGTTCCTTTGTTTGATTCAAGACGTACGTCTCTACGTGAGATTCAAGTATAAAATAGTATCAGCAATTTCTTAAAACGAATATCGTGTAGAGACACACGGACGTGTGTCTGAATGAGCATGTGTCTAAATTGACGTGTATTTAAAAAGGAGGGATTTTTATGGGAGATTATTATAAAAATAGATTTAGAATAGAATCAACAAGATTTAAAGGTTGGGATTATGCTGATTTTGGATGTTATTATATCACGATAGTTACGCACAATCGCGTCAATTATTTCGGAAAGATAGTTGACGGTAAGATGATATACAATGATATTGGTAATATTGTAAGGAATGAATTGTTAAGATCGTTTGAAATAAGGGCAGAATTGAAATTAAAGGAATATATCATCATGCCAAATCATATTCACATGATTGTTCAGTTGAGAAAAGATAGGGTGACAATGTATAATAAAGATAATATTCCAGTATTATTTCGAAAACCAAAATCAATCTCATCATTCGTTAGTTCATTTAAGTCTTCAACTGTTAGTAAGGTGGATGATTGGATTGACGAATCTAATGTTGATATTCCTAAGTTTAATAGAGAAAATCCGTTGTGGCAGAAAAATTATTATGATAATATAATTAGGGATGAACAAGAGTTTATAAATGTCTCTAATTATATTATTGCTAATCCGAAGAATTGGAATGATGATGAAGATTATAATGATGAATTTTTGTATTGATGTTATTTTTTTAAAGACGTACGTCCGTACGTCTCTACCCGATATTCAAGTATAAAATAGTATAAACTATTTCTCAACCGAATCTCGCGTAGAGATACACGGACGTGTGTCTGAAGATGTGTCTGAAATGGACGTTTGATTTATAAAGACGTACGTCCGTACGTCTCTACGTGAGTTTCAATTATAAAAAAGTATTTGCTATTTTTCAGCCGAATCTCGCGCAGAGACACACGGACGTGTGTCTTAAATGACATGTCTTAAATGAACGTTTGATTTTCAAAAGACGTACGTCCGTACGTCTCTACCCGATATTCAAGTATAAAATAGTATAAACTATTTCTCAACCGAATCTCGTGTAGAGACACACGGACGTGTGTCTGAATAGACGTGTCTAAAATATATTTTTTGATTTTCAAAGACGTACGTCCGTACGTCTCTACGTGAGTTATAGGTATAAAATAGTATCTGCTACTTCTTAACCGAATCTCGTGTAGAGACACACGGACGTGTGTCTTAAATGACATGTCTTAATGAACGTGTCTTAAATAGAATATGTATCTAATATTACCAAAATTTCTGAATGTTGTTTAATGGTATCTTGTAACCTAGTTTGATGGACAAAACTAAATTTGGAGATGTGCCATAATAATATCTATAATGTTTGGTTATCATAAATTCTGTTCCAATATAAAATTTATTGGTTCTGATGCCAATTTCAGGTGAGAAAAGTATACCTTTGTTATAATTCCCTTCGTATGAAGTTAGTTTTATATTATAACCAAAATCAACACCATAATATGGTGTTATGTTTGTTGTAATAGGTCTTTTAGTTATGTCACCTCGTATGCTGATATATAATGGTAAATTTAAATAATTTGTAACATTTAAACCAATACCAATACCTGCAGCAAAGTGATTGTTGAATTCATAACCAAAAATTCCATTTGCATTGAGAACATAACTTTCTCTATGGTAGACACCCCAATTGTCAAATCCAATCAATCCAGCTTCTGTTATTACAAAGAATCCTTCTCTTTGTGGATTGTTTTCTCTTACAACTTTAGGTTTTTCTATTTTCTTTGTAATAGTCTCGGTTTTTCTTACTCGGTATTCACCGACTTGTCCCCAAGAGATATTGCTTAATAAGAAAATAGCAGCTAGTAGTGTAATGATTTTTATTTTCATAATTCAATTATTTAGGTTGTGCCACTTCTATATTATACATTCTTAATGTTATAGTGTCAGTTGCTTTTACATTTCTGAAGTTTACAAAGTTAGCTGGATAACCGCTTACGTTAACCTCTATTGTTTCAAAGTCTTCGCTTGTCTTGATGTCGAAGATTGGTGCTACTATAACATCTGCATTATGTTTCTTGACGGCTTTTGATACAGTGTAGTTCTTGAGATATTCAATAGTAGGTGAGTTCTCTGCACTGTTCATGTCTTTTGAGGTCAAAGTGTTTTTGTAGGTTTCTGTTTCAGATATTTTTGTCTTTGAAACATTCAAGTCTGCAATGGTTGGAGTGATGTAACCTGATGTCATTGATGGGTTCATATAGCGTGCTGTACTTTCATCGTATTTATAATATGTAAGGTAAGAAGAAGGCATGCATGAAGTTACAAATAATGCTACTAATAAGATTAAGGTTGCTTTTAAAGTTTTCATATTCTTTTAAATTTAGTTTATTAATAATTGTTAATAAAAGCACCATAAATAATCTCTTACGTACACAAAAAAAGCGTGGTGCTTACCGCTTAATCTGAATCTCAGGTCCTTCGACTTACCTATTCACCAAATTATACGAGTAAAGCCCACGCATAGCGCATGGGCGTTCTCTGCTTTAC